>NZ_DAMBBC010000009.1:0-117769 GCF_032057165.1 Moraxella sp. CTOTU48717 | reverse complement strand
TGTATTATACCAATTTAATGAACTTTTGTGTGTTTATTCGTGCAAAGGTTTCTAAGTTAATTTTGTTATGTTTACCTTTTCATCTATCTTTTTTAATCTATGTCAATTTTTTGTTTTTGAGGGCAAGACCATGTATTCAGCACATCATGAACCGCATTTTAGTAATCGCAACAACTGGCTACGCGCAACCGTGCTCGGCGCCAACGATGGTTTAATTTCCACCGCTAGTCTATTAATGGGGGTTGCGGCAGCGCAAGTGGACAGTCACACCTTGCTGTTGACAGGGGTGGCATCGCTGATTGCTGGCGCAATTAGTATGGCAGCGGGCGAATATGTCTCCGTCTCTTCGCAAGCGGATACCGAAAAAGCCGACTTGGCAAAAGAAGCCTATGAACTTGAGCACAATTCAGACCGCGAGCTAAAAGAACTGACGCATATTTATGTTCAGCGCGGTTTAACGCCTGCTATGGCACATGATGTTGCGGTAGCACTCACTGCTCACAATGCCCTAGAAGCGCACGCACGCGATGAAATTGGACTTACCGATACCGCATCCGCTAATCCACTACAGGCAGCCGTGGCATCGGCTTTATCCTTTATCACAGGGGCGCTGCTACCGGTGCTATGTATTTGGCTGTTACCAAAACAATATTTGGTCGGCGGTTTGGGCACAGTGACCTTGATAGGATTAGCATTTTTGGGCTGGTTATCGGCGTATTTGGGGGGTGCCAAAATTTTCCCTGCCATTGTGCGGGTGGTCATTTGGGGCGTTATCGCGTTGGTTACTACTAACCTTATCGGTGAAATGTTTGGGGTAAAAACAGGTTAGTCAATCACTTTTTATCGCATTATTTATCGCCAATTTTTATCATTACCATTTGCAAAACCAATTTTTTCTTATAAGATAAGGAAACTGTAATAATTCAGCAAGTTTATAGAAACTTTTATTGGGTGATAGATTATCGTTTCTATAAATTAAACAGTTGGCAAATAGTCAAAAATCCTATGGGATTTTAGCTTTCTACGGTAGTGGGAGATAAGGTAATGCAAGATTTTGTCAATGCGATTAATGATTGGGTATGGAGTCCCGCATTAATCTATCTATGTTTATTGGTTGGTTTATATTTTTCAATTCGTGGTCGTTTTTTACAAGTGCGCCATTTTGGTCGCATGATTCGATTGCTGATGGATGGCAAAAGCACCGATCAGGGTGTGTCTTCATTCCAAGCACTCGCTATGTCACTCGCAGGTCGTGTGGGTACAGGCAATATTGCCGGTGTCGCAACAGCGATTACGTTTGGTGGTCCTGGTGCATTATTCTGGATGTGGATGGTAGCGTTCTTGGGTGCAAGTACCGCATTCGTTGAGTCAACGCTTGCGCAGATTTATAAAGAACGTGATGATAAAGGCTTTTTTATTGGTGGTCCAGCCTATTATTTTGAAAAAGCGCTAGGGCAAAAATGGTACGCGGTGTTATTTGCGATATCGGCAATCGCCGCTTGTGGTTTATTGTTACCCGGTGTACAGGCCAATTCGATTGCTGAAGCGATGAACAATTCACTGGGTATCGCACCTAGTATTTCAGCCGCGGTAATTGCGGCATTACTTGGCTTTATCATCTTTGGTGGTGTCAAGCGTATTGCCTCCTCTGCTGAGTTGATTGTACCTTTTATGGCACTTGCCTATATCATCGTGGCGATTGTTATTATCATCATGCATATCGGTCAATTACCTGATGTGCTAGCGTTAATTTTCCGCTCTGCGTTTGGTATGGATTCGACGTTTGGTGCTGTGTTGGGTCTTGCCATCCAATGGGGTGTGAAACGTGGCGTTTACTCAAATGAAGCAGGTCAAGGTACAGGTCCTCACCCATCGGCAGCCGCTGAGGTGTCACACCCAGCCAAACAAGGCTTAGTACAAGCGTTTTCAGTGTATGTTGATACGCTATTTGTTTGTTCGGCGACAGGTTTCATGCTAATCATTACTGGTATGTACAATGTACAAGACCCCGCCAACAAAGAAGCCTTCTTGTATCAAGGTGTTAGAGGCGTTGCCGCAGGTCCAGGTTACGTGCAAACTGCGATGGAAAACATCATGCCAGGTTTTGGCGCAGTGTTTGTGGCGGTTGCGCTATTCTTCTTTGCCTTCACTACCATAATGGCGTACTACTATATTGCAGAAACCAATATCCGTTATCTCACTCGTACCGTAAAACTAAATTGGGCAATCCCTGTACTCAAAGTAGTGATTTTATTTGTGGTAATTTATAGCTGCTTAAAAACCGCCGACTTGGCATGGGCACTGGGTGACTTGGGCGTTGGTTTGATGGCTTGGCTCAACATCATTGGTATCTTATTCTTGCAAAAACCTGCATTTGCCGCACTGCGCGATTATGAAGCACAGGTCAAACAAGGCAAAGATCCTATCTATGATGCGCGCGCCAATGGCGTACACAATGCGCCAGTTTGGGATGAAATTTCAGCCAAGTACCGTAAAGAATTTGGTGAACATCCCAACCATGATCGCTTTGCACCCTAATTTTAATATGTGACTGCTTTAATGCTTTCACTTAATAACCGTTAAAAAAAATAAGCCCCATTGATTGGGGTTTATTGTTGTGATGAATGATTATCTTTTGATTGGGATTTTAATTAACCCAAAAAACGCAATCAGTAAGGCGATGACTTGTACAGCCAGCAGTGTATAGACTGTATATAGCCATTTGCCTTGTGCATATGCCAGACCACACGCCCACGCCCCGATACTACCACCGATATAATACGCCATATAATATAAACCTGACGCCAGCGACCGCCCTTCTTTGACATTCACCGCGATATAAGTAATGGTCGCCGATTGGGTAATAAATACCCCCGTTGACATCACAGCAAGCGCCACAATCACCAAAGAGATAGGCGCAGCCAGTGTCATCAGCACGCCTATCATCGAAATCAACACGGCCACGCGCACCATACGCGCAGCGCCATATTTGGCAATTAAACTACTTGCAATCGGTGTGACCACCACCCCAATCAAATACACCGCAAAAATGTTAGCAAGCCCAGCACTCGATAGATTGTAGGGTGTATCTGCCAAGTGCAAATTAACATAGGTAAAACAGCCCACTAATGAAAACAATACACACGCGCCAAGCAGTCCTGCGGTCACCACATAACGGTTGCGCAGATGTTTACTTAGCATGTGCAGCGCCGATGTAAAATTTGGGTTGGCATGAAAATGACGCGAGCGCGGTAATAACCAAGCCACCAAACCAGCGCCTAGCACCGTCAACACACCCATGAACACAAAGCCTTTTTCCCAGCCGATAAGCTCTTCTAAATGCCCCAAGATAAAGCGCCCTAAAAATCCCCCAAATACGGTACCTGAGACATAGTAGGACATCATTTTTGCCATCTCTTTGCCGGCGTACTCTTCCCCGACATAGGCAATCGTCACCACTGTAATGCCAGGTACCGCCAACCCTTGCATAAATCGCCAAATAACGATACTAGAGAGTGAGTCAGATAGCCCAATCATCATCGTGGGTATTGCCATAAAGGCAATGGATGCCACAATGATATTTTTACGACCCACGGCATCAGACAACATCCCCATAAAAGGTGACATGATGGCAATGGCAATCACTGTCGCCCCAACTGTCATGCCCACTTGCGTTTCGGTCGCTGAGAACGCTTGCATCATAATCGGCAAAATCGCTTGAATCGAATAGACCTGCAAAAATGCAAACGCGCCAATCATGCCAATCATGATTTTGACTATCAATGAAGGTGGCATTGTCGGTGGTTTGGCATTCAGTTGTTGAGAAGGCGGTTGATTTTGCGGTTGGCTATTGGATAGATTGCGGCTAGTTAGGTTACTGGATATTAGTGCGTGAGTATTAGTATCAGTGTCAGTGGAATGATTGGAAGAATCCAAATGCCCAGTGGCATGTTGTGGTTGAGAAGTCATAGGTGACCTTTTTACAAAGTAGTGCCCGTGAAAGAAATGCCTATACTAGCACTAAAGCAGGCTATTTATTGTTAAAAGAAGTTTAACCTTAAGCTGTAATTTTCAAGCCAATCACGTGAATTGAGGGGTATTGGAATGCCCTTCAATGCCAAATTTGGCACCCTAGAGCATCATATTTTTAACACATGGCTGTTTGCTAAAACATCCGTATTTTTCAAAACATAACTACCCAGCCATGACGAAATTGCAGTAATATTTAGCACATTGTGGAAGTTAACCTTAAAATCAATAGGATTGAATTATGCCAAAGAATTTAAAACAGCCAATGCCCGCTGCCATGCAAGCGTATTTGACACAGCTGCATCAAGTGATTGTGCCGTATCTGTTAGCGCAAGGCGTTCAGCCCAATGCCATCAACGCACGTGAGGCGTTAGCCAATTTGACAACCGCATTTGTCACTGACGCACCCAATATGGCAAAAATCATCGATACGGTGCTGGTGACGCCAAGCAATTTTCGTGGTTATAACGTACCGCTTAGGCTATTTGTACCGAGCAACTGCCCCCTGCCAAATGAACAAGCAACGGCTGACGTGCCGGTAATGGTGTATTTTCATGGCGGTGGTGGCATGGCAGGTAGCGTCACCGTGTATGATAAACTCTATAAAAAATTGGCCGAAGCGACAGGCTGCGTGGTAGTAGCGCCCGAATATCGCCTTGCACCAGAAAACCGCTACCCTGCCGCGATTGATGATGCCCACTCGATTTTAACGTATTTAACAGCGACCCTACAGCAAGTCGGTTATGCCTGTAACGGCAAGCTTATCATAGCGGGTGATAGCGGTGGCGGTGCGATTACTGCCAGCTTGGTGCAAGATTGGCTTGCCAACCGTGTGAGCACAGACTTGGCTATCACCCATCAAATTTTGATTTATGCCAGTCTAGATTACACCATGTCACAGCCTTCGATTGAGGAAAATGGCACGGGTTATTTACTAGAATCTAGCAAAATCCGCTGGTATTTTGACAATTATTTTTCAGCGTATGATGACCGTGAGCTGAGCTCACCGTTTTGGACCGATATGGCCACCCTACTACATCATTCGCCGTATCAAGCCCCAAAGACACTGCACCTAACGGCTGGTTATTGTCCGCTGCGTGATGAAGATATCGGCTATCATGACGTACTAAAAGACGCAGGCGCGCCATCCCAACTCGTCCATTTTGCGGATATGCCGCACGCATTTTTGAATATGGAAAATCTGTGCCCTGAGCAATGCCAACAACTGTATCAATCCGTTGGCGAATTCTGCCAATAACCAAACGCCCCAAACACCTACACAGCCGGATAAAATTTGCCCAGTCTGATGACAAGCCAAAATAATCTAGCCAATAAAAAAGCACCCAATTAGGTGCTTTTTTTTACTGCTTATAACTTATAGCGGTTTGCCTGTGCTATTGCGGCGGCTACGTTTTGGCGCATCCCAACCATCTTGTTTACCAGCCGGTTTAGCTGATGGCTTGCTTGATGAAGCATAACGGTCAGACGATGACTTAAATCCTTCCGATCTTGATGATTTACCGGCAAATGATTTGTCTGATTTTCTGAAACCCTCAGATTTAAACCCATTTGAGCGTGAATCACCAGCACGTTGACCATCTTTTGCCGGATATGGTCTGTCGCTACGTTTTTTAAGCGGTTGACCAAAGGTTTCTTCTACGATTGGACGTGGCTTGCGAGCGCGGTCATCGCCACGAAACTCGCTAGAGCGTTCGGTTTTTTTGGCAAAAGGTTTGTCACCAAAACGGTCATTTTTTTCAAAGCGGTTAGGACGCTCGCCATGACGCTCACTGCTGTTACGGTCAGTGTTGTAACGTGGTTTATCACCTTGATAGCCTTTAAAGCCATCTTTGTTAAAGCTACGGTTATCATCGCGGCGACGATCTGCATACTCACCTTGGCGAGGCTCACGATTGCCTTGGCGTGAATCACGGTCAAAATTTGGTTTATCCGATGATTTAGCGGCGCGGTGAAAATCGCCCTGACTGTTGCCATGACGGTTATCTGAATCGCGGTGACGAGGCGGCGCACTCGCATCATCACGCCCAAAACGACTATCGCTGTTGCCTTGGTGACCTTTGTCAAAACGCTCGCGTTTTTCAAAACGTGCCGAACTATCGTTGCTCGCTGATTTGCCATAGCGTTCTTGGTTGTCAAAACGTGGCTTGTCCGCAAAACGACGCTCGCTCGAAGGTCTATCGCTTGAACCAGCAAAACGTTGTGAGCGACTGCCACGGTCATCACGACCGCCACGGCTATCACTGCCGCTGCGACCACGACCGCGACCATCACGACCATTAGGCTTACCACGACCTTCAAATTTTTCCACAAAACGCGGTTCTAAACCTTCAACTTGCGCTTCATTGATATCACGTTTTAGGTAACGGGCAATATTGCCAAATTGACGACGGTCATCGCGGCTACATAGGTTGATAGCAATACCAGTACGACCAGCACGACCTGAGCGACCGATACGATGCACATAGTCTTCCACTTGGCGCGGTAAATCATAATTAAATACATGGGTAATATTAGGTAAATCAAGACCACGTGCTGCCACGTCTGTTGCTACCACGATGTCAAATTTGCCACTGCGTAAATCTGAGACAATACGATTACGCTTGCTTTGTGGCAAGTCACCATGCAGATAACAGGCTTTGTGTTCCCATTGTTGTAGGCGCTCAGCGACTTCTTCACTGCTGCGTTTGGTCGCGGTAAAGATAATCGCTTGACCACGCTCTGGGTCACAGATCAGCTGCTCTAATAATTTATTTTTGTGGTCAAAGTTGTCACAGAAGTACACTTTTTCATCGATGTGTGCGGTTTCAACTTTGATGTTGATACGCTCTGGGTCTTTGGTAAAGCTTTCAGCGATTTTACCGACTGGACCATCCCATGTCGCAGATGACATGATGGTTTGGCGATGCGGGGGTGTGGCTTCCAAAATCGCATTGATATCATCGGCAAAACCCATGTCTAGCATACGGTCTGCTTCATCAAGTACCAACATAGTCAAATCAGATAGGTTCACACGCTGCGCATTGATATGATCTAGCAAACGACCCGGCGTCGCCACGATGATTTGTACGCCTTTTTTCAGCGCACGGATTTGACCACTGTATGCCGCACCACCCACAAGTGGCACACTGTATAAATCTTTCATGGCTGAGCCATATTTGCGGATGCTGTCTTGTACTTGGTTAGCCAGCTCACGCGTCGGTGTCAAAATCAACGCTTGTACGACTTTTGGCTGTTGGCGACCACGTTTGCCACTTGCGGTTTTTTCTGCCGCTTTTTCTTTGGCTTGTAGTTCGCTTAGTTGATGCAAAATTGGTAATACAAACGCGGCAGTTTTACCACTACCTGTTTGTGCGGATAATAGCAAATCACGACCCGCTAATGCCGCAGGAATCGCGCGCGCTTGGATAGGTGTTGGTGTGGTATAACCCGTTGCGACAATACTTTTTAATAATGAGCCTGAAAGACCCAATGCGGCAAACCCATTTTCGCTAGGGTTAGCATCATCAGACGTTGGCGCATCCGTTGCTACAATATCAGTCGCTACAACATCCGTTGTCGCAGTTGCTTCTGTATCATTAACTGGGGTATTGTCAGTAGGCTCATTGCTGTTGGCTTGGCTATTGCTATTGCTATTGCTATTGCTATTGCTATTGCTATTGCTAAAAAAATTATCGATTGAGTTATCAGCAAAATCTGTGGGTAAATTAAAATCAGTCATGTAAGTCCTTAAAAAATAAGTTAATCAAAGTGTCGGTGGTAACCTTGATTGAAAACACGCAACAAGCAAAAGCCCTCAAGCTGAATGCACTTTCAAAATGGATAAGCAAAATGAATAGGCAAAATTATCAGCTATCATTAATCACAAATATCGTGTTAATCGCTTTAAAGCATTGTAATCGTGTCTGTAAGACTTATTTTCACTATAAAAATAGTGACAAAACCTACTGTCAGACTTATCAAAACTTTTGAAACAGTAAAACCATCAAAAAGTTCGTATCGCGGCATTCACAAGAATGCTTAAAAAAATACAATGCTAAATATTAGGTTATCATCGGAAGATTATCAGCGCTTACAATGGCGCGCTTGATATTAGGCAGATGGATAAGCTAGATTAATTGGAAAATTGACGTTGCTCTTAGCGTTTAGGTAGCGTATATGAGTCATTATTGGTCAGTTTTCTTTCGCAATTAAAAAACTTACCAAGTGAAATAGGCATCAAAAACACCTACTTAAAAAAGTGATAACCCCACTAGCACATCTTCGGCACACTGGCTGGCTGCTACCGTTGCTACCTTCCGGTCCTGGCGGGGTTCACAGCAGCTAGTTGCGAAGCTACCAATGGGGTTACCGAAGCGGTATTCTAGAGAATTTGGCGACCAAATGCAAACTCTTTTTATCATATACACCAAATTTTTGTATTTATTTCACTTTTACGCACGCTAACCCATCACCAAGCAACATTCGGGTAAATTTTTGTCGAACTTCTTACCCTTTTTCTACAATTCTTCCACTGCAAATGTTACAAAATATTTTATAATGCCCATTCAGCAACATATTGAATAAGCTAATACAGTATTTTAATCAGCAACAGATTCATGCCAACCCATATAAAGAAGTACTAGAAAAAACTAGGAAAAAAACAATAGGAAACACTATGACACATTTAAGCGCCGCAACTAACAATCATCCCAATCATAAAACGCATGCCAATCATACAATGACCAAAGGTATTGCAGCCAGCTTGCTTGCTATGGCGACGCTATTACCTTTTACCAGTGTTTCAGCCGCCACCTACCCTGTGAACCCATCCCCTGCGAACTCATTAATGACCAATACTTTAAACTACGGCTTGCTTAACTTTGCTGCCTCGGCGAGTAAAAAAGTCAGCAATGACCAAATCAATGCTACCCTTAGCAAAACTGTGCAAAACAAATCAAGCAGTGAGGTGGCTAATCAAATCGCTACCACGTTGAACCAAGCGGTAGCTATTGCCAAAAAATACCCACAAGTGCAAGTGAGTACGGGCAATCAAACCACCTATCCACAATATGATAAAAACCAAAAAATCATTGGTTGGACGGGGAGTGCAAGCTTGAATTTAAAAAGCACTGACACAGTCGCCGCTAGCAAATTGATTGCCGAATTGCAAAGTTTTATGACGGTTGATGGATTAGACTTTAGCGTGTCTGATGCCGCGCGCAAAGCCACTGAGCAAGAATTGATGATGGAAGCTTCCAAAAACTTCCAGCGCCAAGCGCAAACGCTGCTACCTGTGTGGGGCGCAAAAGGCTATCAATTAGTCTCGTTGGATTTTAGTCAAGGGGGCGATTATCGTGCACCGCGCGCGTATGGCAGTGTAATGATGCTAGAAGCCAGCAGTGCCAAAGTCGCTGACCAAAACTTCCAAGCGGGCGATAGCACCATTACGGTCACTGCCAATGGTACCGTTCAACTGGTCAAATAAACCGATTTTAACCACAAAAAAACCTGTTGAATCAACAGGTTTTTTTGTCTTTTACTCACTAAGAAATGCTTAGTAACAAATACTTAGTAGATAATACTTAGTAAGAAATTTCTGCACGGCGGTTTTTTGCCCATGCTGATTCGTCATGACCGGGATCGGCAGGTTGGTCTTCACCGTAGCTGATGGCTTCCATACGTGAAGCTGATACCCCTGACGTAGCTAAGTAGGCTTGTACAGCTTGGGCACGGCGCTCACCCAATGCCAGATTGTATTCACGGCTACCACGCTCATCGGTGTGACCCGCAATAGCGACACGGGCACTTGGGTTGGCTTGTAAGAATTGCGCTTGTTGATTTAACACGGCTTGACCTTGAGCGTCGATTTCACTGCTATCAAAGCCGAAATACACGGTATTTGGGTTAGCACCCGCGGCAGTGATGACTGACGTCGAGTTTGTTACCACAGCGCCACCGTTATAGTAGCCTACACCACCGGGAACGCCCATCGGCGCAACCACCACTTCAGACGTGCCAGTACGTTTGGCAGAACACCCTGTTAAGGCGATGGTTGCCATCATCGCAGCAGCGCTTACTACTTTTAGTATCGTTAATTTCATAGTCTTTCCTCAAAAATTATTATTTAACGCGTTTACCTATTTTGTTTGTTACTTTTCGATAGAGTAAATCAATCTCGCGCTTTTTGTAAACAGTATTACTGTAAATTTAGCCAACTTTTCCTCGAAATTCTCAAAGTAGTTTAATTTTTGGATTAAACGAATAGCTGAAGAAATCACCTTTTATAAGATAAGTGATAAAAAAACAAACTGTCTAAAGTTGTGTCTACAACCGCTACCAACGAAATTTATTCCATAATTCAGGGTTTGCCCAAAACTTGCTATTAAACCAATCTGGCAAATGTTTATAGTCAAACAGATTAAATTGCCATACTTGGTAGCTGGTTGCATGGTGATCTTGGTCATTTTCCACAATCGGCTGCTCATGTAATCGGCTAAAGCCAAAGCTCACCATATCCACGCCTGTTGCCGGCTCGGATAAATTTTGCACCACCAAACAATGCTTGGCAAACAAGTCGCGACAGCGCTGAATAATTTGGGTATCGATAGCGCTATCGTTTGATAAAATTATC
Source organism: Moraxella sp. CTOTU48717 (assembly GCF_032057165.1). Classification (NCBI taxonomy): domain Bacteria; kingdom Pseudomonadati; phylum Pseudomonadota; class Gammaproteobacteria; order Moraxellales; family Moraxellaceae; genus Moraxella; species Moraxella sp. CTOTU48717. The sequence goes on along the minus strand of NZ_DAMBBC010000009.1, from coordinate 107,109 downwards.
ACTGCCAAGTCATAGCGTTTGGCAAACCGATGCGCGATAAACTCTTGATAATCAAACGCTTCCCAACTCACGGCTTGATCAATAGCTTCATCAATGGCTTGAATTTGGCTAAAAACCGACTGCGTGTCATTACCAATAATCAATCCAGTGAAGGGTTGATTTGCTGCTGCGGCATTTTTATCTTCGCTTGAATCGTGTTTGTTCAAATCATGTTTGCTTAGGCTATCTTTACTTAAAAATGCCAGACTTTGTCGGATGACATCAGTAATGCTTAAGGTGGGATTGGTCAAAATAAAATCCTTTTGATGAGTTTTTATCAGATACGGTTGATAGATAGGGTTAAATGATAGCTGTGATATAGCAATGATAAGGGTGGCTAATATGCCATTCTTTAAAACCAATTATAACTATCTATCATGAGCCATGACTAGCCCTTTTGGTCGAGACAGAGTACACTAAGTGCTAAATTTATCACTTGTATTGACTGTTAGAAATAAGGAACAACCATGCCACAATATCGCTCAAAAACCTCCACGTCTGGCCGCAATATGGCGGGTGCACGCGCACTTTGGCGTGCAACGGGTATGACAGATGAGGACTTTAACAAACCGATTATCGCGATTGCCAACTCGTTTACCCAGTTTGTACCCGGGCACGTACACCTAAAAGACTTGGGTCAGTTGGTTGCCCGCGAGATTGAAGCGGCAGGTGGTGTTGCCAAAGAATTTAACACCATTGCGGTGGATGATGGTATCGCCATGGGTCACTTGGGTATGCTCTATAGCTTGCCAAGCCGTGATTTAATTGCCGATAGCGTGGAGTATATGGTCAATGCCCACTGCGCCGATGCGCTAGTTTGTATCTCAAACTGTGACAAAATCACCCCTGGTATGCTGATGGCAGCGATGCGCCTCAATATCCCAACGATTTTTGTGTCGGGCGGTCCAATGGAAGCGGGCAAAGTATTGGCATCCACGTTGGGCGATGGGCATACCACCCATGAAACCGTGATGAATGAATTGGGTGAAAAAATTCGCAAACTTGACCTAGTCGACGCCATGATTGATGCGGCAGATGACTTGATTAGTGACGAAGATGTGGCACAAACTGAGCGCTCTGCTTGCCCAACTTGTGGCTCATGCTCAGGCATGTTCACTGCCAACTCGATGAACTGTTTGACCGAAGCCTTAGGCTTATCCCTGCCTGGTAATGGCTCGTTACTTGCCACTCACGCCAAACGTAAAGATTTATTCTTAGAAGCAGGTCGTCGTATCGTAACACTTGCCAAACGTTATTATGAGCAAGATAACGCCAGCGTATTGCCACGCTCAATTGCGACCAAAGCGGCATTTGAAAACGCCATGAGCCTTGATATCGCCATGGGCGGCTCAACCAACACAATTCTACATTTGCTTGCCGCTGCCCATGAAGCCCAAGTAGATTTTAAAATGGCGGATATTGACCGTCTAAGCCGCCGTGTGCCTTGTCTATCGAAAGTTGCTCCGGCAACACAAAAATATCATATGGAAGACGTGCACCGTGCTGGGGGTGTGATGGCAATTTTAGCCGAGCTTGATCGCGCAAACCTACTGCAAACCGATGTTCCCACCGTTCATAGTGCGTCACTCAAAGCAGCGCTTAGCCAATGGGATATCATGAATCCTGATAATACCGAGGCACGTGAGCGTTATATTGCAGCCCCAGGTGGGGTACGCACCACGCAAGCCTTTAGCCAAAACAATGCGTGGTCCAATCTTGATGTCAACCGCGAATCTGGCTGTATCCGTAGCAAAGAATTTGCCTACTCGCAAGACGGTGGTTTGGCGGTATTGTTTGGTAATATTGCTGAACGTGGCTGTGTCGTCAAAACAGCGGGCGTGGATGACAGCATCCTAAAATTTACCGGTCGTGCCCGTGTTTTTGAGAGCCAAGACGATGCCGTTGCAGCGATTTTAGCAGACCAAATTGTCGCAGGTGACATCGTGGTAATTCGCTATGAAGGTCCAAAAGGCGGTCCGGGTATGCAAGAAATGTTGTATCCGACCTCTTACCTAAAATCAAAAGGTCTGGGTAAAGCCTGTGCGCTACTCACCGATGGTCGTTTTTCAGGGGGTACGTCAGGTTTATCCATCGGTCACGTCAGCCCAGAAGCCGCTGAAGGCGGTACCATCGGTTTGGTCAATGAAGGCGACACCATCGAGATTGATATCCCTAATCGCTCGATTCATTTGGCGGTTGATTTTGCCGAACTGGAAAAACGCCGAGAAGCGATGGTGAACCGTGGCAACCAAGCTTGGAAACCTGTCAATCGTGAGCGCCAAGTGTCAGCCGCCTTGCGGGCGTATGCAGCGATGACTACTAGCGCGGATACAGGTGCGGTACGTGATGTCAGTCAAGTAGAGCGGTAATTTTTTACTCCAAACTACATTGCTATAAAAAATTGGCAAAAAAGAATTATCAAAAAAGATCGATGCTACTTATCGGTCTTTTTTTTAACGCCATGAAAAACGTTGCAAATCCCATACTTGACGCCCACGGTTTTAGATGCCATGTACGGTTTTTAAAAGGTGCGTTTTATAAAAATTGGGATTGTTAAAAGGTGCTATTTATAAAAGCATTATTCACATCGAATGAATTCTGCTAAAATACAATGTTTACATTTTTTTGATAATATATGCCAAATTTAATTTTGAAAACTCTTAAGGAGCCGCTGTGAGCCGTCCGTTTTCTTCAGCCGATATACGTCAAGCTTTTATCAATTATTTTGCCGAAAATGGTCATACCCCAGTGGCATCATCGAGCCTAGTCCCACACAATGACCCTACCCTGCTATTCACCAATGCCGGTATGAACCAATTTAAAGATGTGTTCTTAGGGATAGACAAACGCGATTATAAACGTGCAGTATCATCGCAAAAATGTGTACGCGCAGGCGGTAAACACAATGACCTTGACAATGTCGGCTATACCGCGCGTCACCATACGTTTTTTGAGATGCTCGGTAATTTCTCGTTTGGTGATTATTTTAAACAACAAGCCATTCCATTTTGTTGGGAGTTTTTGACATCTGATGAGTGGCTTGGATTACCCAAAGATAAACTTTACGTGACGGTATATCACACCGATGATGAAGCCTTTGATATTTGGCATAATGTGGTAGGCTTGCCTGCCGAGCGTATCATCCGTATTGGGGATAATAAAGGCGGTCAATACCAATCGGATAACTTTTGGGCAATGGGTGACACAGGTCCTTGTGGTCCTTGTACCGAAGTATTTTATGACCACGGCGAGCATATTTGGGGCGGTCTGCCAGGTACACCTGAAGAAGACGGCGACCGTTTTGTCGAGATTTGGAACAACGTCTTTATGCAGTTTAACCGCCAAAAAGACGGTACACTTGAAAAACTGCCTGCGCCAAGTGTCGATACGGGAATGGGGCTTGAGCGTATTAGTGCCATCATGCAAGGCGTGCATAGCAACTATGAAATCGATATATTTACCCATCTCATGCAGCACGCGGCGCAAGTGATTGGCTTGCCAAACGATATCGATTTACAGTCTGAGCCATCACTCAAAGTGCTTGCCGACCATATCCGCTCCGTTTCCTTTTTAATTGCAGACGGCGTATTGCCAAGCAATGAAGGCCGTGGTTATGTGCTGCGTCGTATCATCCGCCGCGCGGTTCGTCATGGCAACAAATTAGGCGCTAATGACAACTTCTTTTATAAGCTCGTCGCGCCACTGGCTCAAATCATGGGCGATGCCTACCCACAGCTTCGGGAACAACAAGCCAACATTGAGCAAGCCATCTTAAAAGAAGAAGAGCAATTTGCCAAAACCTTATCGCAAGGTCTCAAACTACTATCCCAAGAATTAGATAGCTTAAAATCTGGCGATACGTTGTCGGGTGCAACCGTGTTTAAACTGTATGACACTTACGGTTTCCCTGCCGATTTGACAGCCGACATCGTGCGCGAACGCGACATCAGCATTGATGAAGCCGGTTTTGAACAAGGCATGGCGCAGCAACGCGCCCGCGCCCGTGAAGCAGGTAAATTTGGCGTTGATTATAACCAATTGATTCAAGTTGACAGTGCCACTGAATTTTTGGGGTATGACAAAGCAGAGCACAGCAGCACTATCACCCATTTATACCTTGAGGGCAAATCGGCTGAGCAATTGCAGGAGGGCGATGAAGGCGTCATCGTATTATCGGCAACGCCTTTTTATGCTGAAGGCGGTGGTCAAGCCGGTGAATTAGGTGATATCCAAACCGAGACCGGCGTATTTGAAGTCCAAGACACCAAAAAATCTGGTCAAGCCATCATCCATCATGGCGTAGTCAAAATGGGCAGTATCCGCCAGGGTCAGTCAAGCGAAGCACGCGTCGCAAGCCAAGTACGCGCCATGAGTGCCAAAAACCACTCCGCCACTCACCTACTGCACGCCGCCCTTCGTGAGCATCTTGGCACAGGCGTCACCCAAAAAGGGTCATTGGTCAATAGTGAGGTGTTGCGTTTTGACTTCTCGTATGACAAAGCCTTGACTGAGCAAGACATCATCACCATTGAAAACATTGTCAACCAACAAATCCTTGCCAACCAACCTGCCACTGTAGAAATGCTCAGCATGACGCAAGCGCAAGACAAAGGCGCGATGGCACTGTTTGGTGAAAAATATGGTGACACGGTTCGCGTATTGTCGATGGGTACGGTAGATAAAGACGGCAAGCCTTTCTCCATCGAGCTATGTGGTGGTCTGCATGTACAGCGCACGGGTGATATCGGCTTATTCAAAATCGTCAGTGAGCAAGGTATCGCGGCAGGCATTCGCCGTATCGAAGCAGTGACAGGCATGGGCGCAGTCAAATATGTGCAGCAAGGTGAAAAGCAGCTCAATCAACTTGCCAGTCAGCTCAAAGCGAAGCGCGACGAAATCGCCGACCGTGTCAATCAAATGACCGACAAAACACGCGACCTAGAAAAACAGCTTGAGCGTTTGCAGCAAAAATTGGCCAGCAGCCAAGCCAAAGACTTAATCAACAACGTGCAAGATATCAATGGACAAAAAGTGCTGATTGCAAGTTTACCAGGCATGGATGGTAAAGCATTACGCACGATTGCCGATGACATGAAGTCCAAATTGCATGATGGCATCGTGGTGCTCGCTGGCGTAGCTGACGATAAAATTGCCTTGACTGCCAGTGTCGGCAAAGACTTAACCAGTAAAATCAAAGCGGGCGATATCATCAAACACTTAAGCGAGCAGCTTGGCGGTAAAGGCGGTGGTAAACCCGACTTTGCCCAAGGCGGCGCAACTGATGTGGCAGGATTGCCAACCGTATTAGAAGCGCTACCAAATTGGTTGGCTGAGCGACTTGCCTAATTAAAACTACACCTAAAAAAACGCCGAATGACTTATTCGGCGTTTTTTATGCGGTTATTTTTTATGCGGCTATATAAGGCATGCGTTTAATCAAGCTTAATCAAAGCGCCATTTACTTTAGCCAAACATTCGGTATCATAAAGCCTAAAGCACATTGTGTATAATCGTCTCTATAATCGCATTTATAGTCGTGTCCATAATCACATCTAACATCTTATCAACCAACGAAGCTTTAAATCATGCTTATAGCTTTAAAATACTCATAATCAATAAGGAAACATCATGGATAATCATTACCAGCCCCCCAAAATTTGGACAAATGATAGCCAAAACGGTGGCAAATTTGCCAGTACCAACCGCCCTACCGCAGGAGCGACCCACGAGCAACATTTACCGATTGGTAAAAATCCTTTGCAGCTTTACAGCCTTAACACCCCAAACGGTATCAAAATCAATATGTTACTTGAAGAGTTGGCAGAGCTCGGTATTGAAGGCGCACAGTATGACGCCTACAAAATCGACATCATGAATGGCGATCAATTTGGCTCAGATTTTGTTGACATCAATCTCAATTCTAAAATCCCTGCACTAGTGGATAACAGTGTTAATCCACCGATTAAACTGTTTGAATCAGGCGCTATATTGCTATACCTTGCCGAAAAGTTTGGGCAGTTTATCCCAGCAGACACCGCCAAACGTGCCGAATGTTTGTCATGGTTGTTTTGGCAAATGGGCGCTGCGCCATATGTCGGTGGCGGCTTTGGGCATTTTTATGCGTATGCCCCAGAGAAGTTTGAATATGCTATCAATCGCTTTACCATGGAAACCAAACGCCAATTAGATTTACTCGATCAACATTTAGCGACTCACACGTTTATGGTAGGTAATGACTACAGTATCGCGGATATCGCGATTTGGGCATGGTATGGTCAGTTGGCACTGGGCAAATTGTATAACGCTGGCGAGTTTTTACAAGTGCAAGACTACACCCATCTACAACGCTGGGCAAAAAACCTGCATGACCGTCCTGCCGTGCAACGCGCTGTAGCTTTACCGCTACAACCGATTGCCTAAACTGATAACGTTTTGTTCACGATAACCCTGCGCTTTGAGCCAGTCATTTGACGATTTTTGGCAATTTTGCCTTGCCCCAAAATTGGGAAATATGGTATAAAGTACCGTTTAATTTACGTTTCGTGACATTGTAAACAATCTGCTAAGCAATCCATCAAGGACTTGGTATGGCAAGTCTTGCATAGCGATGGCAAACAATGTGCACGATATTATAGGGTGTATTGACAATGGCTTTAATCGTACAAAAATACGGTGGTACGTCGATGGGTAGTGTCGAACGTATCAAAAATGTGGCACAGCGCGTCAAACGTTGGCATGACAATGGTCATCAAGTGGTGGTTGTCGTCTCTGCCATGAGTGGCGAGACCAATCGCTTGATTGATTTGGCACGTCAAATCAGTAAAGAGCCGAACGCTCGTGAATACGACCAAATGGTGTCAACCGGCGAGCAAGTCTCGATTTCTTTACTTGCTATGGCATTAAATGAAATCGGTGTGAGCGCCAAGTCAATGACGGGTGGACAAGTGGCGATTCGTACGGATGACAGTCATACCAAAGCCCGTATTCAACATATCGATGATAGTCAGCTTCGTGCCGCACTCGATGCTGGCATGGTCGTTGTGGTGGCGGGTTTCCAAGGCGTGGATGAAAAAGGTGACATCAACACTTTAGGTCGTGGTGGCTCAGATACCACAGGCGTTGCACTGGCTGCTGCCCTATCTGCCGATGAATGTCAAATCTATACCGATGTCGACGGCGTGTACACTACTGACCCACGGGTGACACCAAAAGCCAAAAAATTATCAAAAATTACCTTTGAAGAAATGCTAGAAATGGCAAGCCTTGGCTCAAAAGTGTTGCAAATTCGCTCGGTTGAATTTGCCGGAAAATACCAAGTACCACTGCGTGTTTTATCCAGTTTTGATGAAAACGCCGATGGTCAATTCGATGATGATTTTAAAAAGAATGTAGGTACATTAATTACCACCGATGAGGGAGACAGCATGGAACAACCAATTATTTCGGGCATCGCCTTTAACCGTGACGAAGCTAAAGTATCTATCTTAGCAGTGCCTGATCGCCCTGGTATTGCATCATCGATTTTAAGCCCAATCAGTGCTGCCAATATCGAAATCGATATGATTATCCAAAACATCGCAGAAAACGGATTGACCGACTTTACCTTTACCGTTAATCGTGGTGACTTTGATAAAACCCTAGCGATTTTGGGTGACAATCTTGCTGAGATTGGCGGCAAAGAAATCGTGAGCAACAACAATGTGGTTAAAGTATCACTGGTGGGTGTTGGTATGCGTTCACATGCAGGCGTGGCAAGCAAAATGTTTGAAACACTGGCAGAAAACAACATCAATATCCAAATGATTTCTACCAGCGAAATCAAAATCTCGGTACTGATTCAAGAAGAACAACTGGAAAAAGCGGTTAAAGCGTTACATACTGCTTTTGGTCTTGACCGTGAAGACGGTGAAAGCAAGGTTGCTGGATTATAAGAAATTTGTAATTCTCCACAAAAACAAGGTTAATATCCGCGTTTTGCGGGTGTTAACCTTTTTTTTACTTCAGCATTTCGTTTATAATGGCATCTCGTTTATTGGGCACAAACGCAACTGACCCCTCAATGCCTATTTTGACTGTTGGCAAATAGCCGCCAAGCATGATGAGTTCGCTTAAATTATGCCCTTGCAGTCTGTCTTTAACGTATCATTGGGCAATGATACATGATAATATATTTGACGAATTTAGCTAATTTATCGTTGAATCATCATAGGACATTGATGGTACTTGTTGCGACATAAGGAGTGTGACGCATGTTAATTTTGACTCGCCGTGTTGGCGAAACGTTAATGATAGGTGACGAAGTCAGTGTCACCGTACTGGGTGTAAAAGGTAATCAAGTCAGACTGGGCGTCAATGCGCCAAAAGACATTGCCGTACACCGTGAAGAGATTTATCAAAGAATTCTGCATGAACGGACTGGGCATGAACGCATGGGTTATGATAATCACCCAGTCGATTTTGCCGCCCATGATAGAATGGGTCAAGACCGCAGTGGTTTTGGGGCAGCCAGTCATGAGGCCTTCCCCCAAGAGCGCAGTAAACCCTCTCAACCGCGTAACAGCGGTCAGCAAATGCGTCATTTAGAAAACCGTGTGGAAAACCGCGGTTTTGGTCAGACCAACAATAATTTTAACCCAGCTTTTGATCCGTTTGAGGACGATTATTTTAACCGTTAATCACCTTATTTATTTTGACTTTTGGAGTAACTATGAGCGCTATTGATAAGCTAGAACTATCAAAACTATTAGCTAAACTAGAAAACAAATCGCTAGATTTTGCTTCCGTGCTAGCTATCATCGATAGTTACTATGACTATCGACCAACTGAGTTTAACAATGGCGAAGTGCACAATGCGGCGGGTGAAAATGAAGGCAGTGCGAAAGTGTTTGGCTTTGCCCTACTCAACCATTTGACCCAACAAGATACGCTAAAACTGTTTGCTGAGCACTATGACAGTGTTAAAGCAGAGCCGAAAGGTACGAACCATGCCAATATCCGTAACTTTAGCTTTTTTGGCTGGCAAGGCTTTTTGATGCAGCGTAACTGTTTAACGCCAAAAGCATTAACACCAAAAGCGTCATGACATTCTCTAACATGCTTTAGTCTAAAAATCTAACTGTTTTTTGCGTCAAACAAGGCAGCCGATGGGTTGCCTTTTTTTATCCAATATTTTTTATTTTAAAGAATGGTTTTGAGAGACTCATTGGTTATTGGTTTGCCCTTAACTGCTCGCGCATTTGTTTTTTTTGCTCACGGCGATGGCGAAAAAAATCCTGCAACAACGCGCGACTTTGCTCTGCCATCACGCCTTGTTTTACGGTCAAAAAATGATTATAAAACGCCACTTGGCTAAAATCCTGTTGGCTGACAATCATGCCTGCTTTCGGCTCTGTCGCTGCAAACACCAAGCGCGACACTCTGGCGTGAATAATCGCTCCTAGACACATGGTGCAAGGCTCAAGCGTGACAAACAGTTCACAATCCGCTGGCAGACGGTAATTATCAAAATATTGACATGCCTGCCTTATTGCCACGATTTCGGCGTGGGCCGTGGCATCATGACTTAAAATCGGTTGATTGTAGCCTTTGGCTATGATGGTGCCTTGATGCACAATCACCGCACCCACTGGCACTTCGCCCCTCTCTCCGCCCTCGGCTGCAACGTCAAGCGCCGCTTGCATAAAGGCGTCATCGCTGTCATAAAAGCCTGTGTCACAAAATTCTTTTTCATAAAAGCTGCTTTCACAACAGTTATGTTCACTAGCACCCATTTTTTATACCACCCAAACTACTGTGGCAACTGCCAATCTATTGGGCTTTTGCCGTGAGCTATCAGATAATCATTGGCTTTGGAAAAAGGACGCGTGCCAAAAAAACCACCCCGATTGGCGCCAAGCGGTGATGGATGCGTGCCTGTAATGATTAAATGCTTAGAGGTATCAATAAAACGGCCTTTTTTCTGTGCGTAACTCCCCCATAGGATAAAGACACAGTGCTCGCAGTGCTGATTGACAGCCTCAATCACTGCATCAGTGAATGTTTCCCAGCCAATACGCTGATGGCTGCCTGCCTGCCCTGCTTCTACGGATAACATACTGTTGAGTAGCAGCACCCCTTGGGTTGCCCAATGGGTCAAATCGCCATGTTTTGACGGGGCGATACCCAAATCGGCGGCGAGCTCTCGTAAAATATTTTGTAGACTCGGGGGTTTGGGGATGGCTTTGGGCACAGAAAAAGATAACCCCATCGCTTGTCCCGCGCCATGGTACGGGTCTTGACCCAAAATCACTACTTTAACCTGCGACAAAGGCGTCAAATTAAACGCATTGAACATCTGACTACCCGAGGGATAAATCACTTTTTGCGCATGATATTGATCTCGCAAAAACTGGCGAATCTTATCCATATTACTGCTCGTTAGCTCTGTCGCCAAGGCCTGCTTCCAGTCGTCCGGCATTTTGACATTGGCTAAAATTTGTTGTTGTTCAGGCGTTAATGTTTTCATGGTTTATCTGCTATCAAAAAATTATAAAAAAAGCCAAAGAATCTCTTGGCTTTATTGTAGCAAATAATTGTCATCAATAACTGCAACACTTCTATGTTGTCTACTCTATACCGGCTGATTATTCTGTGAAGGTTTGACGCAGGGTAAAATCGTCTAATTTTACCGCTTCACGGCTGCTTTTTTCAGTAGGGGGAATTACTTGTGCTTCGCCTGTCACTACCGCTTTACCCTCTTGATTAGTCACTTGGCAATCTAACACCACCCATTTTTTGCTATCGTCTTTACTTTTCACCGTCAAGGTCGCGGTTAAGGTATCATCGATATGCACAGGACGACGGAAAGACAAACTTTGGTCCAGATAAATTGTCCCCAATCCTGGAAATTTGGTACCAATCAAGGCTGATAATAGACCTGCTGTCCACATACCATGCGCAATCACACCTTTAAACTGGCTCTGCTCGGCATACTCATTATCGAGATGCGCTGGGTTGTAGTCATGGGTAACAAGCGCAAATGCTTTGACATCATCTGCGGTCACTTGGCGGGTCATGCTGGCAGTTTGCCCGATAGTTAATTCATCATAGGTAAAATTACTAAAAGTTGTCATTGTCCGTCCTTTTTTTGTTGATTGATTTCATAAAAAACCACGATTGCAAAATCGTTTTAATGGTTTGACTATAGTTTGACTATAGCATAAATTTTTCAAATTTTTATGACAATGACTACGCATTCATGAATCCATCTGACTTTAACAATTACAAATTTTTTATCTTTTTGCTTGACTTGATGAACTGCTAATAAAATCAAGCGTCTAGGATTTTTGCAGAAAAATAGGCAAAAAATTGAAAAAAATACAAGCTAGAATTACAAATTTTTTTAGGCTATATTGTGCGAAATAATAAAACAACCCCTAGATATAGTATTTTTTTGCAAAACCTTGCAATAGTACGGCAATGACTTTGCGATGCTATATACGTGGTGTAGCTTTGGCTCAAAAGCGGTATTTAAAAGCGGTACACACACTCACTATACTTTCGGTTAGCTGTTTTACTGGGCATTTTTATCTCACCACCTCTCACTCAGCGCCTTTTTAATACATACAGATATGACGTTGATAAACAGGTAAAAAAAGGAACGTATTATGACTCGTACTGAAGACATCCTCGTGCAAAAACGCGACGGGCGTTTGGAAAAAATTGATTTGGATAAGATTCACCGAGTCATCGAGTGGGCAGCAGAAGGGCTCGATAATGTGTCTGTTTCGCAAGTAGAAATCAGCTCACACATCCAGTTTTATGACAAAATCACCACCAAAAGCATCCATGAAACCATCATTAAATCAGCCGCGGATTTGATTTCTGCGGCAACGCCTGATTATCAGTATTTGGCAGCGCGATTGGCAATTTTTCATTTACGCAAAATCGCGTTTGGTCAATTTGAACCGCCGCATTTGTTTGACCATGTCACCAAACTGACCCAAGAAGGTCGTTACGATGCCCATATTTTGCAAGACTTTAGCAAAGAAGAATTTGATACACTCAATGACTATATTGACCATAACCGTGATTTAAGCTTTGCGTATGCCGCCGTCAAACAAATGGAAGGCAAATATTTGGTGCAAGACCGCGTCAGCAAACAAGTCTTTGAAAGCCCACAATTTTTATACATGCTCGTCGGTATGTGTCTGTTTGCCAGTTACGACAAACAATATGACAAGGCCGCGCGATTAGATTATATCAAGCGCTTTTATGACACCACGTCCACTTTCAAAATCTCACTGCCAACGCCAATCATGTCGGGCGTGCGTACCCCATCGCGTCAGTTTAGCTCATGTGTACTCATTGAATGTGATGATAGCTTAGATAGTATCAACGCCACCACCAGTGCCATCGTGCGGTATGTGTCACAGCGTGCCGGTATTGGTGTCAATGCGGGTCGTATTCGCGCATTAGGTAGTCCTATTCGTGGCGGTGAAGCGCAGCACACCGGCTGTATTCCTTTTTACAAACTATTCCAAACTGCTGTTAAATGCTGCTCACAAGGTGGCGTGCGCGGTGGTGCAGCGACCTTGTTCTACCCGATTTGGCATTTGGAAGTGGAAAATCTGCTGGTGCTCAAAAACAACCGCGGCGTGGAAGACAACCGTGTTCGCCACATGGATTATGGCGTGCAAATCAATAAAACCATCTATACCCGATTGATTAAAAATCAAAACGTGACCCTGTTTTCCCCATCGGATATACCAGGTTTGTACGATGCTTTTTTTGCCGATCAAGCCGAGTTTGAGCGTTTGTATGAGCAATATGAGCAAGATGAATCCATTCGCAAACGCAGTGTGCCCGCGCAAGAGTTGTTTAGCCTGATGATGCAAGAGCGTGCCAGCACGGGTCGTATCTATGTGCAAAACGTTGACCATTGCAACACCCACAGTCCGTTTGACCCAAGTGTCGCGCCAATTCGCCAATCTAACCTATGTATGGAAATCGCGCTACCAACCCAACCGCTTGACAACATCAATGATGAAAGCGGTGAAATCGCCCTTTGTACGTTATCAGGCATTAACTTGGGTGAAATCAACCAATTAGAAGACATCAAAGAGCCCGCGGAACTGATCGTGCGTGCGCTAGATGCCTTGCTTGACTATCAAGACTATCCTGTCATCGCTGCTAAAAATGGCTCTATGAAACGCCGCACGCTGGGTATTGGTGTCATCAACTACGCCTATTATCTTGCCAAAAACGGTACCAAATATTCAGATCCTACGGCGCTCGGTTTAACCCATCGCACTTTTGAAGCCTTACAGTACTATCTGTTGGTGGCGTCAAACAAACTGGCTAAAGAGCAAGGCGCGTGTCCTGCATTTGGCGATACCACATATTCACAAGGTATTTTACCGATTGATACCTATAAAGCAGATATTGATGCGATTTGCAATGAGCCGCTACAACTCGACTGGGAAGCACTGCGTCACGATATCAAAACTCACGGTCTTCGCAATTCAACCTTGACCGCCTTGATGCCATCAGAAACCTCTAGCCAGATTGCTAACGCAACTAATGGTATTGAGCCACCGCGTGGTCTGGTATCTGTCAAAGCATCAAAAGACGGTATTTTAAAACAAGTGGTGCCTGAGATTGATAAGCTCAAAGATCAATACGAGCTATTATGGCAAATGCCAAATAACAAAGGTTACTTGAGTCTTGTGGCGATTATGCAAAAATTCATTGACCAAAGTATCTCAGCGAATACCAACTACGACCCAACCAAGTTTGAAGATAGCCGTGTACCGATGAAGGTGATGATTCAAGACTTGTTGATGGCGTATAAACTGGGCGTTAAGACGCTGTACTATCATAACACCCGTGATGGCGCAAATGATGCCCAAGACGACCTTGAAAATGGCTGTGCTGGCGGGGCTTGTACTTTATAAGAGAGTATTTAGGGATAATACTGATGGATTATCCCTCGTTTTTTATTCCGTGATTTATGTTCAGTAAAAACAAATAAAAATGGCATAACCCATTAAATTGATTACTTAAATTATTTCGATGTAACATCTAGGCTTTTATGATTAAAAGCCTAGAAATTTTCATTGCATGGATTTTTATTACATAGGATGTTTGAACTTGAAAAACCCATTAATTGTTTATGCCATTTTATTCATGAACCTTACCTCGTGTGCTTCTTTGCCGCAAACATATGACAGTCCGATTCCTGTCTATGTGGACTTGGGTGATGCCACACCTGCCACCACCCTGCCCAATTCAATCTCAAAAGCCAATGCCAAAACTATGAGTCACTAAGGCTTGGTATCAGGCTTGTCCGATTGTGCCAGTTTTTCTGACGCCGCCCCTTTATCTTTTACAGGTACAGTATTAGCAAAATTTGAATAGGTAACATCAATCGGTTTGCCCATCATCACACGGCTGGTCGGTAACGCATTTTTGAGTCCCACCTCTTTCATCATCTCCGCGATTTTTAAAATCATATCAGTTTGTTTTTGATTAAAATCCATCGCCCCTTTCACATTGAGATAGCATCGCACTTCAACCAGATAAGCGTCTTGCTGAGTGCCAGAGATACGCACTTGATTCCACACACTGTTGGTGTCCGGATGATTGGTGATATAAATTTGTGTTTGCTCCATAAATTCACGTAATTTATCAATGTCGCTATCGCGCGAGATATAGAACACTTGCGAAAAATGAAACATATCGCGCTGAGAGACATTTTCAATGCTCATCGATGAGAAGTTACCATTGGGAATCGTCACCACTGTGCGATCGGTGGTGCGCAGACGGGTGGAGCGGATACCGATGTCCTCAACCGTACCTTCTTGCGTGCCAAAGCGGCAGTAGTCGCCCACATTGACAGGCTGGTCAGCAACGACCGATACGCTGCCCACCAAGTTTTCAATCGTTTTTTGTGCACCCAATGCCAACGCCACACCACCAATCCCCAATGCGGCAATACCTGTGGTTAAGTCGTAGCCTAGATTACCCAAAATCACAATGATCGCAATCGCAATCAAAATCAATTTTACCACTTTTCGCAGCAGATTTAGGACAGATAGCCGCTCTGGATGATGGTTATTGCTGGCATAGTTTTCTGCACGTTTAAAAATCAAATCCAAAATTCGTAAAATCAACCATACCATGGATACCCAAGATAAAATATCGGCAAGGTTGGACGCCATATTACGCACAACCAAATTAATACCCACCAAAATCATCGCTTCTTTGATAATCAGCGCCGTCAGCACCATTGCGGCAGGTACGACCACGCGCCCATCAATCGGAAATTGCTTTTCTTTATCTGGGTGGGTCGCTAGATAAATTCGCGTGATAATCATATATAAGATTTGGCTAATCAATAGACAGGCGAGATAAGTCGCTATCATGAGCGCAATCACTGCCGCAATATGCCCAAGACTATAGCCTTTAATATCTTTCTCAATCCATTGTTTGGGAATGTACTTTTCTACCAGTGTCGGCTGGGTAACCTGTGATAACGACGCCACTTCTTGCAAGGTTTGTCGTGAAATCAGCCAAATATAGGTGCCGTTAGATTGTTTGACACGCTGCATTAAGATATCAATACTCTTTTTGTCAGCGTCGGGATTGTTGATTTCCCCTACCTTATCGAGATTGGGCGCTAGTTTGTCATCGAGATTGCCGGTAGGGTCATTGCTAATTTGTAGCTGCTCGTTGATACGTCCGCCGCTATCGAGTGCCGATTTTAAAGATTCGAGCGTACCACTGGGGTCTTTGGTAGAACTTAAATCCACATAACGGCTGGCGAGCATCCAATCACTTTTTGCCAAGGCTTGAATAAAGCCTTGCACGCTGCCGCGCGGGGTATCACGCCCAAAGGTGTCTTGTGGGGTTGCTGTGCCGCTGGCGCTACTGGCTGATTTGCTGCTATCAGCCGCCCATACAGCGGTGGGTTTGACACTGGTGATAACCATGAGTAAAGCAAACAATGCCATCATAAAACAACGGCGGTATAAAGATGGTGCATCAGCATGACGCTGACATTGGTTAAGAGACTTTGACAACGGCATAAACTTCCCAAAATTTGTAAAACGCTCAGACATAGTTAGGCTAAATAAACGGCCTTGATTTATGTTTTAAGAAATCCTAAATTGCAATGCGCTTATTCTGAATAAAGTATTTCGTCTTGTAGGTATAACTGCTAAAATACGCGCATTATTTGATTTTATCAGTTTTAAATTCCAAAAACACTTTTAAATGCATTGAGTTATTATGTTTAATTTACATCCGCAACTAGCAAAAGATACTTTTTTGGTGGGCGAATTTCCGTTATCTACTTGCCGCTTGATGAACGACTGTCAATTTCCTTGGTTGATTCTAATTCCGCGTGTACCCGGTATCAAAGAATTATACGAATTATCCGCCAGTGACCAAGCCCAGTTTTTACGTGAATCCAGCTGGCTATCAAGTCAGCTTGCCAAAACTTTTCAAGCCGACAAAATGAACATCGCCGCGCTTGGCAACCAAGTGCCGCAATTGCATTTTCATCATATCGTGCGCTACCAAAATGACATTGCTTGGCCTAATCCGGTATGGGGTAATCCTGCTATCCCTTATACCCCTGAAGTGCTCAGCCATATGCAGCAGACACTGATGATGGCGCTGCGGGGTCATCGTGATATGCCATTTGATTGGCAAATGAACGTCTAAAAAAAATTTTACTACGAGGCACGAGGTAGACAAACTAAATTGCGTGAATCCATTCAAGGTCTTTCGACCAATCTAAAAAGTCCGAAATTCATTGAACTGGCGGCATTTTTTATTTTATTGCTTACCTTAACCTCTCTTGATGTACCGCCTATTTATCATACGCTCAGTATTTTGCTGTTGGTAGCAGGCGTTATTGTCACTGCTTTGAGTGTTATCCGGCCCCATCACTATATTACTTCAGCCAGTGTATTAACCCTGATGGCGTTGGCAACGGGTATGTTGCAGTTTAACTATATCCCAAGCCTTGCGTTATGGTTGTTGATTTTGATTCGTCTGATTTTTTCAGATACCAAACATACTGTTTCGTTGGTATTATTAACCGTAGCAGTGGGTCTACTTAGTCTGATATCTGCGCATTTTTTATTACCCGCCATTAGTTTGACCGCCAAGCAAGAAGATATTTTAAATTTTGTCATCGTATTTACCGATATCTTGATAGTTGGTTATCATATCTGTTCTCTGGTGATTCGCTTACGCCAAAAAAATCAAATGCTTGCGCAGCAACAAGCACGGATTGATACCTTGGTTAATGTGACCAATAAATTAACCCGTTTTTTGCCGCCCCAGATTTGGCAACCGATTGTCAAAAATAACACCAAGGTTGAAGTCATTAATCAACGGCGCAAGCTAACTATTTTGTTTTCGGACATTGTTGGTTTTACTGATTTGTCGGATCATATTAGTCCCGACCATTTAGCCAATATTTTAAATACTTACCTTGACCGTATGACCCAAGTGAGCCAAAAATATGGGGCGACCCTCGATAAGTTTTTGGGAGATGGGTTATTGTGCTATTTTGGTGATATGGGTGGTAGTGACCGTGATAACGCCATTGCTTGTGCCAGTATGGCCATTGAGATGCGCCGTGAAATGGAAGTGCTGCGCCACCAATGGCGATTACTCGGTTTTGAAGGGCTGCATGTACGTATGGGTATCAATACAGGGTATTGTTATGTCGGTAATTTTGGCAGCCGCAATCGTATGACTTATACCGTGGTTGGAAAAGAGGCCAATTTTGCCTCTCGCCTTGAATCTGCCGCGCAAAACAATCAAATTTTGATGAGTGAAAGTACGTTTAATTTAATTGGTCATGTCCATCATTGCCAAGCCGTGGGGCAATTTAAATTTAAAGGCTTTCAAGATGCCATGAATGTGTGGGAATTGCTTGAACCCAAAAGCGAATCAATGCAACAAACCGATTGGGTGGACTTTAGCTTGCCTGGGTTTAACCTACATTTAAATTTTCATGATATTCGTAATTATGATAAAAATGATATTACTAACCAGCTAAAATCTGCATTGGCGCTTGTCGAAGAAAAGCAAAAATAATGATATTGACGGTTTTTGCTCAGCTATATTCTTAGCTTAGCTATGTTTAACCATTTACCGACACTAAAAACCAGATACTAAAAAAGCCGAAGCATCCAGCTTCGGCTTTTTTTATACTATTGAATTAGGCATCAAACGAAGCCAATGCTTGGTTAAATGTCGCACTTGGGCGCATCACTTGGCTTAGTTTTTGTTGGTCTGGTTGATAGTAACCGCCAATATCCGCGCCTTGACCTTGAACATCATTTAATTCAGCAACGATTTTGTCTTCATTTTCTGACAATGCTTGAGCAAGTGGCGCAAACTTGGACTTAAGCTCGCTATCTTCCTCTTGGTTTGCCAATTCTTCTGCCCAATATTTGGCTAGATAATAATGGCTACCACGGTTGTCGAGCTCACCGGTACGGCGTGATGGTGATTTGTCGTTATCCAACAATTTACCCGTTGCCAAGTCTAGAGTTTTTGCCAGTAATTTTATCCGTGAATTGTTTTCTTTAATGCCTAAGTCTTCTAAAGATACGGCAAGCGCCAGCATCTCACCGAGTGAATCCCAGCGCAAGTGGTTTTCTTCAACCAACTGCTCGACATGTTTTGGGGCTGAACCGCCTGCCCCTGTTTCGTAAAGACCACCGCCTTCCATCAATGGGACAATTGATAGCATTTTGGCTGACGTGCCTAATTCTAAAATTGGGAACAAGTCAGTTAAGTAGTCACGCAAGATGTTACCTGTGACTGAGATGGTGTCCAAACCACGCGCCACACGCTCAAGGGTATAACGCATCGCACGAACTTGAGACATGATTTGGATATCTAGCCCTGTAGTATCATGCTCTTGTAAGTATTTTTTAACTTTCTTGATGAGCTCATTTTCATGTGGGCGGTATGGGTCAAGCCAGAAGATAGCTGGCATGCCTGAGTTACGTGCACGCGTCACTGCCAGTTTTACCCAGTCACGAATTGGCGCATCTTTGACTTGACACATACGCCAAATATCGCCTTCTTCAACATTTTGCGACATCAATACTTCGCCGGTCTCAATGTCAGTGATATTGGCAACGCCTGCCTCTGGGATTTCAAAAGTTTTGTCGTGAGAGCCGTATTCTTCCGCTTTTTGTGCCATTAAACCTACGTTTGGTACGGTACCCATGGTCGCTGGGTCAAAGTTGCCATGCCATTTACAGAAGTTGATGACTTCTTGGTAAATACGGGCAAAGGTCGATTCTGGCATCACTGCTTTACAGTCGTAAGGCTTGCCATCGGCTGCCCACATTTTACCACCATTACGAATCATCGCTGGCATTGAGGCATCTACAATGACGTCATTTGGCGAATAGAAGTTATCGATTCCCTTCGCTGAGTCCACCATCGCCAATGCGGGGCGATGTTCTTGACAGGCATGCAGGTCACGGACGATTTCTTCACGGATAGTGGTCGGTAGGGTTTCGATTTTTTCGTATAGTCCTGCCATACCGTTGTTAACATTAATACCTAGTTCGTCAAAGGTTTTGTTCCATTTTTCGAATGCATCTTTGTAGTACACTCTCACGCAGTGACCAAATACGATAGGATGTGACACCTTCATCATCGTGGCTTTGACGTGTAGAGAGAACAGGATTTTACCTTCGCGGCAATCTTCTAGCTCTTTTTCATAAAACTCGATTAAGGCTTTTTTGCTCATAAACATTGAGTCAATCACTTCACCGTCTTGTAGGGCAACTTCGGGTTTTAGCACCACAGCTTTGCCACTATGGGTGATGAGCTCCATTTTGACTTTACGCGCTTTATCAAGGGTCATTGATTTTTCGCCATGGTAAAAGTCACCTTCTTCCATGTGAGAGACGTGGGTTTTTGACCATTGTTTCCATTCACCCATTGAATGCGGGTGTTTTTTGGCATAGTTTTTTACGGCAGCTGGGGCACGGCGATCTGAGTTACCTTCACGTAATACGGGATTTACCGCAGAACCTAAACATTTACCATAACGGGCTTTGAGGGCTTTTTCTTCGTCTGTGGTTGGGTTTTCTGGGTAATTAGGAATGTTGTAGCCTTTGGCTTGTAACTCTTCAATACATTCTTGCAGCTGAGCCACTGAGGCACTGATATTAGGCAATTTGATAATATTGGTGTCTGGGTCTTGGGTCAACCGACCAAGCTCAGCAAGATTGTCGGTCACTTGTTGTTCTGGGGTCAGGTAGTCGGAGAACTCTGCCAATACACGCGCGGCAACGGAAATATCGGTTTTAGTGATTTCAACGCCAGCAGGCTTGGTAAATGTTTCAATAATAGGAAGTAGTGAATAAGTCGCCAGTAGCGGTGCTTCGTCAGTTAAAGTATAGATAATATTTGACTTTCCACTAGCCATAGAGAACCTCTTTTATATGAATGTTAATTGAGAGACTAGATGATGCATCTAGCAGCGTGAGAAATTTCACAGTAAGTATTACTAATTAGGGGATAAAATGTGATTGACCATTTTAAACGCAAAGTATACGGTTACCGCATAATGAGTCAATAATGTATCTAGGAATACCTATATTTAGGAGAAAAATAATGCAGATGCGATGTATCCCTATCGATTAAGACAATCCCTTTTTTTGTCATAGTGTACCACAGTATCACAGTGACGAATACATCCAATCACTGACAGATGCGATGGCAACATCCTCAAATGTATAAAATTTTGGCTTTAAAATTGCTTCGTTATTTTACCTCTGAGAAACAATAAGTTTACACTACATCCCCCAATCATCTGGCCGTACGTACCAATTTTTCACTCACTTCTTTTTCAATTAGCGCCATCTTGTTATTATCTAAAGGTTGATGCTCGGTATTATAGCGCCAGCTATCGGCAAAACGGGTAAGACTGGCAAACCATAAGGCCTTAGTATCAGTCGGCAGTTTGGTAAAAGCTAATTCACTAATCACATTACCTTCATCATCACTGAGCTGACAAGACGCTTCTTTCGCTTTGCTAAGCGCATAGCCGTGATAAGATGACACAATCATAACCACATGAAATACTTGGGGCGGAAGCTTACTTAAAAAAAGCACCATACTTTCTTGATTGAGGTTGGCATCATTGACCTTGGTGCTTTGATTGTTGTCAGCGTCTTCTTTGCGGTCATCGATAGCGCTAAATGGCTTTTTGCCCAATAATTCATCGCCTTGATGACGCACTGATTGCGCTTTATCACGGACATTTTTGAACCAAACAGTTTCGATTACCTCGCCATATCGGTTACAAAGCAAGCAGGATAAGTCTATATCCATGGCTTGCGTGCGTTTTTTAAATTTATTATAAAGCCCAGATTTTGGCATCTGCGTTTTCTGCCATTGCACGGTAAAATACCACTGCTTGAGTACCACATCCATATGCTCGACGGCTATACCTGAAGCTGTTTTATCATCTTCAAGCTGATCGTCTTGGGTGATTGCTAGCTGATGACTTTTTTGCAAAATCTTGTCATCAGTCATGGGGTTTATTGTTGGCGCTTTCTGTAGCGGCAAGGTGCCTGACACTACTGTCTCATTGGTGTTTTTATCGGTCAAATTGGGTGAGTTGACAGGCGCTATTATTTCAACCGCTGGGTCAGCAAACTGCGCCGAAATAATCTGGTAGGTCTCTGTGGTAGTGCTGGGTGTCAGATTGTCAGGCGATTTGGCAGATGTGATAGGTGAATCATCCGTCAAATCACTGTATAAAATCGTGGTTTTTGGCTTACTAGGCTGCTGTGAGTTGGTGTCGGTGGCAGTGGATTCAAGGGTGTTATTATCAGTATGTTTCATAAAATTCTCGAAAAATCGGACAAAGTAGTTAGTTTACTTGGGCGTTTGTTAGTTATTCGCTTATTGTTTGGGCGGTGGGTTGTTGGTTTGGCGTTTGGGTTTCAAAGACGGCGATTGATAAAATCTCAGGCTCGATTTTTCGCAGTCCTTTACCAAAACCGCGTAGCCACCATACCAGTTGGGAGGTCATGTTCACTGTGGCTGTGATATGCAATCCTTCGTCGTCTTCCCAGCTTTGCTGGTCGGTTGATAAGGGGCTTTCAAGCAAACTTGCCCCCGATAACGGATGAAACAGTAACTGCACTTGCTGCGTGGGCGGCTCGTGGTTGTTTTTTTCGCTCTCAGGCATGAGTTTTTGGAACAACGGGTAATTAAACCCCATCGCGCCTGTGTTGATATAACTGTCTAAATTAAAATCTTTCGGGGTTTGCGCATCGCTTGCGCTGACTTCCGCACTTTCAAAACGGTGCAAAGCAAATTGGCGCACATCGTTAGACGCTCTGTCTGTTCGCGAGGCAATCAAGTAAATCACCACACCACGCTGCACAATGGCTAGCGGATTTAAAATGTATTTTTGCGCTTCCTCTCGCCCACGCGCTTTATAACAGGCGATGAGTTTTTTATTTTGAAACAATGCATCATAGATGGCGTCTTTGGCGGCTGGATTGACCGATGGCGGGATGAGCGGTTGATTGGCTGACAGGATACGCACTCTATCGAGCCAAGTATTTGCCACTTTGCTTTCTTTGAGTTGCCGATTCGCTAGGTCAAACCACGGAATCAATTCATCTAAAATAGCCGGGGGTAATAGCTGGGTCAAATTATGACGCATCATACTAAACGCCACCGCTTGCGACAAATTCATGTGCGGCAAGCTTTGCATCGGTGCATCTTCACGCCAGCGCCAACCTTGTGGATTGGTGTTGTTTTTTTCAATCGGAAAACGCGTTGCCAAAGCGTTTAAATCTCGCTGAATGGTTCGCAAACTGATATCAAAACCCATCAAATCAAGCTGTTCTTTGATATGGGTTGTACCGAGCCAACGTTTGCGATCCAGCTGTGAGAGGATTTGCCATTGCCGAGCCGTCGTTGCGGTTGCATTGTTGGCAAGCGATTTACTCATGGCAATTCTCCATACGCAGGTAAAAGACAGATAGTTAAAAAACAGCCAGTTAAAAGATAGCCAGTTAATAAACAAACGGTTAAATAATAAATAATAGCTAGCTAAGCGCCAAAGCTTTATCAAGCTTTAAAAAATTAACACCTTGATACCTGCATAATTTAGCAAAATTTAGCGCAATATAGGTGATAAATTATATTAACATGTCATTTTATGTCGTTTATCATCTTTATTGGGTGTTATGGTTATCAGATTGTGTATGAATCAGCAAAAACGCTTGTCTAGAGGAGTACACCCTTTTTTACCCTTAACTGCAATTTAGTTTGTCCATTAAATAAATTTTTCTCCAGCTCATACAGCAAATGCACTTTTGACACACTGCGATTGATGGCAGACAAAGCTATCGCGTCAAAGTCAGCATTAAACCAAATCGCTTCGATAGTAAAAGGGACATCGGGATACGATAACCATAATTTTAAATGCCGCTCTTTTAACACCCGATAATCTTGCACCACAAACACCCCATCAAATATCGGTGCCACAAAACCATGTCCCCAAATAGCCAACGTCTGCAAGCTATCTACAAAATCGACCGTGAATTCACCGGCTGTCAATGCGCCATCGCTATATAACGTCTCGGCAAATACCTCATCAGCCACCGCTGCAATTACCTCATCAAACGCTTTACAAAACGGCTCAAAGTTTTTTCGTTTGATTGTCAGACCTGCCGCCATCGCATGCCCACCAAAGTGGCTAATAAGTTCGGGGTGGGTTTGCGCGACTGATTCAATGGCATCACGGATATGAATGCCTTCAATGGAGCGTGCTGAGCCTTTGATAGGATCGTTATCTTCGATCATGTCCGTATCAGCAGGGGCAAACACGATAGCGGGCACATGGTAGCTTTCTTTTAGCCTGCCTGCGACGATACCAATCACCCCTTGGTGCCACTCATCTTGATACAAAATAATACTGCGTTTGCGGTGCGTTACTTGATTTACAGCATTTTGCTCAGATGGATTCTCAAGCGTCTTTAATACACTATCGGCTTGTTGTCGCATACCCTGCTCGACTTGGCGGCGCTCTTGATTAAGTTTATCAAGCTGATACGCAAGCCGCTGTGCCTCCCCCCAATCATCGGTGAGCAAGCAGTCAATGCCAATCCGCATACTCTCCATACGACCTGCGGCGTTGATGCGGGGTCCTAAAATAAAACCAAAATCTTGAGCCGTGATATCTGCTGCCTGCCGACTCGCCTGCTCCAACAACGCCAAAATACCCACACAGCAACGACCTTGCTTGATGGCTTGGATGCCTTGGTGTACCAAGATGCGATTATTTTGGTCTAATACGCCCACATCCGCCACCGTGCCAAGTGCCACCAAATCAATATAGCGACTCACTTGGGTGGTGGATTTATTGGCTTGGCGTCTGACTTTGGCCAGATTGCCTAGCACATAAAATGCCACCCCAACCCCTACCAATGATTTACTAGCAAAATCACAGCCCAGCTGATTGGGATTGACCACGGCATCGGCGTTTGGTGTCGCCTGCGTCGTCAGGTGATGATCGGTAATAATCACCGTTAGCCCTTTGGCTTTGGCAAGCTCGACCCCGGCATGGCTGGAAATACCATTATCAACCGTGACAATCACATCAGGATCATAGGTTTCAATACCTAGCGCAACAATTTCTGGCGTCAGTCCATAACCGTACTTAAAACGATCGGGCACCAAAAACTCAACCTGCGCGCCCATTTCACGCAGCACCCTTACCATCAGTGCCGTGCTGGTCGCGCCATCGCAGTCAAAATCACCCACAATCAGTATTTTTTGCTGCGTATCAATCGCCTTGTCAAGCAGAGCCACTGCTTTTGTAATGCCTGTCAGCAAATTTGCAGGCAACATCTTATTAAAGGCGGTGTCTAAATTTGCCACATCTTGCACGCCTCGCCCAGCCAAAATGCGTGCTAATGTCATCGATGTCTGCGCCAACGGCTGTAAATCATGGGGAATCTCGTCAATATGGGTCGCACTAAAACGGGGAGTTACAGTCAACATAAATTTATCATGTTTGCCAAATAAAGTAGAGAGAATAAACTAGCATAATGAGAGTGAATAGGCAAAATTACAACAGCGAAACGGTGAAAAACATCCCATCAGCTTCCATAGTCCTCTGTGGATTTTGCATATCGTAATAATGCCACTACAAACCATTAGCATTTTTTTGCAAAAAGATGCTTATTCATACGTTTACACTCAGTTATAATCAAACCATGGAGTTATCACTTACCATTAATGAAACAGTATCAATGACCATTAATGAATAATCATCTCTTGTTGCAAGCGTTTTGCAATACTACCTTTACTATTGATAATTGAAATTTTTTAGAAGGAAAAATTATGTCAGCAGAAAATTCGACCAAAACCATCGACCCAAAACTTGATTTAGAAAAAATCAAACGCGAATGCGAGGCGATGATTAAAAGTAAAGCCAAAATATCGGCAGCCGCCGCGGTTGTCCCTGTGCCGCTGCTAGACGTTGCGGTGGATGCCACGCTGTTATCAAAATTGCTACCTGAAATTTCTGCTAAATTTGGTTTAATTGAACCCGCCCAAACAGCTGTAGATTTGAACAACGGCGCGCAAATCAGCCAATTAAAAGATAAAGCAGTGGATTTTGCAGGGCTAGTGGTGACGCGCAGTATTGCCAAAAAAACTTTCCAAGGTTTTGGCAGCCGTATTATCGCCAAGCAGGTCACCAAATTTGTACCATTTGGCGGTCAATTAGTGGCAGGTACCATCGGTTATTTGATGTTTAAAAAAATTGCTGAAAATCACATCAATGAATGCTACCAAAAAGCTAAAAAATTACAGCAACAAGCCAGCTAACTGTTGATACGAAGGCTTTTATCAAAACCCCTTTAGTTGCTAAAGGGGTTTTTTATTGAAAAATCCTCAAGCTTTGATGAGCAATAACCAAGCAAAAGTAATAGCTTATGTAACGATATTTTTCTACAATGTATCTTTAAACTATTTTTTTGGGTCAAGTTATGCGTTATACCTGTCAGACATCACCTCGTTTTATCAAAAAGCCATTTTTTAATATCCATCCAATGACGCAAAGCGTTTTGGTGATTATTGGCATGTCCATGACTGGTGTTAGCGCTCATGCAGCGACTAGCGAAGCTGCTATTGGCGAAGCTGAAACGACTTTGCCGAGCCTTACTTTTACCACCACGGCAACCAAAACGCCGACGCTTGTCAAGAATACCATCGCCCAAACCACTGTGATTGATGAAGAACAATTGCAACGTTATCGCGGTCAAAGCGTGATAGATGTACTTCGTGGACAAGGTGGCATATATGTTACTCAAAATGGTGGGGATGGTGCGAGCAGTGGTGTCAGATTGCGTGGTTACTCCAATAGTCAAGTCTTAGTATTAATCGATGGGATTCGTTACAGCTCTGCAACCGCAGGTGGAGCAGCATTATCGCTGTTACCAGTCGACCAAATCGATAGAATAGAAATAGTTTATGGTGCTTCTGGCTCAAGTCTTTATGGCTCAGATGCGATGGGCGGCGTGATTCAAGTCTTTACTAAAGGTCAAAACGCCCAACAGTCTAATGTCGCATTGACTGTTGGCGGCGGCACAGAAAACAGCTATAAAGGGCAAATTACAGGACAACTGGTTAATTCTGCAACGACTTTAAGCCTTTCTACGGGTTATGAAAAGACCAATGGCATTGACGCGACGAAACCTTACGCTCAGTTCGGCATACATCATGCTGACAAAGACGGTTTTGAGTCCAAAAACGCAAGTTTGGTCGCCAAGCATAAAGTCAATGACAATGTTGAAATTGGAGCAACAGGATTATTTGCAAAATCCACTACAGATATTGATAGTGGTTCAGAAGTGCCAAACGCGTATGCTGACCAAAAAAACGCGGCTGTCTCAGCTTTTGCCGATTATCAACAAGATAAACTGTCTGCAAATATTAAATATGGTCAAAGTTATGATAAATCTACCACGTATGATGGTGCAGATTGGCAAACAGGTCGCCTAGACGATGTAATCAATACGACTCAGAAACAAGTAACCATACAGCTTGGCTATCAGTTGCCACTCGGTAAGCTTATCGGTGGTTATGAGAATTTAAAACAAGAAGTTGATAGCTCTAATGATTATGACGTGACTCACCGCACTATCAACAGTGAGTTTTTGGGATATCAGCTCGCTCAAGATAAATATGATGTGCAATTAAATGTGCGTCACGATGATAACTCACAATTTGATAGCAAGACCACCTACAATGTGGGCGGTGCGTATCGTCTTAGCCCCAACACTCGCATTGGTGCATCATACGCAACCAATTTTCGTGCCCCCACATTCAACGATTTGTATTGGCCAGGCTCAGAAAATCCCAACTTAAAACCTGAAACCAGCAAAAATGCAGAAATCTTTATTGAAAACAGCAATCATCATCAACACACACGCGTAACAGCCTACCAATCTAAATTTACCGATAAATTAGCTTGGGTAACCACCGACCCACTTACTTATGCAGGTCAAATGCAAAATATAGATAAAGCGGATATTAACGGTATTTCGTTAACCAGTGACTGGCAGTTAAATAATACTTTATTTGGTCTAGGTTATGATTATCTAGATACTGAAGATAAAAAAACGGGCAAAGAATTAATTTATCAACCCAAAAACAAAGGTATTGTTTACCTAGGCTATCAACAGCCAAAATATGACATTCGAACGGAGGTACAATACGTCGGAGAGCGTTATCGTGATGCCAACAATTCACAAACTCTAGACAGCTACACCTTGTTGAACCTGACTGGGAATTATTATGTCAGTCCCAACCTAACCATTAGCAGTCGTCTTAATAATCTCACAGATAAAGATTATGAGACCGTTTATGGCTACCGCCAAAAAGGCATTAATTCATTCGTCTCACTAACCTACCAATGGTTCTAAATTTTTATAGCTACAGTACATCAAAGGGCATAGATTTTATGCCCTTTTTTTATATGTCTTTTTTTAGCAATTAGGCTTTAACTTTTGCACTATTTTGGTTCAAAATATATCATACTACGATTAGCACGTTGCTATAAATGAGTGATTTTTTAATATCAAATGACTGATTTGCTGCCCATCACTCTAATTATTTATCTGTTATGACAATAATCCAAAAATTATCCAATAGTTTATTGGCATTTAAATTGCACTTTAACCATTGCTCAAATTTGTGGTAGTTATCCAATGACCCATCCTACTTTTTTACATAGTCTCGAATCCAACCAGAACCTGTTTGAGGACATGTTCAATAACCTACTATCGGGGTTAATTGTCGCTGACATCAACTACGAGTGCGTCTATATCAACGCGACGGCTGAGCAGATTTTGTCAGTCAGTCAGCACCATTTACTTCATAAAAATGTGATCGATATTTTAACCCCCGCAAACTATGAAAAATTACTAACGCAAGCATCAGAGCAATCGCATACGGATGATGACCCGATAACCCATAAAAAAACCAAAGCACAGGTCAAATTGGCGCTGCAAAACCAATTTGAACATACCAAAAAAATGTACCAAGCATTCATCCATCATGATTGCACCATTTTGGGGCTAAGCGCTCAAGGGATTGGTGCACCATTATTGGTCGATTATGGGGTTTCCCCGTTAGAAACCGAGGCGGGTTTTTTCTATTTGATTGAAATTTGGGCAAAAGATCGCGAAAGTCGTATTCAACAAGAACAGTATCAAAATCACCAACATTTGATAACCCGTCAAATGATTCGCAGTATGGCACACGAAGTCAAAAACCCTTTAGCCGGCATCCTTGGGGCAAGCCAACTGCTTGAGAAGAATTTTAATCAAATCATGAAGTTTGATGGGATTGTGCGCTATATTAACGACACCAAGGCGCAAAAGGTCGCGAATTATCTCAGTATCATCATGGATGAGACCAGACGACTCAATAACTTAGTGACCCAATTGCTGGGTGCGCCAAATTTGCCCAACTGGCAATTAATCAATGTACATGAGCCCCTGCAGCATGTACTAACGTTGGCAGAGATACAAAACCCCAATATTAGTCTAGTCAGAGACTTTGATTTATCGTTGCCAGAAATCACCGCTGATAAAGACCAGCTCGTACAAGTATTTATGAATATCGTCAATAATGCGATACAAGCGCTCAATGAAAACGACATTGTATCGCCTATCATCACGGTAAAGACCCGTATTCAGCACCAACAAACCATTGGCGATATACGACATAAAAGCGTATTGCGGGTTGATTTTATTGATAATGGCTTGGGCATTGATAGTGAGTTGTTACCGCAAATTTTTTATCCTTTGGTCACAGGACGCGCCAATGGTACAGGGTTGGGACTGGCACTTGCTCATGACATTATTCAGCGCCATCAAGGGCAAATCAGTGTGACCTCTCAGCCAGGTGAAACCCTATTTACGATTTTTTTACCTTGGCAAATTCGGCAAATAACCAAATGATAGTTTAAGCGTGATACACCACAGCATCATGACTGATCGGCTATGAATTTTTAAACACTACAGTTTCCCATATAGGGTTTTTATATGACTTATACCAATAATAAAACGCCAACCACCGAGCCTATTGTTTGGGTCATCGATGACGACCAAGCGCTACGTATGATTTTAGAAGATACGCTGACAGATAGTGGGTTTCAAGTGCAAACCTTTGGCAATGCGCAATCGGCGTGGCGGCTACTACAAGATAGCGAGCAAGACAGCCAACCGAAGAGTGACAATAGTGCCTCCTTGCCAAGTGTCATCGTCACCGATATTCGAATGCCGATGATGAACGGATTGGACTTTAGCAGTAAAATCAAACAAGCCTTTGCACAAATCCCTGTCATCATCATGACCGCGCATGCCGATGTGCAGTCTGCGGTGGATAGCTATCAATCAGGCGCATTTGATTACTTACCCAAGCCGTTTGAGTTGGATGATGCCATTGCCATGGTGAAAAAAGCTTGCCTGCAAAGCCAGTCAAACCAAACACAAAAGCGCAGTAAGTCTGAGAACTACAACGACTCTCTGATTCGTGATGCACAGCAGCCGCCAGCGCAAAAAGTAGCAGTCGCGCTAGAAAAAGCCCCCACCAACCCATCGGGCATCATCGGGCAATCCATTGCCATGCAAAAAGTATTTCGTGCGATTGGTCGCTTGTCGCATATGCCGATGACAGTACTCATCACCGGCGAATCAGGGACGGGTAAAGAGCTGATTGCCAGTGCCTTACACGAACATTCGCCACGCAAATCCAAACCATTTATCGCCCTCAATATGGCGGCGATTCCGCATGATTTGATTGAAGCTGAACTATTTGGTCATGAAAAAGGCGCGTTTACGGGTGCGACTACCACGCGCCAAGGGCGTTTTGAGCAGGCGCATGGCGGCACTTTATTTTTGGATGAAATCGGCGACATGCCTTTACCGACCCAAACGCGTTTGCTGCGCGTCTTAGCAAATGGTGAGTTTTACCGTGTCGGTGGGCTCAAACCCATTAAAGTCGACGTACGTATCATCGCAGCGACCCATCAAAACCTAGAAACTCTGGTGCAGCAAGGCAAGTTTCGTGAAGATTTGTTTTATCGGCTCAATGTCATTCGACTGGCGCTACCTTCCCTACGTGAGCGCCGCGAAGACATTCCGCTGTTAATCGATTTTTTTATGCAAAATATCGCCAAAAGCATGCATACCCACACCAAAACCATCACGCCGTCTGCGATGCATATTTTGCAAAGCTATCCTTGGCAAGGTAACGTGCGTCAACTTGAAAATACCTGCCGCTGGCTCAGTGTGATGACAACAGGGCAAACCATTCAGCCGAGTGATTTGCCACCCGAGATTTTACAAGCGTTTGAATTACAAGATAGCAAGCCTGTAACTACGCGTGAGCCCAATACACATACGACACATAACTATCAGCCTGACACTCAGTTTGAGGCACCTGCTAGCGAACATCCGTCATCTTTGCCAGCTCCGAGTAACAGCCCCAGTGCTAGTGCTAATCTGAATGTCCATTCGAGTGAGCTGCCAACGCCTTTATCCGCTACGACGGTCATACCGACCTTGCACGCCTCACAAACTGGCGCAACCGCAGATTGGATCACGCCGCTGCAAGTTTGGGCACAACAAGCACTCGCTGAAGGACAGTACGACATTCTGCAAACCGCTTATCCGATGTTTGAGAAATGTTTACTTGAAGTGGCACTTGCCCATACTGCTCAGCATAAAGGACAAGCGGCTGACCTACTGGGTTGGGGGCGCAATACCGTGACCCGAAAATACCAGCAGTTGATTGAAGGTAGACTCGTTAAGCCATCATGATTGAGACAAGGTCAACTCACAAAGTACTGGTTATCATAAAAAATGGCTGTCAGTCGCTCGTTACTGACTTACAGCCACTATCAGCTTCAAATCCACTCAACCATACCGAGCTTTGGTACGGGGTATGGCATTCAACTCACTCCCCGCCTACTGCCGTTGTCGTTAAACAATTACTACCTCACTTTAATGCAACCAATCTCGCCCATTTTGAGCAAGAAATTAACGCCCTTCATCATTGCCAAAGCCTAGCGATTGACAGCACCCATCATACAAGCGGTATTCCCACGCTGTATGCTTCAAACCTTCTACCTGATACCCTCATCTTTGACCAACAGCAGCCGCAGCAATCTGTTAGTCCGTGTCTAGTCATGTCGTATCATCCAGGCGAGACGTTAAAATCCTTGCTGTATGCGCATGCTAAATTGCCAATACTTAATCTTCCGCAAAAAATGACCATTTTTTTACATAGTTGCCAAGTGGTCAACCGTTTGCATCAATTTGGGCTGATGCATTTGGATCTCAAACCCGCCAACTTTATTGTAAAACCCAATCTTGAAGTGGTGTTAATTGATTTTGGTCTGAGTGATTTTAGTTTTAGTGATATTGGTCTTGGCGATGCTATGGGGAAAAATGCCTCACTGAACTGCAAAACTTACACCGCTGGTACGCCTGCCTATATGAGTCCTGAGCAATTCACAGGACAGCCTTTTGACAAGTTTAGCGACTACTATAGTTTGGGGGTGATATGGTACGAATTATTGATGGGATGTCTGCCTTTTATGGCAGATGATTATCCTGGTTGGGCAATCGCGCATCGCCAACAGCCCGTGCCTTTTCTATGCCCAAATCATCAGTTATCAGAATTTGCTTGCCAAGCTTGCCAGCCTTTTATTGACAAGCTGCTGGCAAAACGCGTGGAAAACCGTATTAGTAACTTGGCAGATATTATCAATGCGCTAAAAATTTTACTTAACCAATAAAAAAATGCGTTTTTTTTAAAAAACCCCTTGCCAAAGCGAAAATTTTCTATATAATAGCCAACCACAAAGACACTGATACAAATATTGAGTCAACACTTTGAGGCAACTCATGGGGCTGTGGCGAAATTGGTAGACGCACTGGATTTAGGTTCCAGCGCCGCGAGGTGTAAGAGTTCGAGTCTCTTCAGCCCCACCACTCAAATCGGTATTAGTTAAATTAACCTGCCTCTTGCAGGTTTTTTTATGCCTAAAATTCCTGTCTATCTTATCTCACCATTGCTTACTGCCTTACTGTTAGCCAGTATGCTGCTCATTTTGTTGCTAAAAATTTTTTAACTGATTGCCAACTAGCTAATTTTTAACTTGCATCTAGTATTAACTGCCCCATCTCTATAGTTAGCTTGTTTACTACTAACTATGTTAATTTTTCTACTGCCTTTTATAAGCCTATATTCCTATGAAAATTTTACAATCGCCCTATTACCAGCCGCGAAAGCTGCTCAGCGCCTCCTCCGAGCCGCCCTATACTGTTCAACTTATTGAAGACAACCTCCAATACGCTAGCAAATATAATCCTTTTGAGTCGCTACTCGATGATATTTTCCCTGGGGTGCATGTTGGCAACCATGATATGGTAATTCGCAAAGAGCAGCTTAAAGATTTTGAGCGTTGCACCGATTTTACTACCGTCGCCTATTCGCATAAAAATAATACATTGTATGAGCGTGAAGCTTGTTATTTTCATCCCAAATATGAAGTGTTCATGCTCACCAATGAAGATTTGTCAAATGACTATGACGAATACATCTTTGAGTCAGGCTTGTTAAAAGTCGTCAGTATTTACTATATTTCGACCAATCCGCATTCGGCGGCAAGTGTCAAAAACGTGTTTGATGAATACTTGCAAAAGTATGTCTCGCAAGAGGCTAAAGTATCGATTTTACTTAAAGAAGTCCATGGTTTTGTATTTAAAACCCATCGTATCAAGCCATTTCCCATCAATTTAGATACCATGTATCACGAGGATTTTCTGCCTGTGCATCAGCATATCAAAGAGTCACTCAATCACGATGGTAAAGGCGTGGTACTGTTGCATGGCGTGGCGGGCTCAGGTAAAACCAACTATATCAAATGGCTAACCAGCCAAGTGCCTAATAAAAAATTCATCTTTGTGCCCACTACTATGATTGGGTATTTGACCAACCCTGAATTTATGTCACTATTGGTGGATAATAAAAACTCGGTATTAGTGCTTGAAGACTGTGAAAACTACATTGCCGAACGTAGCATTGATAACGCCAATACCGATGTGGTATCGGCGATTTTGAACATTGCTGATGGTATGCTGTCGGATGTGTTGGAGTGTCAGTTTATTTGTACCTTTAACTCCGATATCTCAAAAATTGACCCCGCGCTGCTGCGTAAAGGTCGATTGATAGCTGAGTATAAATTCAAAGAATTGTCCGTTGAAAAATCCAACGCGTTTTTGGCATCGATTGATAAAGCTATCATCGTCAATAAACCGCACTCATTGGCAGAGCTAACCAACATGGATCATCTGTCCTATCGAGAGAAACAAGCAGAAAAACCCAAATTTGGTTTTGTGTAATTATTAAGCCCAATCATTAATTAACCTGAATTCGACATAAGAAAGGATAAAAAAAAGAAGTCCAACATGCTAAAGTAAGTTCACCACAAACACCTTTAACCAGGACTTCTTACATGGACAATCTTGTAGAACTTTACTGCCACATCGACGACTTTTGCAAAGCCTACACAGCCGAGCAACAGCAGTAAAAAGCCACGCAACAAACCATGCAAAATAAGTTTAGCAGAAATCATCACCATCTTGGTACTATTTCATCAAATACGCTATCGAGAATTTAAAGCCTTTTACTATGGCTATGTCTGTCAATGGCTAAAAAATGCCTTTCCAAGACTACCAAGTTACAACAGAATGGTAGAACTGATGGAAAAAGCCGTATATCCCATGTGTGACTACCTACAATTCTTAATGCAAGGCAACTGCACAGGGATTAGCTACATCGACTCAACCAGCCTAGCGGTTTGTGATAACCACCGTATCAAACGCAACAAAGTCTTTGCCGATACAGCAGGACGGGGCAAAAGCAGTATGGGCTGGTTCTTTGGCTTTAAATTACACGCCATCATCAACCACCAAGGTGAACTCGTGAATCTTACCGTAACAGCGGGCAATGTTGATGACAGAAAGCCTGTCAAACAACTGTGTGAAAACCAAGTCTTTGGTAAACTGTTTGGCGATAAAGGCTACATTGATAGATCCCTAACCGCTTGGCTCGACGAAAACTTGGATGTTGAACTGGTTACCAACGTCAAAAAGAATATGAAAGCTAAAGACATTGCTTGGTTAGATAAACGATTGCTTAAACGCCGTTTCTTGATTGAGACGGTGTTTGATGAGTTAAAGAATATTTGCCATATCGAGCATTCAAGGCATCGTAGCCATGTTGGGTTTATGAGTAATTTGGTGGCAGGGCTGATTGCTTATTGCCATCAACCCAAGAAACCGACACTTAAAAATGTGCTGATTGAACCTTTCGTCGCTAAGATTGCTTGCTAATTCAAAGCCTTAGAGTATGGCTTATGTAGAACTGGGGTTAATTATAATCATTAGCGATAGTCATTAAGTATAGTCATTAACTATAATCAGTAGGCATAAAAAAAGGAGCTCAATAGCTCCTTTTTTTATACTAGACATTACTATACATTGTCGATTTGCTTTTCATCAATGGGCACAAGCTCAATCGCTGTTTTATCGGCATTCATACGAATCGAAACCGTACCGCCATTCACCAAATCACCAAATAATATTTGCTCTGCCAATGGTTTTTTGATTTCATCTTGAATCAAGCGGTTCATTGGGCGTGCACCCATGAGACGATCGTAACCTTTTTCTGCCAGATAATTTCTGACCGCATCATCAATTTCAAGCACCACTTTCTTGTCATCAAGCTGGGCTTGCAGCTCAACCAAGAATTTATCAACCACAGATACAATGACATTTTGATCCAATGGGTTAAATTGAATGATGGCATCCAAACGATTACGAAACTCTGGGGTAAACATCCGTTTCATCGCCTCACTATTGTCGCGACTATGGTCTTGTTTGGTAAAGCCCATGCTGTTGCGACTGATGCTATCAGCACCGACATTGGTGGTCATGATCAGTATCACTTGCTTAAAGCTTGATGTGCGACCGTTATTGTCGGTGAGCGAGCCATGATCCATCACTTGGAGCAGCAAGTTAAATACATCAGGATGGGCTTTTTCAATCTCATCTAGCAATAGTACACAATGCGGGAATTGATTGATTTTTTCGGTCAATAAACCACCCTGATCAAAGCCCACATAGCCTGGCGGTGCCCCAATCAAGCGGGACGCTGTATGTGCTTCCATATACTCAGACATATCAAAACGAACCAGCTCAATGCCTAACAAATTCGCTAACTGACGACTGACTTCAGTTTTACCGACACCGGTAGGACCAGCAAACATAAATGAACCAATCGGTTTATCATCGGGTTTTAAGCCTGCACGTGACAACTTGATGGCATCTGCCAAGTTTTTAATGGCTTCATCTTGACCAAACACCAGATGTTTTAGGTTACTTTCAAGATTTTGTAGCACCGATTTGTCATCCGTTGAGACGGATTTTGGCGGGATGCGCGCAATTTTTGAGATAATGTATTCAATTTGCGGGACATCAATCACCACTTGTCCGCCGTGTTGTGCCGCGTCAATCACTTGATTATCTGCTTCGCTTAACATAGCCTCAGGTTCGACAACACCATCCGCTGCATGGCTAACATCTAAGTCATCGACAAGTGCGTCTTCATCCACCACAGGCTGATTTGATAACTTGTCATTTGCGACATTATCAGTGGATTGATTGCTGTCCACAGTAGATTCAACCTGATTTTCGGCTTGTTTTTGCAGGCGAACAAATGCACCCGCTTCATCAATCACATCAATGGCTTTGTCAGGTAAAAAGCGTTCGTGAATGTGTTTTACCGCCAGATGCACCGCACTTTGTAGCGCCTGATCGGTATAGCTGACGTTATGGAATTTCTCATATTGTTTTTTCAGACCGCGTAGAATATCAATCGTTTCATCAATGGATGGCTCGTTGACATCAACTTTTTGGAAACGACGACTTAAGGCATGGTCTTTTTCAAACACTTGGCGGTATTCGGTAAAGGTGGTTGAGCCGATACAACGCAGCTCACCGGATGCCAACGCAGGTTTGATTAAATTTGACACATCCATATTGCTGCTCATCGATGAGCCTGCGCCGATAATCATATGGATTTCGTCAATAAATAAAATCGCATTGGGCTTGGCTTTTAAGGCATCTAATAGCGCTTTCATCCGTTTTTCAAAATCACCGCGGTATTTTGTACCGGCAATCAGCGCACCAATATCTAAACTATATACCACACAGCCTGATAATGGTTTTGGTGCTTTGTCATTGACAATCAACCATGCCAAGCCTTCCGCAATCGACGTTTTACCCACCCCTGGGTCACCCACCAGTAGCGGATTATTTTTGCGGCGGCGGCATAAAATCTGCGCGGTACGCTCGATTTCTGCTTGGCGACCAATTAACGGATCGGTGCCACCCGTAGAGGCTTTTTGATTGAGATTAACGGTAAATTCAGTCAATGGGTCTTTATTGGCTTTTTCACCCGTTTCTTCAGTTTCAACACTGGTTAATTTGTCGCGCACTTTTTTGTCTTGACCATGCGATAAGTACTGGGTCAACTCAAGTCGCGTCACCCCTTGTTTTTTAAGCAGGTACACCGCGTAGGTGTCATGCTCTGAGAACATAGACACTAGCAAATCTGAGCCTTCTACCAAACGGCTGCTAGCAACCGATTGCACATGAAAAATCGCACGCTGCAAGATACGGTCAAAACTGCGCGTTGGTTGTGGCGAGTAATCTTCGTTGATATCGACCGTTGGGGTATGTTCATCAATATACTGGGTCAAATCTTTGCCGAGCTGATCCACATTGACTGCACAAGCCACCAAGGCTTCTACCGCATTTTCATTCTCTAACAGTGCCAATAGCAAATGCTCGACCGTTAAATATTCATGTGCACGTTGTTTTGCGAGTGTCACTACCAACCGCAACGTGCTTTGTAATTCTAAACTTAACATAAGATGTCCTTAATACTTGTCACCGACGGTTTTTGATTTTGCCCTACGTGAAAAATCATACGTTATCTAATTGATTGGTTTGATGTCGTTATAGGTGTTGATGGTTTTTTGCGTTGATGTTTTCTCAAGTTTCATTTGCCGTCACTTCAGCACCAAATATCCTGTTGATATCTGGCTAATCATGCTAAGTTCGGTTAAAAGGAAGTAAAAATGAAAGATGACAAAATGGGAAAAATCAAAATCATTACCTTTAATATAATGACATTGCTAATAAATTCAAGTGATAAAACGTAGTTAATGGCGGGTTTTAAAATGGCAAAAAATTCAATGATGAATAAAAAATAGAAATAAGGTGCTACCCAAAATAAAACTGGGTTAAATAGCAAACTGCCACTAACCTTGCGGCTCAATTTGACTCAGTAACGGATAACCTGCCTGACGCGCTTCACGGTTAACGGCTTGGGCTTTGGTTTCTGCGATGTCTTTAGGGTATATACCGGCAATTCCTTTGCCTTGTTGATGAATGGCAAGCATAATACTGATAGCTGAATCTAGCGTATGTTTAAAATGATTTTGTAAAACATCCACCACAAATTCCATCGGCGTATAGTCATCGTTATACATGACCACCGCATACATCTGTGGTTTTTTAAGTTCAGGGTCAGCCAATAGCACATCTTCGACGGGGTCAGTATTTGGCTCGCCTTCTATGTCGGTCAAACGGGCTGGCAATGAATTTGGTGATTGGCTAGGTGGCTGTTTAGGGGACTGTGTTGGCAACCATGCGGGTAGATGCCAATCCATATTCGTGGTGGTTGGCTGTGATACAACTGATTGACGAGAAAAATTAAGCGTTTGAAGCATCATTAATTGAACATTTACCTAAGATTAGATTAAACATTGATTATACTACTTTACAGCAGTCGTTGCGGCAGGTTTTTGCGTATTGGCTGTGCTTGCCACTGGCGTGCTATCGGTCGAACTCACAGGTCGTTTATCCGCTTCAGGCGTTTCTTCAAGCGTATACGGCATGTTATCAATCGGTTGACCGAGTTGCCAATCATACACTTGCTCAGTTTTTTGGTTGCCGGCGGCTAATTCAAGTTTCACTTGTTTGGGTACAAAGTTTTTGGGCATCAAAAAACGCCCGCGAATTCTTGCAATCCCATGAATCGAGTAACTATTAGGTTGCAATGGGACTTCGACCATATTAACTTCATCGAGCAAGGTCAATTTTGGTATCAGATTTTTTGGCTGATTTGATGGATCGACCATACCGACATCAAAGCGGTATTCATAGGCATTTTCTGGCAATGGTGCGATTTTTGCCCCGATGACTTGTAAACTCATACCGCCTTTTTTGGCAAGCGACGTGGTTAAGAATTGCTGACCTTGTTCAAGCTGTAAGTTGGTGACTTTTAGATCTTGAATATCGGTACGCAGCGCTGATAGGTTCGCCAAGCTGATATCACGCTCTTGCTGCGCAGTGGTTAATTGGCTTTGTAACGTATCAGATTTTAGCTTTAATGATTTGATGTTTTCTGCTGAGATTTCAAGACCTGCGGCGGTTTTTTTCGCTTCTTCAGCAGCAAAGCTCAAGCCGCGATGATAACCAATGCGTTGACCTAACACCAGTGCAATGATGGCAACTAACAACAAACTAACCCCAAACGCAATCAGCCACCCCGACACCTTGTTGGGTTGGGCAATATAATTGCGTTGTGCTTCTGGCAAAGATTGAGAAGAGTTATTATCTTCGGGCAAATCCATAGAGATACTCAAATTGAAAAACGATCAAAACATGGATAATCACAGTACTGATGATAGCTCAAAAAGGGTTGATGAATATGACATCCATTAAAGCGAACCCCATTATAAACAAAAATTATGATGAATTCAGCTAAATTTATTGACTGAAAAAATAATAAAGTTAGCCCATTTCATCATAGCGTCATATTTTTTTGGCTAAAAAAAATAAAGCAATGCTTGTTATGGCATTAACATTTTTAAATAGGCTGACCATAAATAGCTTAAGAAAACCACTTATTAAAGAAATAACTTAAGGCACGACGGCAACTAACGCCAACCCTGTTTGCTCTGCAAGCCCAAACATCACGTTCATATTTTGCACGGCTTGTCCTGCCGCACCTTTGACCAAATTATCTTGTACCACCAAAATCGTCGCCATCGGGCTATTTTCTAGTGTTTGCACCGCAATTCTTAAATA
This sequence comes from Moraxella sp. CTOTU48717, assembly GCF_032057165.1. Taxonomy (NCBI): domain Bacteria; kingdom Pseudomonadati; phylum Pseudomonadota; class Gammaproteobacteria; order Moraxellales; family Moraxellaceae; genus Moraxella; species Moraxella sp. CTOTU48717. The sequence continues at coordinate 67,264 of NZ_DAMBBC010000009.1, read as the reverse complement.
GTTGCTACCCCGTACACTACGGGTATCTGGGTACATCCCTTTTGGCATGACGTCTACAAAATATTCGTTTTGATAGCTGGTTTCATATAAAGATTGTAAATCTAACGCTTGACCCGCCGCCGTCAAGCGAACATGAATCGTGGTAAACATACCGCGAATCATGGGTACTAAATGGGGTACAAAGCGGATATCATGCGACTGAAAGCGTTTGCTTTGACCCAATATTTGGTCAATCCCTTGGCTAATCTCTGGAGCGTGACGATGACCTGCCACGCCATAGGCGCTAAAACTATCCGATGTCTCGCTAAATAACAAATTCATTTTGGCTTGGCGACCTGCACCTGAGACGCCTGATTTGGCATCAATAATAATCCAAGGCTCAATCAATGCCTGCTGCTGGCTGTTTTGGGCGTCGATTAGTGGTTTTAATCCCAAAATCGCCGTGGTGGGATAACAACCTGGGTTGCCAATGACCTTGGCTTTGGCAATGGCATCACGATTGACTTCGGGTAACCCATACACAGCTTCTTTTAAAATATCGGGGCAAGTATGTTCAAGTTTATACCAAGTTTCAAAATCTTGTAGCGACTGCAAACGAAAATCTGCCGCCAAATCGATGACTTTAGTGCCATTTTCGGTTAAAAATTTGGCATGCTTCATGGCAACGCCGTGGGGCGTAGCAAAGAATACCACATCACATGCTGCTAATTTTTTTTCATCCAAATCCGAAAACGTTAAATCGGTCACGCCCCGCAAACTTGGAAACATATCATCAACGCGTCGGCCCGCTTCTGAGCGCGATGTCAGCATCGTCACTTGTGCCTGTGGATGACGACTCAATAGTCGAATTAGCTCTACGCCAGTGTAGCCTGTGCCACCGACAATACCTACTTTGATCATGGTCGTCTCCTGATGTTGGTATTAAAGTTTATATTCATGCACCGCATCAATAAAAGCTTTGGCATGGTCAGGATTAACCCATTGGTTAATACCGTGACCTAAGTTTGCTATATAGCCTGTTTTATCACCGAGGCTGTAGGCGTCCTGTAGCATCAAATGCGTCTGCTGGCGAATATGCTCAGGCGATGCAAATAATGTCGCGGGGTCAAGATTACCTTGCAGCGCGATGCCTGTATGCAGCTTTTTGTGCAATTTGGTCAATTCTTTTTGTTGTTCAAAGACGATGCTGCGGGCTCTATCTAGTGGCATCGTCCAATCAAGTCCTAGCGCATCCGCGCCACTGTGGCATTGGGTATCTAACCACAAGCCGCCACCTTTGGTAAATAGTACCACAGGTACCTCTGGGTATGTTGCTTTGATCGCCGCGACAATTTTAGTATTGTAATGGTGCGAGAATTCAACAAATTGGCGATGCGCCAATGCCCCACCCCAACTATCAAAAATTTGTAATAACTGCGCCCCCGCTGCTATCTGCGCTAGCAAATAATCAATCACAGCATCAGTGATTTTAGCGAGCAGCGCATGCAAGGTTTCAGGCTCGCCATACAACATGGCTTTGGCATAGCGGTATTCTTTAGAACTACCGCCTTCAATCATATAGGTCGCTAGCGTCCACGGACTACCCGAGAAGCCAAATAATGGCGCACGGCCTGCCAGCGCATGACGAATACTGGTCACCGCTTTCATCACATAGTCAAGTGCATCTGCCATCGCGACGGTTGGCAAGGCTTCAACCTCTGCCATGCTTCTGACAGTTTTGTGAAATTTTGGACCTTCCCCTGCCTCAAAATACAGACCCAAACCGAGCGCATCAGGAATGGTTAAAATATCACTAAACAAAATCGCCGCATCCAACTCAAAACGGCGAAATGGCTGAATGGTGACTTCCGTCGCCAAATCGGTATTTTTGCAAAGCGATAGAAAATCACCGGCTTGGGCACGGGTTTGTTTATACTCAGGCAAATATCGACCGGCTTGTCGCATCATCCACACAGGGGTCACATCCACAGATTCAAAACGCATGGCTCTTAAAATGCGGTCATTTTTTAACATCGGAAAGTTATGGGTCATGTCATTGCCTTCAAAAATAATCTTGGGTAAAAATACTATTGGGTAAAATAATATTGAATCAGTCTAAAAGTAGTCAAATTTCAATCAAGAATTGTCGAAAATTATACGATAATCGCCATATTATCACGATGTACCATCACGTGCCGTTCCTCATTTTTACCCAAAATCGCTTCGATGTCGCTATTGCGTTTGCGAGCGATGCGCTTAGCTTCATTTGATGAGAAATCCACCTGACCGACCGCGATACGCACCCCTGTTTTATCAACGCACTCCACCACATCGCCCTCATCAAAATCACCTTGCACTTCAATCACCCCGACAGGCAATAAGCTTTTGTTATTTTTAATGATGGCATCCACTGCGCCATCGTCAATCACCAAGCGACCTGCCATACGCAGATGAGCGGCTAGCCATTGTTTTTTGGCAATGCGTTTATCATCGTCATTGGTAGTGAGCATCGTACCTAAGGATTCCCCTTTGACCACGCGATTAATCACGTTATCGATGCTGCCGCTGACAATCACGGTGGGACAACCACCCATTGCCGCAAGCCTTGCCGCGCGAATTTTGGTAATCATCCCGCCACGACCCAATTTGCCACCATCTCCCGCCACGTCAAACAAATAATCTGCCATTGCCCGTTCGCTCTTAATCAGCTTCGCATCCGGGTTGGTGCGAGGGTTATCGGTGAATACGCCTTGCTGGTCGGTCAATATAATGTATAAATCAGCTTTGACCATGGCTGCCACCATCGCACCTAGACTGTCATTATCACCAAATTTGATTTCATCGACACTGACGGTGTCATTTTCATTAATGACCGGTAGCACGCGCCATTCAAGTAGCTGATTTAACGTATTAGCGGTATTGAGATAACGATTTCGGTTGGCAAGATCGTCATGGGTCAGTAGCAACTGGGCGCTTTGTACACCATACTGAATCAACGCCGACCACCAAGTTTCAATCAAGCCCATCTGCCCAATGGCGGCGCAGGCTTGCAAGGCTTGCAATTTTTTGGGGCGTTCTTCCAAATTCATCCGCACCACCCCTTCTGCCACTGCCCCTGAGGACACTAGCAATACCTGATAACCTTCATTATGCAGCTTGGCAATTTGCTTCGCCCATTCATAAATTGCGGTGCGATCCAAGCCTTTACCATTATTGGTTAGTAGCGATGAACCAATTTTTACCACAATAGTATTTGACTTAAGGGCTTTTTTAGTTGAGCTAGGTGAGGCGTTGGCAGTCATAAGTTGGCAATCATAATTAGTCAAGTGCAATTTTTTAATCAAATTAAATGCCATAATGGCTTGGCTGAGCATTGTAACAATTTTTACTGGCTTTATAAATGCTAATTCGATGCCGGTAGCCGTTAAATATCACATGTTTTTATCATACGCATTTCTATCCCAATCAAATAGTAACCATTGAAAAAACAAATTGACATTGTCAACTAAAAAATATTGACTTGAGGTTTTCTCAATTTAGATGAGGATAACTTGCTATCAACATTGCTTTTATATAAATTTGCTCATCGTCATGTGCTACTGGGTTTATCAAATTTATGAAAAGCGCTGTTGTCACCACTTCCTCATCTTGTCTTGAAGCCCACGGATTGTCGCAAGGCATAGACATTCTGCGTTTACACGTAAACATCAACAACGTTGATTTTATCGATGGTAAAAATATCACCAGTGAGCGCCTAGCAACCATCATGAAAACCAACCTCAAATCGGTAGCGAGTACATTTCCGCCATCCATCCATGAAATGCATCTGTTGTTTAATGATTTGATTGCTCGCGGAGTCACTGAGGTATTTGTTTGCGGCATCTCGTCCAAATTTAGCCAAACCTTGCCCATGCTAGAAGAACTCAAAGTACATTATGCCAATCGTCTGCACATCTTTGTGTATGACACCAAAACACTCAATATTGCTGAAGGGGCGCTGGCGTACGAGGCAAAAGTGTTGATTGAACAAGGTGAATCGTTTGAAAACGTGGCAAAAAAACTTGACGATTTGCGACGTCGCAGTGAATTTTTATTTACCCTCAGTGACTTGGACTATATTATTCGCAACAAAAAATTGTCCGCCCCTGCCGCATTTGTTGCCAACTTATTTGATATTAAACCGATTATGCAAATTAATCAAATTGGCGAGATTATCGCGGTGGAAAAAGTGCGCAAGCTTGAAAAAACCCTGATCACCATGGGAAAAACCATCGAAAAACTTGCCGCAAATCAACCCGCGTTTATCTATTTGACAGATACGGGGCATCATGAAAGTACCGAATTTTTTAAAAAAATATTAGCGACCCATTTTGGTTGGGATGATTTGCTTGTCATTCGCGTGTCGACTATTTCGCTTGCCAATCATGGCTTGATGGGGACAGGCATTGGGGTGTTTTATGGTGAATTACCGCATATTGTCAAAGCATTAAAAAAATGACCCGTCCTTATCTAAATTCACTTAATAAAAAGGTTAGCCCGGGCTAACCTTTTTAAAGCTATTTCCATCACCGCTAAGGTGCGTATACTACTTCCACGCCATCATCGTCATCGTAGTCGTCGTCATCAAAATCATCTTCATCCAATGCGCGACCTTCACGCTCAGCTTTACGTTTGGCACGATATGCTTCTTTTTGCTCTTCCGTATTGGCGCGCACTTCCGCTTCCAGTCGTTCAAAACGCAACCGCTGACTTTCAGCAAAGTCGGGATCAGTTTCTTCCATCTCGCGCTCTTGCTCGATTTCATTCATCAAATGCCAAACCACGGCATCAACCCCTTCGCCTGTGAGCGTGGAGGTACGAAAAACCATCCCTGTCCAACCAAGCTCTGCCACGATGTGGGTGCAAAGTTGGTTTAATTCTTCTGCGGGCACTTGGTCGATTTTATTTAAAATCAAAATCTGTGGCAATTTTGACAGCTCTGGTGAGAATTTCTCTAACTCATTAAAAATCACTTGGGCGTTTGCCACAGGGTCGCTACCATCAATGGGCTGTACATCGACAAGATGCAATAATCGACGGGTACGAGCGACGTGTTTTAAAAAGCGGATACCCAGTCCTGCCCCTTCAGATGCCCCTTCAATCAGTCCTGGGATATCTGCCATGACAAATGAGCGGTGTTTGCCCACATCCACGACACCTAGATTCGGTACCAAAGTAGTAAACGGATAATTGGCAACTTTGGGTTTGGCAGCAGAGACTTGACGAATAAAGGTGGATTTACCCGCATTTGGCAGACCAATAAGACCCACGTCAGCCACCACTTTTAGCTCAAACTTCAAGACTTTTAATTCGCCTGGGAAACCTGGGGTGGCACGTCGTGGTGCTTGATTGGTGGAGGTTTTGAAATGGGTATTACCTTGCCCGCCGTCACCGCCTTTGGCAATCCTCGCCGTTTGCCCTTTTTTGGTCAAGTCCGCTAAAACCTCACCTGTTTCGGTATCAACCACGGTGGTACCGATGGGTACGGATAGATAGATATCATCCGCCCCACGACCTGAACAGTTTTTGGCGCCGCCATTTTCGCCGCGTTTGGCATCATAGCGACGTGTAAACCGGTAATCGACGAGGGTATTGGTGTTGTCGTCGCACACCACATACACATCACCGCCTTTGCCGCCATCACCACCATCGGGGCCGCCTTTGGGGACGTATTTTTCTCGGCGAAAACTGACGATACCATTGCCGCCGTCGCCTGCTTTGACTGTTACGATTGCTTCATCGATAAAACGCATTGAAGACTTTCCTTAAATTCTTGGATAACCAAATATTATAGCATGAATTTTAGCAAGAAAAATTTGAACTCAATCGATGTTTGAAATTTTATTCAATAAAAAACCGCCCAAACTTGAGCGGTCTTGTAATCGTCCTTAACGCTTAGGAACACTTAGACATTTTTCGCCATGGTTTCAGCGACACGCAATACTTGGGTGCTATAGCCCATTTCGTTGTCATACCATAGGTACATCACTGCACGGTTGTCTTGCGCAAGCGTAGATTTGGCATCCCAAATCGCCACTTTTTCACAGCCCACAAAATCGGTAGAAACAGCTTCATCTGAATCTGAATAAGCAATTTGCGCTTGCCATTGTTCGCTCTGACTGGCTTCTTTGATAAAGGCATTGAGTTCATCGCTTGAATTAACCGGGTTTTTGAAATTCAAATTCAAAATCGCAAGGCTCACGTTTGGCGTTGGTACACGTACCGAGCTACCTGACAATTTGCCTTTTAATTCTGGAATTGCTTTACTGACCGCTTTGGCAGCACCTGTGCTTGTCATCACCATATTTAAGGTTGCAGCACGCCCACGACGCTCGGCTTTATGGTGGTTATCGACCAAGTTTTGGTCATTGGTGAACGCATGGATGGTTTCCATGTGACCGTTTTCAATGCCGTATTTATCGTTTAAGAGTTTAAGCGTAGGGGTAATCGCATTGGTAGTACAGCTTGCCGCTGATACGATGGTATCACTGCCGATGGTGTCATCATTGACATTATAGACGATGTTTTTGATATCGCCCGACGCTGGGGCAGTCAATAGCACTTTTTTGGCACCTTTTGACTGTAAATGCTTGCCAAGACCTGCTTCATCTTTCCATTTACCGGTATTGTCGATGATTAAGGCATTGTCGATACCATAAGACGTGTAGTCGATTTCGCTTGGGTCAGCAGCATAAATGACTTTGATAAAACGACCGTTGGCGATGATACCGCTGTTTGCTTTATCAACCACCACTGAGCCATCAAACCAGCCATGTACCGAGTCACGCTCAAGCAAGCTTGCACGTTTTTCCAAATCGGCTTCACCGGCTGGACGGACGACGATGGCTTTTAATTGTAAGCCTTTATCTGAGGCAGGACGGCTCATCAGCAACCGAGCCAAGATACGACCGATACGACCAAAACCATACAACACGACATCTGTCGCAGGCACTTCGTCACCGCTGGTAAAGCTGTCGGCTTGTTTACCTGATTTTAGCGCTTGACCCAAGTCCACGGTGGTATGGCTTAGATCTTGGTCGTTTAACGCGGTGACAAAGGCGAGCGTATCAGCGATGTTAAGGGCGTTTTTGTCATGATGGGCGATGATATCAACAAGGTTTAAGGCAATGCGGTTGCCAAAAAACAGCACATCGACGCCTTTATTGGCTAGGGTATTTAGCTCAACTAACAACTGAATCGCTTGGGCTTCTTGATTTTTGCGAGTAGTGAGGTGGTCTTGGTAGAGATTGGCAGACATAGTATGACCTTTTTTTGTGAAGGAAAAATAAAATCTGTGGAAAATGCAGCAATAAATAAACGCCTAAATTGTAACGGAATTTAGGCGTTTTAGCAATTTTAAAGCAGGGTGTTTCAGCTAGCAAGCTTATCGGCTGTTTTGTACGGTTTTTTGCAATTTACTGACATCGTACCCTTGAGATTTTGCGGTAGCGACCATTGTTTGATAAGTGTCTTCATCCATCGTGGGTGTGCGTGACAAAATCCACAAGTATTTTTGGTTTGGCGTACCTACCAACGCATGGTTATAATTGGGGTCTAAAGCAAGCACCCAATAGTCGGCTTTACCCACAGGCAACCAACGCAATCCTTGCGGCAAGAAAGTAACTTTAAGTTTACTGCCACTATCGCCATTTTTGGTGGCTTCACCAATGCTTTGCATGGGTTTGCCGTCTTTGCCCATACACTGGTTATTAACTTCCACCTTGCCTGTCGGTTGTAGGGTATAAGTGGCGGTGACATCACTGGCACAGTTACGCTGAAAAAACATCGGCAAACGGGCGATTTCGTACCATTTGCCCGCATAACGGTTTAAATCAACGCTTTGCACCGCCTGAGCTTTACCAATGCCTGTGGACTTGGCGGTGGTTTCGGTTGAGGTGTTTTTGGTGGGGGTGGTGGTGGAGCAAGCACTTATCGCAATTAATGTACCTGCAATACCTGCCACTGCTAACGTTTTTTTACTCATTATTTTCATTGTCTATATCACCTTATTTTACTCAGTGTTATTGCGCATTAAAGTAGTCATTTTAGCCCAAAATAAACGCTCAAACGGTGACTATTGGGGCATTTTTTGTCAGCCAGTTGTTACAACGAATGCGCTATTGTTAAATAGCAAACGCCCAAACGCTTATGGGCTTTTTTCATTAGGTTAAAGATTGTACACAGTTTCGCTAACAAACCAACTCAGTTAAAAAGCAAGTTAAAAAAGCAAGTTAAAAAAGTAAATTAATAAAGCAAATCGCTCTACCGCCCACAAAGTATGTCACCAAGTTGTAACAAAAAGTCAACCTGTTGGCTACTTTTTATACCTTGTCGAACAATAACCGAATACCCGCGATTCCCATCGCCCCATGCTCATAGGCGGTGGCTAAATCTGCCTGCCCCACCCCGCCCAGCGCAAACACCGGCACATCACAGATTTTTGCCAATTCACCCAAGGTTTGCCAGCCCATGCCCCCACTTTGAAAGGTTTCTGGATGTGTCGGTGTGGCTTTCACCGGGGATAAAAAACAGCCCATGACAGTGTGCGAGGTTGCCAAGGTATTTAATCTGCTTAGGCTATGTTGGTCATGGCAACTGGCAAAATAGTGATAATTTTTTGATAAACTTGAGAAATCAAGCGTCATGAGTTGTTGGTGATTTAAATGTACCATGCCGTTTTTTAACCACGCATCTAAACGCTGAAATAAGCGCTCAGGTAAGTACTCAAATAAGCGCTCAACTGTTGCATATTGAATAATCGGGGTGATATCCGCCCTTATCGTGAGTAAGCCATCAATCATAGCGGTGGCATTTTCATCGCTGGTTTGCGGGCGAAGATAACAATGGGCACTTTGGGGCAGTTTTTGGCTATAAAAATCAACCCACTTATCCACACTAACCAAGCTATCTAAAGGCTGGGTGATATAAATTGTATTAGGCAATTTTAACCACTCTAAAATGCGGGCATTGGCATCGGGCAAAGGGTACTGATTGGCGACCAAGTCTGACTGATGAACCCATGTGACGGCTTGACCTTCCTTGCCTTTACCCTGTTGTAACCCATCAAACTGGGCTTGGCTCACTCGAATTTTAAAGACATGCAATGCCACGGTTTTATCAGCATAATCATGGCGTATCACCCCCATTTTGACTGCGGTATTTTGCGCGATATCCAAGCCAATCTCTTCATAGACTTCACGAATTAACCCTTGTGTTGGGGTTTCATCTGGCTCAATTTTCCCCCCAACAAATTCATAGCGATTGCCTTGGTGTTGACTAGCATGACGAAATCCCAGTAGATATTGATTGTTAAAATGTATCACCGCGACTGCCACATTAACGACTTTTGACATATTTTTCTCAAACTGTTGATTGTTACCCATTATAAAGCATTAAATTTGATGAAAAAGTGAAAAAAGTCACTTGACGACCCATTAAATATAAATGATAATCATTATCAATTAAAAACACTATTCGCTTCATCCTCAGAGAAAAGGAGTATCCCATGCTACACTTATTAAATCGTGCCAATCTCATCCAACAAAGTTCCTTGCCAACGCTATATTCCAATCATTTATTTGCGCTGACCAAAGAGATTCGCATTCAGCATGACGGCGAAGAATACCGTCTTCGATTGACCCGTAATAACCGCCTAATACTCACCAAATAGTGACTTACCAAATAGTCCCGGTGAAATTGTGAAATTGTTAATAAAAAAAGCCAATCTTCTTGAGAGTGGCTTTTTTAGAGGACTAAGTTGATATTTACTGTTGCTAGTCACTGTGCGCAGTTACTGGCAACAATCAACTGAATTAACCCATGCGAATAGCCCCGTCCAAACGAATAACGTCGCCATTGAGATAGCTATTTTCGATGATGTGTGCCACCAATTTAGCAAATTCTTCTGGATTGCCCAAACGTTTGGGAAAAGGCACGGCTTGCTCAAGACTGGTACGGGCAGCTTCTGGCAGGCTTGCCATCATCGGTGTGCCGAACACCCCTGGGGCGATGGTCATGATACGTATTTGATGACGCTGCAGCTCACGCGCGAGTGGTAAGGTTAAGCCCACCACACCTGCTTTGGATGACGAATAACTGCCCTGCCCGACCTGACCATCGAATGCGGCAATTGAAGCGGTGTTGATAATCACACCTTTATCTTCATTATTATCTGCAGTATTTTTTGCCATCGCCGCCGCTGCCAGTCGCACCACATTGAAAGTGCCGATGAGGTTAATCTGGATACCACGGGTAAAGGTGGTTAAATCGGCTGGGTTGCCTTCCTTGTCCAGTAATTTTTGCACCACCACGATACCGGCACAGTTGATTGACCCTGATAATTTACCAAATTTGTTCACACCCGCCTCAATCGCATTTTTGACATCCGCTTCGCTGGTGATGTCACATTTTGCAAAAATCACGTTGTCGCCCAATTTCGCCACTAATTTCTCACCGGCTTCTTGGTTCAGATCGGCGATGATAACATTTGCGCCATGCGCCACCAAATAACGGGTTGTCGCCTCACCTAGACCTGACGCGCCGCCTGTGACCAAAAATGTATTATTTTGTACTTGCATTGTTTTTCCGTTAACCTGTTATTTTTGTTGGTGTTAAAAGCAGTGGGTTTATGTGATTAAATTTTTCACGGTTATGGCTGTCGGTGTACGGGGCAGCATGGTTGATACCCGATCGCCTTTTTTCACCCCCAAAGAAATAAACAGATTGCGGGGTTTGGGTGTCAAGATTGTCCATGACAGGCTCCTAATGTCGTCCATGAGATAGGAATAAGTGCCAGTGTCAACGGTCACCCACTAGCTTAAAATAACGCTGACTTGAAATAAATCTGGCTTGGAATAAATTTGAGTTGATACAACCAGTTTTTTTACGATGGGCTCACAACTATTGCCGATTTACACTCACGCTGATTTATTTGTATCTCGATTTACTTGTCTCAAGTCAAGCTAACAAATTCCTTTTGTCAGCTTATGATGCCTAAAATTTTGGACAATTTCAAGTATTATGATATGAATTGTATCGTTTTAAAAATTTTACTGTTAACCAATAAATTTAAAAAAATGCGCTTTATAGTGGCGCAGTTCACGAATCGAATCACGGATATCATCAAGTGCCAAATGATTTCCTTTTTTCTCAAAGCTTGACAAAATATCGGGGCGCCAGCGATAAGCCAGCTCTTTGACCGTTGACACATCTAAGTTGCGGTAATGAAAAAACCGCTCAAGCGTTGGCATTTGACGTGCCAAAAACCGTCTGTCTTGGCAAATCGAATTGCCACACATCGGTGAGCGTCCTGATTCGACATATTTACTCAAAAATGCAATGGTTTCGCTTTCTGCTTGAGCCATCGTCACATTACTACGGCGAATACGGTCAATCAGTCCCGATTGCCCATGTTGGCGCGTGTTCCAATCATCCATGCTGTTGAGCACGATGTCAGGCGTATGGATGGCAAACACAGGACCTTCGGCTAGGATATTGAGTTCACTGTCAGTCACTATCGTCGCTATCTCGATGATGGTATCGTTGAGGGTATCTAGACCTGTCATCTCAAGGTCAATCCAAATCAGATGTTTTTTATCAACCGCCATACTGCTGCCTTTTCATACGCTTTAACAAATAATCCGCCATCTTAGCAGATTTTACAGGTAAAATATCGGTTTTGTTGGCGATTGCTCATGCCTGCCCATGTAGCGAGTCCAAAAGTATTGTAAAATTTTATAAGGTGTTAGTATGGTAAAAAATCCCCTAGTGGCTGAGGTAGTAGATAGCGTATGGCGTTAATCCGTAAACGTAAACTCACTGACCAGCAAACCCGCCGCATCCAAAAACAGCAAAAATCCCAGCAAGTGCTGGACGATGCCCAGCTGATGGATGGCATTGTTGTCGCAAACTTTGGCAAGCAGCTTGAAGTCCAAGCCACTAGCCTACCGCAAACCCTGCCTGAAAAACCGATTGTCGCCGCTGACGAGCCAGAGCCGTTTTGGCAACCCATCACCCTGCACAGTGTTTGGCGTTGTCACACCCGTACCAACTTGCCACTGATTGCCACTGGGGATAAAGTCCGCTTTGTCGCTGACCCAAATACAGGGCTTGGACGCATTGAAGCGATTTATGATAGACAAAGCATCATCTACCGCCCTGACCGTTACCACAAGCTCAAACCCATCGCCGCCAATGTCGATATTTTAGCAGTCGTATTTGCGCCGCTGCCGCTGCCGTCTGCCCAGCTGATTGATCGGTATTTGGTGGCTTGCCATCACTCAGACATCACGCCATTACTGATTTTAAATAAAGCCGATTTGTTGGCAGATGGTAGTCATAGCGAGGTGACAGAGCTACTGTCAGCCTATCAACAGCTTGGCTACGCCACCTTGGTGACCCAATCGAGTGGTGACTTAACCCACCTAAAAAACACCGTTGCCGGCAAGAATGTGATTTTTGCTGGTCAATCAGGGGTTGGTAAAAGCAGCTTGGTCAATCAGTTATTGCCTGCCGCGGGACAATCAGTCAATGAAATTTCAACCATTTCACAGTTGGGTCAACATACCACCACTACCAGCCGATTTTTAGCGTTTGACCCGATGGCGCTCAGCAAAGGTGCCATTATTGATACGCCCGGTATTCGCGAATATGGGCTTTGGCATTTGACCCCTGATGATATTTTACAAGGCTTTATCGAGCTTGCGCCGCTTGCCCCCTACTGCCGTTTTCGCGATTGCAAACATACCGAGTCCACGCCCAATTGTGCGATGTGGCAGGCAGTAGCAGACGGACAGGTGCTAGCAAGGCGGGTGGAGAATTTGGTACTCCTGCAACAAGAAGCGGCCTCGCAGGATTTTTAAGCTTGCGATTTTAGACTAAATATTAGACTAAATAAAAGTTTCTTAAAATTGACAACTACCGTTATAATACAGTCAATTTTTTATGGGCAATCAAACGATAATTTTGAAGCAATGCCCCTGTGGAGGATATCTTGGAACGTTGGTTTGAGTTTATGGGTCATCACCCATTTTTATTTGGCACCATGTTTGTGCTAATTGTGCTATTTTTTATGCTTGAGAACAAACGCGGCGGCAAAAAAATCAATCCAAATGCAGTGGGCTTGATGGTTAACAACCAAAACGCTCAGCTGATTGATATCCGCCCACGAAAAGATTTTGAAAAAGGCTATATCAAAGGCAGCCGCAATATCCCGTTTACTGAGCTAAAAGATCACGTTGACGCACTTCGTAGTGCTGACCATCCTATTATCATCGTTTGCCAAATGGGTATGACTGCAGGTACCGCAGTGGCAATGATTGGTAACGACAACGTTTATCGTCTCGATGGTGGTATTACCAATTGGCAAGCCGCAGGTTTACCTTTAGTGGTAGAAAAAACCGTGTCCGGCAAAACCAAATAAGACTGGTTGGCTGTTCACAATTTGAAATTTGAATCGCCAAGCCCCATAACCATCAATAACGCTTTATTATCTCATCGGTATCTGATAATAAGCTTTTAACCCATTTTAAAAAATCCAGAAATAAGGAGATTGTTATGGCTATGGTGAAAATTTATACCACACCGACTTGCCCCTACTGTATGCAAGCTAAAATGCTATTAAAAAACAAAGGTCAAGCATTTGAAGAAGTTAACATGTATGATGTGACCACAGAAGAACGTCAGGCATTGGCGCAAAAAACCAATAATTATCGCACAGTACCGCAAATTTTTATTGGTGATAATTTCATTGGTGGTTATGACCAACTCGCTGGTCTTGAGCGTCAAGGCAAACTTGATGGTTTATTAGCGGATTAATCGTTCGCAGATTAAAAAAATTTACTAGAACTTTACTAGATAAATAATGCCCATTATAAATACAGTTGATAGTTTTTAGACTAGTTTTTAGAAAAATTTAAAGCTGTCATATTGTTATAATTCCCGTAAAAACAGTTAATTGAGGACACTATCATGGCAGACGAACAAAACTTACCACAACTGGCGCTAGAACGTATCTATGTTAAAGATATGTCATTAGAAGTACCGGGTGCAGAGGTATTTACCCGTGAATGGCAACCAGAGCTTGATATCAACCTATCAAGTGCCGCTGAAAAATTGGACGATGACCACTACCAAGTAATATTAACCGTTAATGTGACTGCCAATAACGGTGGGGAAACCGCGTTTATCGCAGAAGTACACCAAGCGGGCATCTTTATGTTGCAAAATATCCCTGAAGAACAATTGGGCGCAATTTTAGGTGCGTATTGTCCAAACGTATTGTTCCCTTATGCCCGTGAAGTGGTCAGTGACATTGTGACCCGTGGTAGTTTCCCACAATTGTTACTTGCGCCAGTCAATTTTGACCAAGCCTATCAACAAACGCTTGAGCAAGGTAACTAATTTTTTTAAAGTTAACTATTTTAAAGCTAACTAATTTTTAAGTGTCAAAAATTAAGAGCAGGCTAAGCCCTGCTCTTTTTTTATGTAAATTTAAGGTAAATCGTTAGGACTTGGTGCGCCATTTGGTGATGCTTGCCAATGACATAACGCTGCTTCAAATACAGCATAGTCAACCCCAATTGCCTCTGCCGTTTGTACCGCCAAACGCTCTAACTGAGGGTCTGTGGTGTAATGACCAAATAGCAATTTTGCGCCACGTTTTGGGCCTGTGGCTTTAGTCAAATAGCAGTGATCGGCTTTGATGGCTAAAACTTTAAGATAGCCAAGTAGCGATAAAAACTCAAATTTGGCTAATCGTCCAAATCGATAGATGTTTAGGGTTTTATACCAGTGGGCAAAGCGTTGTTCAGCGCTCAAATCTTGTTGTATCCCTCCATTGGTTAAATTTGCTACCCCACCTATATCAGCAAGCCAATGCCCGTAACTATCCACTACTTGGGGCAGCTGTTTGATTGACTCATATTTGCGATGTTTACCGAATTTAAAGCTTATTTGATGACTTTGACACTCACGAACCCACTCTACGATTACTTGAGGGTTGGCGGTCATCGTTGCCCAACTTAGTAAGGGTTTACTAGGTTCGTCAGCACCACTAAAATTGCCATACAACAGGCGTAAATATTGCCATTGAGATTGACGGTTGCCCTGTAACTGTGGGCTATCACCGACATGAATGAGTAAAAAAGCCAACCAAAGCGACTCGGCGATATCGATACTTTGCCAATATAATATGGCTTTGACAGGGTCAAAAAACGCGCTATTGGGATTGGCTCGCTGCGTTGACCAATAAGTGGGGGTAACTAGTGTACGCTTGGCTAACGCGGTCAAATACTGTGCTTGCCGTTCGCTAGCGACCAAATGATTAGCAAAAGCGGTCAATTGCCGCTGTGACGTCTGGCTAAAGGCATGGGTGCTTTGCTGATAATCCTGCAGCGCTTGATAAAGTTGTGTCGCTCGTTCAAGGTGTGTGATAATCATGGGGTTTTCCAATCCCAACCAATTGGGCTCATATGGATTAAAGCATGAATGATTAAAACGACAAACCGATTAATCAAATAAACGCTTAATCAAATAGACATAGGTAGCAAATGATGTTGAATCCAGCCGCGATGAGCGAAGTATCCAATCCGTGCCGTGTGGCGTGTGTCACAGGTGGCGCCAAACGAATTGGTCGGGCGCTTGTGCTGGCACTGCACCAAGCCAATTATAATATCATTATCCATTACCATACCAGTGAATCAGAAGCCATCGAACTTGTTAATTACTGTAATGCCATTCGCCCACAGTCAGCAAAAAGCGTGCAAGGGGATTTAGAGAACTTTGAAACTTTGCCACAATTGACTTGGCAAATAGTCAACAGTTTTGGTCGATTGGATTGTCTAGTTCATAATGCCTCACGGTTTTACCCGACGCCCTTTGGTCAAATCTCTCAGCAAGACTGGCAAAATTTATTTTTGACCAATGCGCAAACCCCGTTATTTATCAGCCAATATTTATACCCTTATCTAAAAAAATCGCAAGGCTGCATTATAAGCATTTTGGACATTCACGCCAATGGCAAGCCATTTGGGGGTTATACAGTCTATAACATGGCAAAAGCCGCGCACCAAATGATGGTGCAGTCGCTAGCAATCGAACTAGCGCCCGATATTCGCGTCAATGGTATCGCGCCGGGTATTAACATTTTACCCATGGAGGGCTCTGAGCAAGCGCTCACCGCCCAAACGATTGAAAAAATCTGCCATGCCGTACCGTTAAAAAGAATTGGCACACCGCAAGATATCGCGCAAGTGGCGGTATTTTTGGCAGCTGCCCCGTATATCACAGGGCAGATTATTGCCGTGGATGGCGGTCGTAGTTTGACCTTAGCGGGTAACGAAAGCAGGCAATGAAAACAGCTAATCACAGCCGGCAGCCAGAGCAAGTAAAGCACCTGACTAACCGCAGCGCATCAAACTTTTGAAGTTTTGAATAACGTTTAATGATGTTTTTTGAGTAATTCCATTAATTCTGCTGGAATGTCATCCTCATTGCTGGCGCCATTTTGATTAGCGCTGTCATTGTTTTGGTCAAAGTTTTGTGACGTGGGTAGCTCGGTCAAAGCCTCTTGGGGTTGTCTTTCACCTAGGGTCACATTGACGCTGCTTTGCGCTTTATTACGCATCACTTGTAGATTAACCACACTGTTGGGGGCTTTACGTGCGACCATTTGAATCAGTGTATTGGCATCATTGACAGGTTTATTATCCATTGCGGTGATGATATCCCCTTTTTGCAAGCCCGCTTTGGCAGCAGGACCATCACGCATCACGTTCATCACTTCAACGCCCTGCGTGTCATCACTGAGTTTGGTTGGGTCTTTCATCGAACTTTGTAATTCAATCCCAAGCCAGCCGCGGTGCACTTTACCATTTTTAATAATGCCATTCATCACAAGCTTAACAATCTCGGTAGGAATCGCAAATCCAATCCCCATCGAGCCGCCCGAGCGTGAAAAAATCGCGGTGTTGATACCAACCAGCTGACCATAAGCATCGACCAGCGCACCCCCTGAGTTACCGGGATTGATAGCGGCATCGGTTTGGATAAAATCTTCCACCGTGTTGATACCCAGTCCCGTGCGCCCCGTTGCCGAGATAATACCTTGGGTGACGGTTTGACCGACCCCAAACGGGTTGCCAATTGCCAACACCACATCGCCCACTTGGGTCGACTGTTCACGAAATCCTAAGGGTTTCAGCCCTGTCAAATCAACCTTAATCACCGCCAAATCACTTTCCACATCGTTGCCGATGACTTTTGCCGTTGCCTTGCGACCATCATTGAGCATCACGATAATGTTATCGGCTTTAGAAATCACATGCGAGTTGGTGACAATATAGCCATCTTGCGAAATAATAACCCCCGAGCCTAAATTGGTATTATCGCTTTCGCCATTAGGGATACCGTGATATTCAAAATAGCGGCGCATCATCGGGTCATTCATATAGGGATGCTCCTCGATTTTTTGCGTGGTATAGATATTGACAACTGACTGGGCAGCGACTGCGACAGCATTGTGATAAGATGCCACCGCAGCATTTGGATTGTCACCGAGTTTTTTGGTATCGACAGGCTCAGATTTGGGCGGCTGCCAACTGGTCTGACTGGCTACCATCGCTTGATTTTTGTGCCAAGGCAGCTGTGGCTTGGTCATCATCCACAAACCCGCCAACAGCACTAGCAGTAACAAAATCCAGGGTAGTATTAGAGTAAATTTGTTAGGTTTACGATACGTAGGCGGCAAAACAGGTGGGGTTTCCAAAGGCTTGTCTGAACGGGGGTCTGTCATAGTCAACGTTTCTCAACGATAGGTCAGAAAATAGACGGGTTTGAGCGAAAAATACAGTTTAGTCTAACACTGATTATTTGGTGAGTTGAGCCGATTTTTTATTAGTTTTGTTTCAAAAGATATCTTTGATATTACTGGCTTCATTATTATATTCAATGATGGCTGGCTTTGTTGAGGACTGGATTATCATAAAAAAACCGCAGTCATTATGGTGACTGCGGTTTTGAAAGCTATCGCTATATTAATGCTATATTGGCATTTTTTAAACGTCTTTGCGGCGCATATGCGGAAACAAAATCACATCACGAATAC
This sequence comes from Moraxella sp. CTOTU48717, assembly GCF_032057165.1. Classification (NCBI taxonomy): domain Bacteria; kingdom Pseudomonadati; phylum Pseudomonadota; class Gammaproteobacteria; order Moraxellales; family Moraxellaceae; genus Moraxella; species Moraxella sp. CTOTU48717. The sequence goes on along the minus strand of NZ_DAMBBC010000009.1, from coordinate 49,143 downwards.
TTGGTGCATTGGTAAATAACATCACTAAACGGTCAATACCGATGCCCTCGCCTGCAGTCGGTGGCAAGCCATAGGACAATGCTTCGATAAACTCTGCATCATAATGCATCGCTTCATCATCGCCTGCGTCTTTCTCAGCCACTTGTTGTTTAAACCGCTCGGCTTGGTCGATTGGGTCATTGAGCTCGCTAAAGCCGTTGGCAATCTCACGCCCGCCGATAAACAGTTCAAAACGGTCAGTAATTTCGCTGTTGTCATCGTTACGGCGTGCTAGCGGTGAGGTTTCGGCAGGATATTCTGTGACGAAGGTTGGTTGACGCAGTTTGGTTTCTGCGGTTTCTTCAAAGATAATGGTTTGCAGTTTGCCAATCCCAAAGATATCTTTAACGTCTTGTTTGAGTACATTTTTGGCATAATCCGCTAGATAATCACGGTCTGCGATTTTGCTCATGTCAAAATTATCCGCGTATTTTTCAATCGCTTTGGTCATTGGCAAGCGTTCAAAAGGTGCTTTAAAACTAATTGCTTCACCTTGATAATCAATCTCTGTGGTACCTAAAATATCGTTTGCCAGTTTTTCAAACATATTTTCGGTTAGTTTCATCAAATCTTCGTAATCGGCATACGCTTGATAAAACTCAATCATGGTAAATTCTGGGTTGTGACGCGCCGACACCCCTTCGTTACGAAAATTACGGTTAATTTCAAACACACGCTCAAAACCACCCACGACTAGACGTTTTAAATACAGCTCTGGCGCAATGCGTAAAAAAAGCGGCATATCAAGCGCATTATGATGGGTGACAAATGGGCGAGCCACAGCGCCCCCTGGGATGACGTGCATCATCGGGGTTTCAACTTCCATGTAACGCTCGTTAAGCATATACTCACGAATCCCTGCAATGACTTTACTACGGATAATAAAGGCGTTACGGCTGTCTTCATTGGTCATCAGGTCAAGATGACGGCTACGATAGCGAGCCTCCGTATCGCTTAACCCATGGAATTTGTCTGGTAGTGGGCGTAATGATTTGGTCAATAATTGTACTTCGGTAGCATGCACAGATAATTCACCGGTGTTGGTTCGAAATACATACCCTGTCACACCAATAATGTCTCCGATATCCCATGTTTTAAAGTCATTATAAATCTCTTCGCCCAAGTCGTTTTTGCTGACATAGGCTTGGATACGACCTGTCATGTCGGCAATGGTCACAAAGCTGGCTTTACCCATCACCCGTTTGAGCATGATACGACCGGCGACTGTCACCATGACTTTATCGCTGTTTGCCAATGCTTCTTTGTCTTTATCAGCAAATTGCTGCTGCAAGTCTTGGGCGTATTCTTTGCGTTTGAATTGGTTTGGGTAAGGGTTTTTGCCTGCTTGTTTGATTAAATCAAGTTTGCTGTGACGTTGTTTGATAAGTTCGTTGACGTCTTGGATGTCTTCCACATGCGCTTCGGTTGCTGCATTTTCAGTTTGGTTTTGCTGTGACATGATGTTTTCCCACAATTTTAGTTACGCTATCAAAAGTTAAAATTTTTATGCCAAATGGTAAAAATACCGAACTTGCCGCGTTTTTCTTCACCACCCTTTTCACTACCAAGTTGAGTCAAACGCAATTCGCCTGCAATTTCTTGTAAATAACCATTTTCAATCATTTTGGCAGAGAGTTCTGGGGTTTTCATACCCAACTGACTCGCTAATTTAGCAATCGTTATTTTGCCATACTCTTTATTTTCTGATGTCGTTGACATTTCATTTACCTTGTCAACTGACATTCTCACTTCTTCACTAATACGAATAATACGCTGTGCTTCTTCATATGCATCGCTATATAGCTGATTATCTGCATCACGAGCGATTAAAATGCCCATTTCATTGTTATTGATTTGGCTAAATTCATATAAATTTAAACTTGTGATAATGCATTCATTCTCGTTCATGTAGCATTTGGCATGCAAATTTTTGCAAAAACTGGTTCGAATGAACGTTAAATTTTTGAGCCAATTAATTTCTTCAGGTTGCAAGTCGCTCTTACCATATACGATACGAATATCAATTTTTAAACGATTTTTATCTTCAAGTAACTCTTTAATTCGTTCATTTAATTTAAGATAAGGGCTAATTAAAATTAAACGGTCAGATGACTTTTTGATGAGTTCTTCCAAATGGTAAGTAGTACCACTGGTATTTAAAAATTTTGCCATCTTATTCTTCCCCACTCACCGATGCCATCAAGTCAGCTTGGTGCTCACGCAATAGGCTGTCGAGAAGCTCATCTAAGTCACCCTGCATAATGGCATCGAGTTTGTACAAGGTTAAATTAATACGGTGGTCGGTCATACGCCCTTGGGGAAAATTATAAGTGCGAATGCGCTCCGAGCGGTCACCACTACCGACCAAATTGCGACGCATATCACTTGACGCATCGATTTGTTTTTGCACTTTTTCTTGCTGAATTTTGGATACCAGCATTTTCATGGCTTTATCGCGGTTGGCGTGTTGGCTACGCTCTTGCTGACACTCGACCACCGTGCCTGTTGGGATATGGGTAATACGCACCGCAGAGTCGGTTTTATTGATATGCTGACCACCTGCCCCACTGGCACGATAAGTATCGATACGCAAGTCGGCAGGGTTGATATCCACGGTATCATCAATTTCAACCTCTGGCATCACCGCGACCGTGCAAGCCGAAGTATGCACCCGTCCTTGGCTTTCAGTCTCTGGCACCCGTTGCACCCGGTGTGCGCCCGACTCAAATTTTAAGCGGCCATACACACCCGTGCCCGATACGCGGCTGATGATTTCTTTATAGCCGCCATGCTCACCTTCATTCTCGGACAATACTTCCACTGTCCAACCTTGGGTTGCCGCATAACGCTCGTACATACGAAACAAATCGCCACTAAAAATTGCCGCTTCATCGCCGCCCGTCCCTGCTCGAATCTCTAAGAAGGCAGGCACTTTATCATTCGGGTCTTTAGGCAGCATCATCACATTGAGCACGTCTTCAAGCTCATTGATGGTGTCTTTGGCGGCTTGGATTTCTTCTTGCGCCATTTCTTTCATGTCGCCATCACCCGTTGAATCTGACAACATTTCTTCAGCGGTTGCCAAATCTTCTTCCGCTTGGCGGTATTTGCCCCAGACATCGACCAATGCGGATAAATCACTGTGCTCAACCGATAATTCACGGAATTTTTTGTTGTCATTCATGGTTTCTGGCTCAGACAGCATGGCGGTGACTTCTTCGAAACGGTCAGACATTTGGTCAAGGCGAAAACGTAAAGATTCTTTCATAATGATGGCTTAAAAATAATGGCTTAAAAGTTTTGGCTTAATTTAGGGCTTAAAAATAAAAATGGCAAAATAATCGGATATTTTGCCACATTTTGGGGGGATTTGCATGGGTTTCGTGAGAGGCAATAAAAAGCTTAGACTTTTTTGACAATCACTGAGCCAATCGAATACCCGGCACCAAATGAACAAATCACACCCAAATCACCTGACTGCATATTTTCTTGGTGTTTATGAAACACAATCATAGGGCTGGCTGAGCTGGTATTGGCATATTCTGCTAACACCATAGGCGCAATCGATTTATCCGCTTCTTTGCCCAATACGGTGCGTAAAATCAAATCAATCATGTTGGCATTGGCTTGGTGCAGCCACATTTTTTTGAGCTGTTTGGGCTCAATGTGGTTTTTATGGAGCAGTTCAAGGATTAAATTGGACACGGCAGGACATACTTCACGAAATACTTTGCGACCTTCTTGCAAGAACAATTTGTCGGTCACAGGTGCGTCGATATCAGGATACATCGGTGTGCCAGCGGCTAAGAATTCACTGCGATCCAAAAAGCCGTATTCATTTTTAATATTGGTTGAAAACTGGGTAAACAGATGACTATCTAAAATTTCATAGCCTTTGGGTGTGGCTGTTTTTTCGTCAATCTCTTCGATAATCGTCGCGGTTGCCACATCGCCAAAGATAAAGTGGCTGTCACGGTTGCGCCAGTTGAGGTGCGCTGAGGTGATTTCGATATTGACCATAGCGACACGTTTGGCAGTGCCAGCTTTAATCAGACCGACCGCTTGGGCGATACCAAAGGTTGCTGCGCTACAGGCGACGTTCATATCAAAGCCAAAACCGCCTTGCATACCAATGTATTGTTGGATTTCGATGGCGATGGCAGGATACACGCGCTGAAAGTTTGAACAAGCAACAATAATGCCGTCTAAGTCTTTACCTTGTAGACCTGCATTGTCCAGTGCTTGTTTGAGTGCATCTAGACCCATTTCTGCCATGATGGACATCTCTTCGCCAAGCTTGCGATAAGGAATCACAGGCGCCATGATATCTGGATTTAAAATTCCGTCTTTTTCCATCACATAGCGAGATTTGATACCTGAGGCTTTTTCGATAAATTCAGCCGTCGAATGCACGAGTGCCGTCTTCTCACCACGGGTGATGGCATCGGCATTTTTGGCATTATAGTTGTCAACGTATTGGTTAAAAGTAGTGACCAACTCTTCGTTACTGATGCTGTAAGGCGGGGTGTATAATCCTGTGGCAGTGATACAAATACTCATATTAGGATTCCTTTTCTAAACGTAAAACGGCAAGGTAATCATCTAGCTGTTGTTATCAATAATAATGCCGCGATGCATGCCATCGGGGATGGTATTGAACAAACAGATGATTAAAAATAGGGGTGTGGCTTATTATGCCTTGAAAATAGCGATAATGCGATAACTATGTTACAAATTATTTCATAGCCTTAAAGGTACAGAAAACAAAGGTGAGGGTTTTTTGCGAGCATATACTACCTATACTGCTGTTCCCCTGCTACTTTCTCAGTCAATCGGTGCCGCGATAAATTACCACTTGGTTAAACTGCTTGGCTTCATCCATATCGGGCAAGGTGGTTGTGTTATCCAACGTCGTTACCTTGTGGTAGCGCGGGTGAGCAAAGTTTTTGACGCGGCTATCAGCCACCCAAACATCATGCGCGTATTGTAAGAACACATCTAATAACGGCAAGTTGGCTTTGTCATACAGCACATCCGCGACCAACAGCACATCGACTTTATCCATGCCCAATTGCTGTTTTAACTCAAATAAATTATCTAGCAGTTCAACCGTTATCCCATTTAATTGCGCATTAGCTCGGCAACTAGTCAGGCTCACGCTATCAATATCACAGCAAATGACCCGTTTTGCACCCGCCATTTTTGCGGCAATACCGACAATCCCCGACCCTGCGCCAAAATCCATCACCACTTTATTGCGCACCATCTGTGGCTGCTGCAAAATATACTGCGCCAATACTTGCCCGGACGCCCATGCAAACACCCAATATGGACAATTCTTCCACAGATTTTCTATCACCGCTAGCGTCAAATCTTCATGACAAAAATCTGCATCAATGAGCCATAAATAAAAAGGTTGATTTGGCTTAGATAATAATGGCACGTATGTCTTGGCAAGATTAGCGCTAGGCAACACTTGCTGCAATGCGGTAATTAGTTGATGAAAAACGGCTGATGAGCCAGAAGCATTTGATGGCATTGAAGTTTTATAGGGGGAAGTTTTATAAGCGGAAGTTTTAACAACAGTCACGTAAAGATTTCCAGTCATGGTAAAAAATGAATACAAAAAAAATGTACAAAAAAAAGGAAGCTTTAAACACTTCCTTTTTTAATTCAAACTCATTATTTTGCTGCTGCTTTTTCTGCCGCTTCTACCGTTTGACGGATGAGTGTATTGATGGTCATTGGACCTACGCCACCGGGCACTGGGGTATAGCTTGAGGCAATAGCTTCGATACCTGTCAGCTCAATATCACCCACACCACCGTTCGTGCCATCCGCATGGGTACGCGGATGAAACCCTGCATCGACCACCACGGCGCCCGATTTAATCCAATCTTTTTTGATAAGTTCTGGTTTGCCCACAGCACCCACCACGATATCCGCTTGTTTGACCAATTCTGCCAAATTCTGGGTACGTGAGTGGCAAATGGTCACGGTACAGTTGGCATTTAATAGCATCATCGCCATCGGTTTACCCAAAATCGCGCTACGACCCACGACCACCGCATGCTTACCAGCAAGTTCAACGCCGTTTTTTTCTAATAAATACATAATGCCTTGCGGGGTGCAAGAACCATACGCAGGCTCGCCCATCGCCATATTGCCAAAGCCTAAACAAGTCACGCCATCCACATCTTTTGCCAGTGCAATGGCATCAAAACAGGCACGCTCATCAATTTGGCTGGGCACAGGGTGTTGTAGCAAAATCCCATGCACATCTGGATTTTTGTTAAGCTCGGCAATTTTTGCCAATAGCTGCTCGGTGGTGGTGGCTTGTGGCATGGCAACTTTTAACGAATCCATACCGACACGTTGACAGGCATTGCCTTTCATTTTGACATAAGTTGCGGAGGCAGGGTCATCGCCCACCAAAATCGTTGCCAAAATCGGCGTGCGTCCAGAGTCTTGTTTTAACTTGGCAACCCGCTCGGCAAGTTCAGCTTCCATTTGTTTGGCATACGCTTTGCCATCTAACACTGTCGCAGTCATGGTGGTTCCTCAATCAATAACGAATCGGTCAACAAAAAGTCGGTTAACAAAAAATTTGCGTTATTTTAACCGATTTTACGGCGTGATAACATCCATTGAAAATGTTTAACCGCTAGATTATCGCTCAAATACCCTTCACCATCCTTCATCACATCGCTCAAATGGCTAAAAAAGTCCTTGCACTTTTAAAAATTTTTGCTATCATAGCAAACCTAAATGAAATGGCTGGGTAGCACAGTGGCCATGCATCGGATTGCAAATCCGCGGACGCCGGTTCGATTCCGGCCTCAGCCTCCATTTTCATTTTGCGGTGCCATTATTTTGTTATTATGGGTGTTTTGTTATTATGAGTCAGCGATAAACGCGAAAAAATATCGTAAAAAATTGCTTGCAAAGTTAACAAAACCAATTATAATAGCACCCACTTCTGACACAGACACCACACGACGCCAAGCGTCAGTGCTGTGACTACCCTGCCCGGGTGGTGAAATTGGTAGACACAAGGGATTTAAAATCCCTCGCTCTTACGAGCGTGCCGGTTCAAGTCCGGCCCCGGGCACCATTGATTAAGCCTAAACTTTTACGTTTAGGCTTTTTTGTTGCTGGTTATTTTTTAACTTTTACTTATTGTGTTTCAAATAATGTCTCGCTGCCTAAGTCAATGGCACCACTCTCATCACTTCTTCAAACGTCGTCACCCCTTCAGCAATTTTTTTCGCGCCTGCCAGTCTTAACGGCTGCAACCCATCTTGGTAGGCTTTTTGCGCGATTTGCGACAAGTCAGCGCCTTCGCTAATCAATTTTTTAACCTCATTACTGAGCACCATGATTTCATACAACCCCACTCGCCCAAGATACCCGGTATTACGGCAGTGTTCACAGCCAACGGCATGATTGATGGTATCTGGGGCTACCGCTTTCCAAGGACTGACTAACGCCTGCCAAGTCTGCTGCTCAATGTCATTCATGGGCTTATTGGATTTACAATGCGGGCAAAGGGTACGCACCAAACGCTGTGCCATGATGCCCAAGATAGTCGCTGAGGTTAAAAACGGCGCCACGCCCAAATCATGTAGCCTCGTCAACGAACTGGGTGCATCATTGGTATGTAAGGTCGATAACACCAAGTGCCCAGTCAGCGAGGCTTGTACCGCCATTTCTGCGGTTTCGGTATCGCGGATCTCGCCAATCATGATGATATCGGGGTCTTGACGCATCAACGAGCGAATACCGTCAGCAAAGGTCAAATCAATATTGTTTTGAATTTGCATTTGGTTAAATGACGGCTCCACCATCTCAATGGGGTCTTCGATGGTACAGACATTGACTTCTTCTGTCGCCAGTTTTTTGAGGGTACTGTACAGCGTCGTGGTTTTACCCGAGCCTGTCGGACCTGTGACCAAAATAATGCCATTGGCTTTACCGGTCATGTCATCCCATTTTTGTAAATCCCGCCCTGTCAGCCCCAACTGTTCAAAAGAGCGCACCAGTACCTCGGGGTCAAATACCCGCATCACCAATTTTTCGCCAAACGCAGTGGGGAGTGTCGATAACCGCAGCTCGGTTTCTTGACCTTTGGGGGTACGGGTTTTAAGCCGTCCATCTTGCGGTTTACGTTTTTCAGCGACATTGAGTCTTGCTAAAATTTTTATCCGAGCCACTACCGCGGTCATAATCCCAGTCGGCATTTGATAAACCGTATGCAAAATACCATCGATACGAAAACGCACGTTGCTTTTATCTCGGCGCGGCTCTAAGTGAATATCACTGGCACGCTGGTCAAAAGCGTACTGTAATAGCCAGTCGACAATTTTGACGATATGTTGGTCATTGGCATCGGGATTTTCAATATTGGCGGCATTGCCCAGTTGTAACAACGCTTCGACATTGGTGATATCGGCATCCGCGCGTTTTTGCTGATGGTTTGCCCCCGCAATGGCTTTGGTGACTTGATAAAATTCTTGGCGATAGCGGTTGATTTGTTCGGGACTAATTAATACGGTTTTGATTTTTTTGGGCGACACGATATGCTGAATATTGAGCTGCCAATCTTGATAAAACGGCTGGTCAGTACCGATTTCCACCGTATCTTGGGTGACGGCGACTGGCAAAATGTGCTGCGAGCGCGCATATTCAAATGACATAATCGATGTCACTGAGGGCACATCGGTTTTCAGCGGGTCAATACGTACATAATCAACGCCGGCTTTTTGTGCCAACCAGCGATTGAGCTGGTCAAGACTGAGCGCCATGTGCGTGGTTTTATCGACTAGATGAAAGCCTGCAATCACTTGCAGGGGATGCAAGGTTTTACGGTTATGGGTCATCACCAAATTATAATCACGTTGGTCAATGATGCCATCTTTTAGCAGTTCATCAAGACACCAACGGGTATCAATTATCATTGAAAAAGCATTGGAGAGCATAGGGTTTCCAAAACGATTGCGCCAATAGCCATTAGGGGCAATCAGGTTAAAGGATTAAAATTATCATAAAATTGAGTGAAATGAATCACCACGCTACCCATCAGTATGGCTTGGCATTCTATATCGACAATGACAATATAGTATCAACAATATGGGCAAGAATATAAGGGCGACTACTGGTATAGTCCTTTGCCATCAAATCGGTGCAACCGTAAAAAATACAACCCAGATAAAATCGTCATGATACCCAAAATGATAAAACTGTATGAAAACGCGGTTTGCGTCTGTGCCAGCGAGGCGCGAGCGGGCGTCAGTAAATGTAGCAGCATCGCCCCAAAGCCAATCCCAAAACTAATCGCTAATTGTTGGTTAACGGACAATAAACTATTGCCACTGCTGGTTTGACTTGGGCGAAGCCGTGCGATACTGATGGTATTCATCGTGCTAAATTGTAGCGAATTACACGCCCCCATAAAAGTCAAAAATGGCACACTTAACCAAATCGACGTGGTTTGATTGAGTTGTGATAGCAGCATGATATTAACGCCAATCAACAAGGTATTGCCCGCCAATGTTTTACGATAGCCAAATTGCTTCACAATACGCGTGACTAGCGGCTTGGTCAACAGCGCGCCCACCGCAATCGGTGCCAACATCCAACCCGCTTGTGACGGCGAATAGCCCAGCACCACTTGTAGCAGTAGCGGCAGTAAAAAAGGAATCGCACTCATCCCCAAACGGGTTAGCAAATTGCCAACGATGCCCACGCGAAAGGTACGCACTTGAAACAAATCCAAGCCAAATAGCGGTTGTTGTCCATTACGCGATTCTGAGTATTTGGCGTGATAATAATAGCCAATAAGCAGCATAATCGCCAATAAAGCAACCATCACGGGAAAAACCGCTGAAGCCAGATTATCGGCATGAATGTTATTGGCAAATTCGAGCGCAAAGGTAAAGCTTGCCATCGCGCCACCGAACAGCAAAAATCCAAGCAAATCCATGCTAGGATTGCGCTGTAGATAGTTGGGCATCAGTTTCCACCCTGCCCACATCCCCAACGCCCCCATGGGAATATTAATCAAAAAAATCCAATGCCAGCTTGCAAGCTCTACCAAATACCCCCCGACCAAAGGTCCAATCACTGGCGCAATCATCGCAGGCATCACCGCATAATTCATCACCGATAGCATACGTTCTCGCGGATAGCTTTTAATCAGCGTTAACTTGCCCACGGGCATCAGCATCGCACCGCCCAATCCTTGCACCACGCGAGAAAAAATTAGGCTATTGAGCGTTGGTGACACCGCACACATCATCGAGCCTGCGGTAAACACGCCAATCGCCACCATAAAGGTGGTCTTAGTGCCATACTTATCGGCAATAAAACCACTAATCGGGGTAAAAATTGCTAAGGTGAGCGCATAGCTAATCACTGTCCACTGCATTGATAACGCAGGCTGATTCAAATCATGCGCCATCGCAGGCAAAGCGGTATTGAGCACCGTTGAGTCTAAGATTTGCATAAACAAGGCGATTGCCACCACGATTGGCAAATATTTGGTTTGCGCGGGGGTCAAGGCTGCTATAACAAATAGGTCATGCTGTGGCTTTTTGTCTTCGGTAATGATGGAATTTGGCATGGTTAACTTTTAACAATTGCTAAAGGGGCTGTAGTGAAGTGCATGTAATCAAGTGGCTATATAAGTGCTTGTAATCAAGTGGCTATATAAGTGCTTGTAATAAAATCACTAAGGTTAAATGACTAGGATAAATTGGCTATAACCAAGCAAACTTACGTAACAACGTGTTTCACAATAATTGTTAACTTTCTAATGTTTTGACAGCAAACCCGCTAGTTTTCACTGCTGTGCGCAATTAAGGCAGTCACATAGTGATTTTGTGGTTGGGTGAAGATATTGTCTGTCGTATCATACGCTTGTGTTTCGCCATTTTTCAATACCAGTATCGTTTGGCACAATGCCTTAACCACCTGCAAATCATGGCTGATAAAAATATAGCTTAAACCAAATTTTGCTTGAATATCTCGCAATAACTTGACCATTGCCACTTGGGTGCTGCTATCAAGCGCCGATGTGGGCTCATCGAGTAACAAAATTTTGGGTTTCATCACCAACGCTCGCGCAAGTGCCACCCGCTGACGCTGGCCGCCTGAAAGCTCATGCGGATAACGGCTGACAAAATCTCGTGGCAACCGCACCGTGTCTAAGGCTGCTAATACCGCTTTTTCACGCTCCGTTTTTGCCATACCTTGGATGGTTAGCCCTTCTTCAATTATCTCAAACACACTAAATCGTGGGTTGATACTGGCATATGGATCTTGAAATACCATTTGCATATCCGAGCGATACGGCAAAAAGGCTTTATTCGACAACGCTAAAACGTCCGTCATGTGAGCATTGGCTGACAGCAAAATCTGACCTTGCACCTTGATAGCATTAGCCAATAATTTGATGAGTGCCAAAGCCGTGGTGGTTTTGCCAGACCCCGACTCGCCCACTATACCCAAGGATTGCCCTTGAGTAAGGGTCAAATTTAACCCTTTGACCGCCTCAAACCATTGGGTGGTTTGACCCAATATATTGTTTTTTTGGGGGAAAGCAATGGTTAACGCTTTAACTTCCAAAACACTGGGTGAATTGTCAATGATGGGCAAACTTTGTCCAAAATCTTGATAAATCAATGAGCGAGTATAACTCTGCTGCGGCTGGTCAAAAATCGCTTGGGTTGCCCCCTGCTCCATGACTTTGCCTTGTTGCATGACGATGAGATTGTCGCTGTAGCGTTTGACAAGGTTTAAATCATGGCTAATCAAAATCATCGCCATGCCCCGCTCGTTTTTTAGCCCATGCAGTAACCGCAAAATCTCATGGCGAAGCGTGACATCTAGGGCGGTGGTTGGCTCGTCTGCGATAATAATGTCAGGGTCTTGCGCCAGTGCCATCGCTATCATGATACGCTGTCGTTGCCCACCCGAGAGCTCGTGCGGATAGCGGGCAAGTTTGCTTTCAGGGTCAGCAATATTGACTTGGGAAAGCAGCTCTAGGGTACGCTGTCGCCAGTGTTTTTTTGCCACGCCAGCCATAGCAAGCGATTCGGCGATTTGTTTGCTCACCGTGTGCAAGGGGTTTAAGGCAGTCATCGGCTCTTGAAAAATCATGCCGATACGTTTGCCACGGATTTGGCGAAAGACGTTTTGGTTATCTTTGCTTAGGCTATTTTTTTCAATCGGTAAAATGATTGGTTTGGGGTTTTGCGTATCGCTAACATCAGTTAAAGTGGCTTGTCCTGTGATACTTAGGCTATTTGGTAGCAGTCCGAGTAAAGCAAGGCTTGAGATGGATTTACCAGAGCCACTTTCACCCACAATGGCAAGGGTTTTGCCTGTGTGCAGGGTGTAGGATAGGTTATCGACCAGCGTTTGGGTGGCGGATTTAATGGTTAGATTTTTGACTTTGAGTAACTCGTTCATTTATCATTTCCTTGAATGATCGAACTTTTATCCGTATGCACGAGCGTCCCCGCCACAAAACCTGAACTCATATTTTTATCCTTTTAACTATTTATTAAAATGTGTATAATATCAAAGAATCATACACAAAGGCGAAATGATATGCGAACTAACATCATAATAGATGACAATCTAATGCAACAGACCCTACAAGCCACAGGCATTAAAACTAAAAAAGAAGCCGTCGAACAAGGGCTAAAGCTACTCTTGCAAAAAAGCCAACAACAAAAAATCCGTGACTTACGGGGCAAACTGCATTGGGAAGGCGACTTATCCGAAATACGTAAAACAGGTGTCGAAGCGTGAACTTGCCTATCATCGCTGATACTAGCGTTTGGATAGACTATTTTAACGGTCATTCAACACCTCACACCGATTTTTTGGACACGCAGCTTGAGGCAAGTAATGTGGCGATTTTTGATGTGATTTTGATGGAAATCTTGCAAGGTTTTCGCCTTGATACAGACTACAATCAAGCCAAAAATGCCCTTGATAGTTTATTATGTTACGATATTTTAAACCAACAAAATGCGATTAAGTACGCTGATTATTACCGCCAATTACGCAAGCAAGGCATTACCATTCGTAAAGCCAATGATGTGATGATTGCTAGTTTTTGCGTTGAACATCAATTACCTCTGTTATTTTGCGATAGGGATTTTATTCCGTTTACTCAGCATTTTGGGTTGATTGCTGCATTAAATTTTAGTTAATTCAAGACTGCCGTGGGTCAAACGCATCTCGCAGCGCTTCCCCAATAAAAATCAGCAGCGACAACACAATCGTCAGACTAAAAAATCCGGCAAGCGCCAGCCACGGAGAATCCAAATTATCCTTGCCTTGCGAAATCAATTCCCCCAGAGACGGCGACCCCGCAGGCAAGCCATAGCCCAAATAATCAAGCGTGGTGAGTGCCGTGATATTCGCCGTCAAAATAAACGGCAGCTGCGACAGACTCGACGACATCGCATTGGGCAAAATATGGCGAAACATAATCTTGGCATCTGACACCCCCATCGCCTTTGCCGACCGCACATAATCAAAATTTCTCGCTCGCAAAAACTCGGCACGCACCAGACCAACGAGCCCCATCCAGCCAAACAGCAGCATCAAGCCAAACAACACAAACACACTTGGGCTAAACAGACTGACCAAAATAATAATCATAAACAGCTGTGGCAGACCGCCCCACACTTCCATCAACCGCTGACCCACCAAATCTGTCCAGCCGCCAAAATACCCTTGCACCGCCCCCACCGCAATGCCAATGATTGACCCTGCCACCGTCAATGCCAACCCGAATAATAGCGATACACGCAAGCCATACAATACCCTTGCCAGCACATCTCGACCTTGGTCATCGGTACCGAGCCAGTTCTCGCTATTTGGCGGCGCAGGAAACGGCACATCACGACTCACACTAGGCGTTTGGTCAGCAAACGGTATCACAGGCTCAATCATATAGCCATGTTGGTTGATTAGGTCTTTGACCACAGGGTCTTGGTAATTGGTTTCGGTCTCGAACACACCGCCAAAGGTGGTTTCGGGGTAAGACTTGACGATGGGAAAATACCAGTGATTTTGGTAATTGACCAGTATGGGCTTGTCATTGGCGATAAGGTTTGCCCCCATACAGGCAAGGAAAATCAGGCTAAACATGATGAGCGAAAAAAATCCCAACCGATTACGCCGAAAGCGGTGAATGCGGGCTTGCCAAACAGGATGTTTTATCAGCATTAGCGACCCTCAAAATCAATACGGGGATCAATGAGATGATAAGTTACATCACTTATCAACTGCAAAATCAGCCCCATCAAGGTAAAAATAAACAACGTGCCAAAAATCACCGGATAATCGCGTTGTCCAATCGCTTCAAACCCCAGTCGTCCCAAACCATCCAAGTTAAAAATTACTTCAATCAAAAAATTGCCGGTAAAAAATATTCCTACAATCGCCGACGGCAAGCCTGCAATAATAATCATCATCGCATTGCGAAATACATGACCGTATAGCACTTTTTTTTCGCTTAACCCTTTACTGCGAGCCGTCAGCACGTATTGTTTGTTGAGCTCTTCCATAAAACTAAACTTGGTCAAATACGTGAGTCCCGCAAACCCGCCAATCGTGCTTGCGGTGATGGGTAATGTCAAATGCCAAAAATAATCTTTGATTTTGCCAAACGTGGACAGTTTATCAAAATTCTCACTCACCAAGCCTTGTAGCGGAAAAATTTGCCAATAACTCCCCCCTGCCAACATCACCAGTAACACTACCGCAAGCACAAACACAGGCACGGCATAACTCACCGCAAGCAGCAATGCGGTGGTTTTATCCATCAGTGAATTATGGCGTCTGGCTTTGGCAATCCCCAGCGGCACAGCGATTAAATAAATCAGTAGCGTACTCCAAAGCCCTAGCGAAATCGACACGGGCATTTTATCCAAAATCAGCTGCGCCACAGGTTTGCCTTTAAAAAACGAGGTACCAAAATCGCCTTTGGCATAGCTTGTCAACATGAGCCAAAACCGCTCGGGCGCGGATTTATCAAAGCCGTATTGTTTTTTAATAGCCTCGACCATGTCTGGCGATAAACCGCGACTGCCTTGATAAGTGGTCGTTGACAGTTGGGTTTGGGTGGCGCCCTGTTTTTGTTCTGCTTCAATTTGGGATATTTTTTGCTCGACAGGACCGCCCGGCGCCGATTGGACAATGGCAAAATTGGTGAGCAGAATCAAAAACAAGGTAGGGATGATTAATAACAGCCGTTTAACAATATATTTGCCCATGGTTATCCCTCATTGTTATCTCTCATTATTAGCCTTAATGGTTACCGTTAACTGTTAGCCTTAAAAGTTATTTTTTAGTTGGCGTAAGGCTTTAAATATCTCAAACGGGCTGTCATCTTCAATTCCTGTCTGCGTTTGTACGGTTTTTATCATCTCATCACTGGGTGCAATCACCGCACGTATAAATGGATTGATGGCTTTTTCATCGGCTAACGAGGTCGGCAAGGTTGGCGTATTTTGTTGGCGTAATTCACTGTCATGCGCTATTGCCTGTGCAATGGCTGGATTATTGGGTTCGATAAACTGGGCAAAATTAAGATTTGATAAGGTATATTCATGAGCAGGATAAAATAGCGTTTCATCGTCATGTAACTGCGCAAAACGGTCAAAGCTTTCAAACAACGTCTCAATCGTGCCGGTGAAAACACGGCCACAACCTGCGCGAAATAGCGTATCTCCACAAAAAATATGCAGACGGTTATCAAGCGTCACTAAATACGCTAAATGATTTTCGGTATGCCCTGCCACCTGCCACACCTGCACAGGACTGCCCCAAGCGGTTAATTCGCGCCCTTCAGCGACAGGGATTAAATGCGTGGCATTGATTAATGGGTGAATATTGGCATGGGCAAAAATCTGTGCGTTTGGAAACGCATTTGCCAATGCTGTTACGCCGCCGATATGGTCGGTGTGATGATGGGTCACCCACATTTGGGTGATGGTGAGATTTTCACGGTTTACAAATTCTAAAACAGGCTCAGCATCGCCAGCATCAACAATAATCACTTCGTGTGTTTCATCATTGATAATTGCCCAAATATAGTTGTCAGTGAAGGCCGGGATTGGGTGGATTTTTAGCATTGTTTTATTCCTTATTATTTTCCTAAATACTGCATGACTTGTGCTTGTTTGTCTTTGTTCGCCCACCAATAATCGATGCCGATGGCATTGCTTGGCAGCGGCCCATGTTCATAAAATTTCCAATACGCCACATTGTCAGTATGCTTGCCATAAGTCGGCACGACATAATAGCCCGCCCGTAGCAGACGGTCTAATACTTTGCTGTACAGCAAAATATCGTCACGATTCTTCGACACTATGAGTTTGGCAATCACCGCATCAATGGCTTTGTTTTTGATACCCGCCGAGTTTTGGTTGCCTTTTTCTTCTGCGGCTTGTGAGCCCCACATATAGGTTTGCTCTGCGCCCGGTGACAAACTTTGGGCAAACATATCGACAATCATGTCGTAGTCGTATCTGCGAGTGCGCTCTAAGTACTGGGGGACATCGGCTTGGCGAAAGCTGGCATCAAATCCGAGCCGCTGCAGGTTACGTAAAAAAGGCAACACAATGCGCGCATTCTTGTCATCGGCGGATAAAAATTCCAGTTTGGCGGGCTGACCATTGGGCTGATATAGCTTCATATTTTGGTATTTAAAACCCGCTTGCAGCAGCAATTCACGCGCTTTTAATAAATTGTCGCGATTAAATCCATCGCCAGTTGATTTGGGGGCTTGCCAATCGCTTAAAACAGCCTGTCTTTGAATGGGCTCAAGGTCAGATAATAGCGGATTGATAACTGCCAGTTCTTGTGGCGTTGGCGTGCCGGTTGCGGCAAGCGCTGACCCATGAAAAAAGCTTTGCAAACGTTCATATTGGCCATAAAACATGGTTTTATTGAGCCATTCAAAATCATACGCCAGTGTCATCGCTTGGCGCACCCGAATATCTTGAAAAATCGGTCGGCGCAAATTCATCACAATCGCTTGCATCGGTACCGGGTTGTTATTGGCGATTTGCGCTTTGGTGATCATGCCTGCTTTGACGGCAGGAAAGTTATAACCCGTTGCCCATGTCCGCGCTTTGCTTTCGGCACGGAAAAAATATTCGCCGGATTTAAAGCCTTCAAATGCCACTTCGGGGTTTTGATAATACACATACTTAATTTGGTCAAAATTATACCGACCGACATTTACCACCACGCCCGCGTCAGGTTTGGCGCCCCAATAATTGGGGTCACGCACATAGGTAATGGCGCGTCCTGCATCGATTGTGCCGACTTTATACGCGCCACTGCCCATCAGTGGCGTCAGTCCGACTTTATCAAAATAGCCATCAATCGATTTTTTTGACCAAATCGGCATTTGCGCGACGGTCAGTTTGATTTCTTGGTTGTCTTTAGATTTAAAAATAAATTTGACGGTTTGTCGATCGATCACTTGGGTTTCTTTGACATCGGATAGATAGCTACGCATACTCATCACGCCTTTTGTGAGCAGTGCATCCATACTGGCTTTGACATCTTGCGCCGTCACAGGCGTGCCATCCCAAAAATAGGCTTTGGGGTTGATGTGATAGATAACCCAGCTTGGGTCATCTGGGTCATAAGTGACTTTATCCGCCAGTAGTGGGTACTGCACAAACGCTTCAGACAGCGAGCCTGTCATCAAACTTTCAAACAAATAATCGGTGCCGGTCACAGGCGTACCGACATCGATCCATTTATTAATGCTGTCAAAGGTGCCGATGGCAGATAGGCTT
Source organism: Moraxella sp. CTOTU48717 (assembly GCF_032057165.1). Taxonomy (NCBI): domain Bacteria; kingdom Pseudomonadati; phylum Pseudomonadota; class Gammaproteobacteria; order Moraxellales; family Moraxellaceae; genus Moraxella; species Moraxella sp. CTOTU48717. The sequence continues at coordinate 31,267 of NZ_DAMBBC010000009.1, read as the reverse complement.
AACACACCGCCTTTGGGGGCGTTGGGATTGGCATAGGGTAAATGAGAAACATGGGCAAATTGCGCGGTGCTGTTGTGAGCGATAGACGTACCAGTGATGATAGCGGTATTGGCAGCGGACGCGACCACTAATAAGCCCAGCACCCAGTATTTTTTGCCAAATGTCTGGCGAGTGACTGCCCTCATCCAGTGGGCTGGTTTTATCATCCTGTCTTTTTTCACTTGCATCCCCATAACCCCTTCAACTATTTTTCAAAAACCCTTGGTATTGCTAGCTGTTATCTCTCATATGCCCCACACCCACTAACTATAAAAAAGACTTAACAAGCATTTTAGCTGTTAAGTCTTAATGTAGCACGATTATTAAATCTTTTTATACGCTAGTTTGTTCAAACTGCTGCATAAATTTGATTAACTTTTCAATGGTCGCCAAATCAATCGCGTTATAAATACTGGCGCGCATGCCGCCCACTGTACGGTGCCCTTTAAGATTCAACAATCCGGCTTCGTCGGCTTTAGCTAAGAAGGTTTTATCAAGTTGACTATCTGCCAAGGTGAAGGGTACATTCATGATTGAGCGGTTGTCTTTGTTGACAGGGTTTTGGTAAAAATCGCTTTGGTCGATAAATTCATACAGCTTTTGCGCTTTTAACAAATTTTGTTGATAGATTGCCTCGACACCCCCTTGCTCAAGTAACCACTCAAACACCAAACCTGCCAAATACCAAGAAAAAGTTGCTGGGGTATTGACCATCGAATCATTATCGGCTTGGTTTTTATAGTCCAAGATACTTGGGCAAACTAAGTTGGCATGACCGATCAAATCATCACGGACAATCACAAGCGTCAAACCCGCAGGACCGATATTTTTTTGTGCACCTGCATAAATCAGTCCAAATTTTGATACATCTATTGGGCTAGATAGGATGCAAGATGACATATCCGCCACGATGGGTACATTGACCGCTGGCACATCAAACATCGCCAAGCCATTAATGGTCTCGTTGGGGCAATAATGGAAATAATCGGCGTTGTCATTAAGTTGCCAGCTATCACGTGGAGGGACAATAGTATAGTTGCTGTCTTTGGCAGAAGCGACGACATTGATTTTGCCTAGCCCCGCTTGCTCATAGCGTTTGGCTTCGCTGATGGCTTTTTTAGACCAAATGCCGGTGTCTAAATAATCAGCCTCCCCTTTGAGTAAATTCAATGGAATGGCTGAAAACTGCAAGCTTGCGCCACCTTGCAAAAATAGCACTTTATAATTGTCAGGAATGTTCATCAGCTTGCGCAAATCCTGCTCGGCTTTTGAGGCAATGCCCACAAATTCACTGCTACGGTGGCTCATCTCCATCACCGACATGCCTGAGCCCTGCCAATTTAACAATTCGGCTTGCGCTTTTTGCAGCACTGCAGTCGGCATAGATGCTGGGCCTGCACAAAAGTTAGCAACACGTTGATCAAAGCTGACACTCATAGCACGTTCCTTTTTATCGTGTGAAATGTTATCGTGTGAAATAAAAAAATACTTTACCACAATATGGCTAGTCGATGAATCATAAAGATGCGGCATCAATCGGCAGCTTTTAAGCTTAACTTGATAGCAACTGCCAAAGTTGGCGTTTTAAGCGATAATCATCAAGCATATCTACCAGATACGGCAGACGCTGTATGGGTTGTTCATCTAGACAGTCAGGCAATGGCGTCAATGCCCCCACCTTGGGATTGCCTTGATTAATACGATATAAAAATCCTGAAAACCCTGCGACTGCCATCGGGTAGCTGCTCATTAATTGCACCGTGGCTTTGGGTAAATGTTGGCTATCGGTGAGCAAAGGAAAGTTAAAAAAATGTGGGGACGCTTTTAACCCACCGATGATTTGTTGCCATAACTGGTGTTGGCGGCTGTCCGTCTGCAAAAAACGACTGTCAACCACCAGTGTCCACTCACCCCCCACTATCGCCTGCACATCAAAACTGGCAGTGAGCAATTCATCATTGATCTGTTCATTATTGAATAGCTCATCACTCTGCCCGGGATTACTGTACCTATCATTATTTGGCGCCGGGTAAACTTTTAAAGGTGAATGATGGGGTAAAGATGAATCATGCAGTAAAGATAAATGATTGAGTAAAGCTACATCATGGGGTTGAAAATTTGCCAGATTCGCTGGGGATAATTCTACTGCGCTATCAACGGCATCATCCGCAATAACAGGATGATTGAAGTCTGGCGTTGTATCAATGGGCGCAAGTTCGCTCGTTAACCCAGTTTGAGCTGGTGGTAACTGCTGTGGCATGGCAGCAAGCGTCTCAACCGCTTGATAGGAAGAAACAACCTCAAAATCTTCTAGATTAGCAAACGTTTTGACAGGGCAATCTTGGCGCACCCAACGTGTAATACCCATCTGCGCCAGTATTTCGCTTTGCCAGGCATCGTACTGCTGCTCATCAAGGGTAAGGTCAGGCACAGTCATACCAATGTTAACTCAAGTTGAATGGGGCAACGCATTGTAGCAACCTTATAGCAACCAAATACCCCTATTAAAAAATTATACAATCGGGGTGAGCGGCATAGTGACATCTGCATTTTGCCCACGATGACGCAGATAATGGTCTAACAGCACAATGGCAAGCATGGCTTCTGCTATCGGCGTAGCACGCACACCGACACAAGGGTCATGGCGCCCTTTGGTTAGCATCTCTACGGCATTGCCGTGAACATCAATGCTTTGACCCGGCGTGGTGATACTGGCAGTAGGTTTTAGCGCAATACTTACTACAATCGTCTGACCCGATGAAATCCCCCCTAAAATTCCCCCGGCATGGTTGGCATTAAAGCCGTCCAAGGTTAACTCGTCGCGAGATTCATGCCCAAACTGTCCCGCCACTGCCATGCCATCGCCAATTTCAACGCCTTTGACCGCATTGATGCTCATCATCGCATGCGCGATATCCGCATCAAGTCTGTCAAACACAGGCTCACCCAATCCCACAGGCACACCCGATGCCAATATGGTAAGCTTTGCGCCACAACTTGTCCCTTGCTCACGGCATTGGGTAATCAGCTGCTCAAACTTTGGCAAGGCATCTATATCCGCACAAAAAAATGGGTTGCTGTTGACAAATTCCCAATCAATCATATTTTCAGGTATTTGTTTGGCAACCACATCACCAATCTGGGTCACATAACCGCGAACTTCTACCCCTAGCCGTTGTTTCAAATATTTCTTGGCAATCGCGCCCGCTGCCACTCGCATTGCCGTTTCGCGCGCTGATGAGCGACCACCGCCACGATAATCGCGAAACCCATATTTCATGCTATAAGTATAATCGGCATGGTTGGGACGAAAGGTGTCTTTAATATCGCTATAATCTTTGGATTTTTGGTTGGTATTGCGAATCAAAAGCCCGATAGACGTACCTGTCGTTTTACCCTCAAACACGCCAGAGATAATTTCAACTGCATCGTCTTCACGGCGCTGGGTCGCAAATTTTGAGGTACCAGGCTTGCGGCGATCCAGGTCTATTTGCAGATCTGCTTCGGTTAAAGGCAACCCTGGTGGCACACCGTCAACGATTGCCATAAGTCCTGCGCCATGTGATTCGCCACAGGTGGTGACGGTAAAAACTTGCCCGATGGTATTGCCTGCCATTTACGCTCCGCTTGATTTTTCATCAATACTTACAAATCAAATAATAGGTTTGTTGCACCCTGTTGATATATTGCTTTTTTTAACCATTATCCAACTTATTAAATCAACAAGCCCAATCAACAAGTTAAAGATAGTAACCCTAAACAAGCGCTTACTAAGAAACACTCACATACTGCTCAAAATATGCCCGATTTTCCATCAATTCATCATAATCCATGGCAAAAATCCCATGCCCGCCATGTGCAAAGGTTAACCAATCAAACTGAATTTCAGGATAGGCTTGACGCAGTGCCCATTCACTATCCCCCACCTCGCACACCAGCAAGCCGTCACGAGTCAGATAATCTGGGGCGTTGTATAAAATATGATGCACCAAATCCAAGCCATCTTGTCCCGCTGCCAACGCGTGGTCTGGCTCATGCAAGAACTCGGGTGGTAAATCTGCCATCGTCGCGGCATCGACATACGGCGGGTTGGTTACAATCAAATCATATTGATTTTCTGCAGGTACTTTTTCAAATAAGTTTGACTCAATCAAATTGACTTGATGGTTCATGTGGTGATGATCCACATTGACCGCTGCCACTTCTAGCGCGTTTTTGTCGATATCACTGGCATCGACCATTGCATCAGGGAAACGGCTTGCCAAGGCAATGGCAATACACCCTGACCCTGTACACAAGTCCAGCATACGCTCTGGTTGTGCTAACTGCTTATCATACAATCCGTGGTCATGAAATTTTTTGTCATTAGTAGTGCCACTGATTTTTTCAACCAAATCATTCGGCTCAAAATAGGGATAAAACTGCTGGCGAATCAGCTCAGCAATTGGTGAACGTGGAATCAATACCCGTTCATCCACATAAAATGGCAAATCGCAAAAATAAGATAAATTAATTAAATAACTTAAAGGTTTGCGTTCTACGATACGGCGCTGCAGCAATGTCAATACTTCTGATTTTTCGCTATTGGTCAGGCGACAATCTAAAATTTGCTCATCGGCAGACCAATCAAGTGACAAGGTTTGTAGCACAATAGCCGAAGCCTCAGCAAACTCATCTGTAGTACCTTGCGCGACTACTACATCATACTCGCGTAATTTACTGACCCCAAAACGGATAAAATCGCGAATCGTTTTTAGGGTTTGGTGGGCTTCAGCAAACTCTTGTTGCATGGTGTCAAAAATGTCATCTGACTCGGTTTCTTCATCCATATCAAGTGCTTGCAAATCGATTTGCAAGTCATCAAACTTTTGTGAATCTTGATTTTGGTCAAAAGATGGCGTATGAGAAACATTGGCTGATGCAAATGGCGATGATGACATAGTGGTTAACCTAAAAAATTTTGAATTAAAATTATAATATACTTTGATTTTTTTACAAATTATTTAACGAGCTAAAGTTATTTAACAAGCTAAAGGGTCACAGATTTGCACAATTCAATTTTTCATCATCGAGCTGTTCAATAAACATGGTAAAAATAAATGTTGCTCGCAGGTCTAAATGTTTTAAACCCTTTTTTGCCTTAACCTTGCTATAAAAATACCGCTTGGTTAAAAAATTTTACCATTGTCTATGATGCGATTTGTTAATGTTAGACTTAAAGCATGTAAATTCGCCTCTGGGACAATTTATCTATACAACAATTTAACGGCGTAAAAATTAAGTGTGCAGCGAGGTTTAATAGCGCAAGGTTGTTAAACGCCTTGGCAAACGCTACTTAGATTGTCGTGCAGCTAACAAATGAGCCATTGCCTGAAAAGTTGGTTTTTATAGTATAATTGCTGCCAATTTATGCTTTTATTGTACGTTATTTATATTGTCCCTTATTTTTATTTGTTATTGCCGATTATTGAGTCAATCTATGAAAAAATTTGTATTATCTACCCTAGCTTGTCTGATTGCCAATCAAGCATTTGCAGCCACCAACACGGTCTCAGACACCACTACCGCCAAAACGGCACCCGCCACCAAAGCTGTTACCAAAACAACGACAACGACTAAAACTGCCACAACTAAAACTGCCACAACTAAAACTGCCACAACTAAAGCGGCCAGCGCCTCTACCGCAGCTGCGACTGCTAAAGAAACTACTACCGATAGTAAAACGGCTAAAAAATCGCAACCAGCCAAGTCCGCAGCTAGCGTCACACAATCTACCACCACGCCGAAACTCGCCTCGGCTACTGCGGTGACGGCGGCAAAACCAACGGCAGCAGCAACCGCAATCCCAGCCACCACCACGGCATTAGGCATTAAAGAAGATGCCACCCAAACAGGTATCGATAGTGACTATACTTCGGGTGAAGGTGTCGCAGGCGCGAGCTCTGAAGAAGTCAACAATACCACAACGGCTGCGCCAAATTTTGACCCGACAACAGTGGGTAACAATAAAACAGCAACAACACCTGCCAGTTTTTCTACCCTAAATTTGTCTGACTACGCACAGCTAGTCAATAGTGCCGACTGGAAACCTGGTCAAAATGTTAACTCAGCAACGACCTTAAAACTTCAAGCCTTGTTAGATTGGAATCATGCTTCACCGGGTCCAATTGATGGCGGTTGGGGTATGAATGCCAAAAAAGCGCTCAAAAATTTCCAAGCCATGCATGGACTACCCCAAGATGGCCGTATGAGCGCGGAAGTTTGGAAACTGTTAAATGAAAAAATTCCTGCCAATCAGCCTGTGTTGGTCGGTTATACCTTGACGCAAGAAGATATCAAAGGTCCGTATCAGCCAACACCGAGTGGTAGTGAAGCCAAATCTAAAATGAAAGGTCTATACTATCAAGACGTCCAAGAAATGTTGGCTGAACGTTTCCACATGGATATTCGCTATCTTAAAAAGCTTAATAGCGATAAAAAATTCACCGTGGGTGAAACCATCACCGTGTTTAACCCAGGCGCGCCGCTCAATGAGAAAATCACCCGTTTGGTTGCCAAAAAAGCCGACAATATCTTATACGCTTATAATGGCGATAGATTAATTGCCACTTATCCTACCACGGTCGGTAGTAGTGATACACCGTCTCCTACGGGTACCTTTAGTATTGTCAATCGTGTTAAAAACCCTTGGTACCGCGCCAGTAGCGGTGAAGGCAAAGATAAAAAAGTGTTTATGTTGCCGCCAGGACCCAAAAGTCCAGTCGGTGTGGTATGGATGGGACTGAGTAAACCCTCATACGGGATTCATGGCTCGCCCGTTCCTGAAGGCATTAGCCGTCAAGCCTCGCACGGCTGTGTTCGCTTAACCAACTGGGATGTGCTTGAAGTGTATGCCAATGTTGATACAGGTACCAAGGTAGATTTACAGTAGCTGTTGAGCTACAGCGTTTAGCACCGTAGTCTAGCGTGAGTGCTATACACTTTTAACCTTATTAGCCATAAAAAAACCGCTTAGCTATTATTAGTTAAGCGGTTTTAGCGGTTTTAGTTATTTATCTAGCGTACTTTGTTATCGCGCAACTGGGGTTTTGGCAGTAGTCAGTGTTTGCATTTTTTTGGCGACAATCCATGCAATTGGAATAGATAGGATTAAACCGACAATCGCTGTGGCTATAATGTGTGGAATTTGGTCAAAACCAGTTACCAGCGCAATGGTCATTAAAACACCGATAGTCACACCAGAAGCGATTGTAAAAATTACGCTAAATAATTGCCAGTTCATAACAATTCCTTATTATTGTGTAAATAGATGTATTTGTTACGTATAGTTATAATCCAATCCCACACTCAATACAAGGGAAAAAAAGATTAAACAAATGCGCAACCTAAAACAATTGGTTATCAATCCCACATTTTTAGTAAGGTTTAATTTGAATCAAATCTATCGAAAAATCCAAAAAATCCGTGTTTTTTTCCGATTAATATCACTGAGGTCGAGGAATTTAATTGGCTTTATAAACATTGATGAAAAAAAATCCCACCCAGTTTTTTAAGTTTGATGGCATATTTTTTAGTAACTATTTTTAATAACTATGACCCAATAACATGACTTGGTTAAAAAATTGTGGTAAAGAAATCTTCTGTAATCTGCTATGTTAGCGGTGTTTATCAATTGTTTAACACAATAAAGGACAGGAGTATTTGATATGCATCAACAATTTTCTTTTTTCGCCGCTATTAGGCTATCTACTAAACGCCTAGCTAATAAACGCCAAGCTACTAAATGCATAGGAAGTGCCGCTGCAGTGATTGGCTCAGCCCTAGCCTTGGGCGGCTGCGCCGCTACCACTGGTACCGGTGTGATGGATGCTAATAGCACCATCGGCGCTGCCAACAATGTCGGCATGGCGATATTTAAAGCCGCAGTGAATCAACAATGCCAAGCTCAATTACAAAATAACCAATACTGGCGCTTGGGCAGTGTATTGATGACTTCCGAGAAGCAAGCAGAGGTAGCGAGCAATGTCTGTAGCTGCGTCAGCGAAAAAGCCCCGCAGTCCGTCACCATTGTCGATTTGACCACAGCAGCAGTCGACCCGGCCGCGCGCAATGTCATTGTGGCGCGTGCCGTATCGAATACCTTACAGCAATGCGTGGGCGAATTTGTTAAGTAAATATTAACTTGCTACTGAGTGTGTGCTACTATATAATGGCGCACCTTGTTTATACCAATATAGTTAGATGATTCTAACTTAGGTGCATTCAATCTCCTTGCTGTTGACACGGGGTCAACGGCTGTTTAATCCGTGAGGAGTCTTTATGAGACATTATGAACTGGTATTATTGGTTCACCCAGACCAAAGCGACCAAGTGGTTGGCATGGTTGAGCGTTATATCAACTTAGTAAAAGAACAAGGTGGTGCTATCCATCGCCTAGAAGATTGGGGTCGTCGTCAATTAGCTTACCCAATCAACAAAGTTCACAAAGCTCACTATGTGCTATTAAACATTGAAGCGGGTCAACAAACGCTTGATGAGCTTGAAGAATTATTCCGTTATAACGATGCTATCATCCGTAGCTTAGTTATCCGTCGTGACGAAGCGATTACTGAAGAATCACCATTAGCAAAAAGTGCTGAAGAAAAACGTGCTCGTAAAGCTTCACGCCGTAACGATACAGCTCAAGATGACTATCAATCAAATGATGATGAGTCAGAAGTTGATGCTGAAGACAACAACGACGAATAATTAAGGAGACTAATCATGGCACGTTTTTATCGCCGCCGTAAATTTTGCCGTTTTACTGCTGAAGGCATTACCCATATCGATTATAAAGATATCGAAATCCTAAAACAGTATGTCATTGAAAGTGGCAAAATCGTACCAAGCCGTATCACTGGTACTTCAAACAAATATCAACGCCAATTGGCTGTAGCAATCAAACAAGCGCGTTATCTTGCGTTGGTTCCTTACACTGACAGCCAAAAATAAACCGAGGAGTGATATATGCAAGTTATTTTATTACAACGTATCGCTAACCTAGGTAAACTAGGCGATACTGTTAATGTAAAAGCAGGTTATGGCCGTAACTTCCTTGTACCACAAGGTAAAGCATTACCAGCTACTGCTTTTAACATCGAAAAATTTGAAGCACGCCGTGCAGAACTTGAAAAAGTAGAAGCTGATGAATTAGCCGCTGCTAATGCCCGTGCTGAAGCGCTACAAGACGTCAATGTTATCATCCGTGCAAAATCAGGTGATGAAGGCAAACTATTTGGCTCTATCGGTACTCGCGATATCGCCGATGCCTTAACTAAATCTGGTTTACCTGTTGACCGTTCAGAAGTTAAATTGCCTGAAGGTGCATTACGTCAAATTGGCGAATACAATGTTGACATTCAATTACATCACGATGTAATGACCAACATTCAAGTCACTATCTTGGCAGAAGATTCAGCTGCTTAATTGATAGTTTACTTTAAAAAAGAGATGGCTTTGCTGTCTCTTTTTTTTATTGTTTGCGGCGTAAAAATTCAACAAGAAAGCCTAAAATTCAAGCTGATTTCATTCAAAAAAATTGCCGTTTTTTTATATTTTTCTCATTAGAATTTGGATGGTTTTTTCGGTATATTGACTGTTCTATTTTGATGCGTGTGTTAGACTCACCATTTGCAACCGATAACTTTTAGCAAAATTTTGCCCTTTCAAACTATTTAAAATAACTTTATCACAGGTCATCATGGCAGACGATAAAACCAAAGAGAACGATCTTAAGAATACTTCGCTGACGCAGCATCAACCGCACAGTATGGACTTAGAAAAGTCCGTCCTAGCGTCGCTGATGAGCCTTGAAGAGTCGTTTGATCGCATCTCAGATATTATTACCAAATATGATTTTTATGCACAGCGCCATCAATATATTTTTGATGCTATCTCTCATCTTGCCAATGCCAATGAGCCGTATGATGCCACCATGGTGATGGACTGGCTCGATATGCAAAAACTGCTTGAACCTGCAGGTGGTAGCGATTATCTAGGCGATATCCTATCACAAAGCCCAGCGACGCTGTTTAACTTGACTGCTTATGCGCAGCGGGTCAGGGAATTTTCGACTTTACGCCAAATCATCAAAGCCGGCAGTCATATGCTAGAGCTTGCCTTTGACCCAAAAAATCAAAGTGTAAGTGATATTTTAGACACCGTTGAAAGCGAAATTTTTGCCATCAATGAAACCCATAGCCGCCATTCAAAACACAAGGGTCCTACCCAACTAAGCGATGTTATCACCAATGTCGTCAACAATATCCAAGAACTTAAAGACCATCCTGAAGGCATGATTGGGCTTAAGACCCCGTTTGAAGAACTCAATAACAAAACCCAAGGGCTACAAGCGGGCGATCTCATTATTGTGGCAGCGCGTCCTTCGATGGGTAAAACCACATTTGCGATGAATTTGGCAGAGAGTATTTTATTTCATACCGATTTACCTGTGGTGGTGTTTTCAATGGAAATGCCTGCTGAGTCAATTGTGATGCGTCTATTGTCCTCTTGGGGGGCTATCAACCAAACGCATTTGCGGTCAGGTCAAATGAACGAAGATGAATGGGGTAAACTTTCCAATGCCATCGCTCATCTGCATGCTAAAAAACTGTATATCGATGACAGTACCGCGCTACCACCATCTGAGGTTCGTTCGCGCTGTCGCCGTATTGCCAAAGACAATGATGGCAAACTTGGCATGGTAATGGTCGATTATCTACAACTGATGAAAGTGCCAGGCTTAGGCGACAACCGCGTGGGTGAGATTTCGGAGATTTCTCGAAGCTTAAAAGCGCTTGCCCGTGAGATGAATTGCCCTGTGGTCGCTTTATCACAGCTCAATCGAAGTTTAGAAAATCGACCCAACAAACGCCCGATTATGTCGGACTTACGGGAGTCGGGTGCAATTGAGCAGGATGCCGATTTGATTATGTTCATTTATCGTGATGAGGTTTATAATGAAAATAGCGATGCTAAAGGCACAGCTGAAATCATTATCGGTAAACAGCGTAATGGACCTATTGGGACAGTGCGCCTATCCTTTGAAGGGCAATTTACCCGTTTTGGTAACCTAACCCCTGAATTTTACCAAACCGCTTCCTTTAGCGAACCTGATGAATAAAAATTTCACTGCAACAAGGTCAAGATTGTGCGTCAAACCAGCATCACCATCGATTTAGCAGCGCTTACCCATAACCTACAACGCGTCAAAGATTATGCCCCGACCGCCAAGGTATTAGCCATGGTGAAAGCCAATGCCTACGGGCATGGCGCAGTCAACTGTTTACCTGCCGTCGCACAAGCCGATGCCTTAGGTGTCGCTTGTTTGCAAGAAGCGATAGAACTACAACAGGCTGGCTGGCAAAAACTAATGGTAGTGATTGAAGGCGCGTTTTCGTTAGCAGAATGGCAATATTGTATAGCGCATCAAATCGAGTGCGTGGTACACCACCAACGCCAATTAGACTGGGCGTTGCAGCAGCCTGCAAAAGCGGGCGCAACCGTGTGGCTAAAACTAAACACTGGCATGAACCGCCTTGGCTTTACATCGGGTGAAATCAAGAAAATCGCCCAGCAATTAACTAGCTCAGGCTATGAGATTGTTTTGACCACCCATTTTGCCAACGCTGATGCCATCGATCATCCCAATAACCAACAACAGTTTGAGTTATTTGATTCAACCCTACAAATGCTACGTGACCAAGTAAACCCAGCGATTAAAGGCTCATTGTGTAATTCAGCAGGGATTGTGAACTGGTCAGACCGCCATTATGATTGGGTGCGCCCAGGCATTATCTTGTATGGGGCAACGCCTGTAAATCATGCCACTGCCAAACAGCTAAATCTGCAACCCGTCATGCATTTTAACGCCAGTATCATGGCAATTCATACGCTAAAAGCGGGCGATAGCGTGGGTTATGGTAGTCGCTGGACTGCCCGAGCCCCAGCGCGCATCGGCATTGTCAGTGTGGGTTATGCCGATGGCTATCCAAGGGTGATTAGCGATGATGCGTATGTCGTCGCCGCAGGTCAACAGGCGCCTATCATCGGTCGGGTGGCGATGGATATGTTGATGGTTGATTTGACCCATACCACTGGGGTAAACCTTGACTGCCCTGTCCAGCTTTGGGGTAATGCACCGAGCATTGATGAGGTGGGTGGCTGGAATGATACCATTAGCTATGAGCTGTTAAGTGTGGTCACCCGACGTCCAACATGGATTTATCAGTCATAACTGTTAACTATGTGACGGATGTTAAAGTGACACAAATGCGTCAATTTGCTAGACAGTTTGGATAAATCCGCTATACTGATAGTTTACTGTAATGTTTATTGACAAAATTGGGATGTAGGACAGGCAATGAGTACCCGCCATTTTTTGACGTTATTGGATTTTAGCAAAGAAGAATTAATGCAAGTGATTAAACGTGGCAGTGAACTGCGTTTGATGCAGCATGAAGGGGTTATTTATCAGCCTTTTGTCGGTCGTACCTTGGGGATGATCTTTGAAAAATCGAGTACCCGTACCCGTATTTCGTTTGAAACAGGGATGGGACAGTTTGGCGGTCATGCCATATTTCTATCACCTCGCGATACCCAGCTAGGTCGTGGCGAACCGATTGAAGATTCAGCACGTGTCATCTCACGCATGGTCGATATCGTCATGATTCGCACCTTTGAACACAGTATTGTTGAAAAATTCGCCCAGTATTCACAAGTGCCTGTTATCAATGCACTCACTGACGAACAGCATCCTTGTCAGCTACTAGCCGACATCCAAACCTTTATAGAGCACCGTGGTAGCATCGAAGGCAAAACAGTGACTTGGATTGGGGATGGCAATAATATGTGCGCTTCTTTTATCCATGCTGCGCATCAATTTGGCTTTCAACTGCGGGTTTCCGCGCCTTATGGGTTTGAACCCAATGCCGACCTCATCAAGCAGTATTCGCACTGTGTTGAGCTGGTCGAAGATGTTAATGAGGCGGTCAAAGGCTCGCATTTGGTCGCCACCGATGTATGGGCAAGTATGGGGCAAGAGAGCGAGCAAAATACTCGTGCGCGGCGATTTGCCCAGTATATGGTGACCCGCTCATTACTGGATAAAGCCGATCCAGACGTATTATTTATGCATTGTCTGCCTGCCCACCGCGGCGAAGAAATCTCCTATGATTTGCTTGAGGATCCGCGCGCTGTGGTATGGGATGAAGCCGAAAATCGTCTGCATGCCCAAAAAGCATTGATGGAATTTTTGTTAACCGATAAAATCAAACTCGCCTAGTCTATGTGGCTTGGGCGTTATCTTTGCGCCCTGCGCTGCCATTATCATTATCTTAACCGCTCTAATTCTTAACCGATAAAGTAAACGGAACATACCCCATGTACTTTGTGCTCTCGCCTGCCAAAAATCTGAATAAAAAAAATGATTTACCTTTTGATTTTAGTCAACATTACACCCAGCCTGCTTTGATGGCGCACGCTTGCGAATTGATGAGTGAATTAAAAACATTAGCGCCAACCGATTTGTCGGCGTTGATGAGTATCTCAGCTAAACTTGGGCAATTAAATGCCGTGCGCAACCAAAATTGGCGATGGGATACTACCCAGCCATTTAGTACCGATCATGCTGACATACCTGCTAAAGCGGCGCTGTATTTATTTGATGGTGATGTCTATACAGGTTTGGCAGCGAAGCAAATGACTGAACAACAAGTCCATTATGTCAATGAGCGATTAGGAATATTGTCTGGGTTGTACGGCTTGTTAAAGCCGCTTGATTTGATGCTACCTTATCGCTTGGAAATGGGCACAAAACTAAAAAATCCTAGAGGCGATAATTTGTATCAATTTTGGGGCGATACGCTTGCCAATCTCATCAATCAACGCATGGCAGAAAATAAACACAAAGTTTTGGTAAACTTGGCTTCCAACGAATACTTCAAGGCGGTTAATCCCAAAAAAATCAGCGCGGATATTATCACGCCCCGTTTTGAAGACGGCAAAGATGGTCAATATAAAGTGGTAAGTTTCTATGCCAAAAAGGCACGCGGCTTGATGGTGCGTTTTGCCGCTGAAAATCAGCTGACAACCGCGCAACAGTTAAAAGACTTTAACTTGGAAGGCTATCAGTTTGTTGAAAATGCTTCAAGCTCAACTGAGTATGTTTTTAGACGGGATAATGATTAACTGCGCCGCCATTTAACGCAAAATATTCGCCCATAAATCCACACTCATACTATCTTTTAACACATTTTTATTGAATACACCGATGGTGTTGGCTTGTGGTAGTGAAGCGGTCGGTAGTTCCATCGTCATGGTTGTGATAATTTCCCTAATTAAAAAACCCTATTAAACTGAAGTTTAATAGGGTTTTAATTTTAGCTAAATGGCTTGAGTAGGATATAATCTTTAGATTACATCATGCCGCCCATACCACCCATGCCGCCCATACCACCCATGGCAGCAGCGCCAGCGTCGTCTTTTGGCAGGTCAGTAATCATTGCTTCTGTCGTAAGCATCAAGCCTGCCACAGATGCTGCGTTTTCAAGCGCTGAGCGAGTGACTTTGGCTGGGTCTAAGATACCCATTTCAAGCATATCGCCATATTCACCAGTCGCTGCGTTGTAACCGTAGTTACCTTGACCGCCTTTGACTTGGTTTACCACCACAGATGCTTCATCACCTGCGTTGGTCACGATTTGACGAAGTGGTGCTTCCATCGCACGGCGTAAAATGTTGATACCCGCGGCTTGGTCGTCATTGTCACCATTGACATTGTCAAGCGCAGAGATAGCACGAACCAATGCCACACCACCACCTGCTACAACGCCTTCTTCGACGGCAGCACGAGTTGCATGCAAGGCATCATCCACACGGTCTTTTTTCTCTTTCATTTCAGTTTCAGTCGCCGCACCGACTTTGATAACTGCCACACCGCCTGCGAGTTTAGCAATACGCTCTTGTAGCTTTTCTTTGTCATAATCAGAGGTTGATTCTTCCACTTGGCGACGGATAGAGGCAACACGATCATCGATTTCAGTTTTTTGACCGGCACCATCGACAATCACAGTGTTTTCTTTACCAACCGTCACTTTTTTGGCAGTACCTAATACTGATAAATCCGCAGTTTCTAAGCTCATGCCCAGTTCTTCTGATACAACTGTACCACCCGTTAAGATTGCGATATCTTGAAGCATCGCTTTACGACGGTCACCAAAACCAGGGGCTTTGACAGCACAAACTTTTAAACCGCCGCGCATGTTATTCACAACTAAAGTTGCCAAGGCTTCGTTTTCAACATCTTCAGCAATGATCAGTAAGGCTTTACCAGATTTCATCACGTTTTCAAGCAGTGGAATCAACTCACGGATATTGCTGATTTTTTTGTCGACTAACAAGATTAATGGGTTTTCTAGTTCAGCGGTCAACGTATCTGCTTTATTGGCAAAGTATGGGCTGATGTAGCCACGATCAAATTGCATACCTTCAACGACTTCAAGGGTATCTTCAAAGCCTGAACCTTCTTCAACTGTGATTACGCCTTCTTTACCCACTTTTTCCATCGCTTGAGCGATTAAGTCACCGATAGTTTGGTCAGAGTTAGCTGAGATAGAGCCAACTTGTGCGATGGCTTTAGTGTCATTGGCTGGGGTTGAAAACGCGTGGATTTGTGCAACAACAGCACGTACACCTTTATCGATACCACGTTTTAAGTCCATTGGGTTCATGCCAGCGGCAACTGATTTCATGCCTTCTTGCAAAATCGCTTGGGCTAAAACAGTCGCTGTGGTAGTACCGTCACCTGCAACATCATTGGTTTTGCTTGCAACTTCACGGACCAGCTGTGCACCCATGTTCTCAAATTTGTCATCAAGTTCGATTTCTTTAGCCACTGATACGCCATCTTTAGTGATGGTGGGTGCGCCAAAAGATTTGTCGATAACCACGTTACGACCTTTAGGGCCTAATGTCACTTTAACCGCATTTGCCAATACGTTGACGCCATCAATCATTTTTGCACGGGCATCAATACCAAATTTTACATCTTTAGCCATGTTAAATTCTCCAAATTATAAATTTTTATTTGTATAAGGTAGTCCAAATTGCTACCACGGTTGCTATCAATTATTTTACCAAGTACTTAACCAGTTAGATTAAGACCAGGTAAATTAAGACTAAGTAAATTAGCTTTTGGGTAAAAAACGATTGTTTAAAGTAATGACTGATTAACCTTCAATCACACCTAATACATCACTTTCTTTCATAATCAATAATTCTTCACCATCTACTTTAACCGTTGAGCCGGCATATTGACCAAAGAGTACTTTGTCGCCGACTTTGACATCGAGCGCACGTACATCACCGTTTTCACGGATTTGACCATTACCTACTGCAATGACTTCACCTTGAGACGGTTTTTCTTGGGCGCCGCCTGCTAGCAATAAACCGCCAGCTGTTTTTTGTTCTTCTTCGCTGCGACGCACGACGATACGATCATGTAAAGGACGAATTGCCATAATCTACTCCATAAATTAACTGTTAAATTATTGTTTGAAAGCCGTAGTTAGCTTTGAAAGCTGTGATCAGCTCAGAGGTTGGCTCAAAAGACCCCCTCTATTTTGCCGACCACAAAAAGATGATAACTATCTGTTTGCATAAATAATCATATGCTTATGACATGTTATCAATTCACTGTCTAACAGTGGGGATGTATGCCAATTTGTTCAAGCAGAAAATTACGAAATTTTGCAATTTGTTGTCAATTTTTTAACCCCTTCACCCAAATACCTCATAAAGACTGTCGTTTATTGCACAATCACAATCTTTTGTTAACTGGCTTGTATTTGCTTGCCATCAATACTACTGTATGCATACCAAATAGATTTAACCTTATCTGATGAACGTTATTTGATGGATGAAACATGAAAAATTCTTTAGTAAAAAAACTATTAGTAAGTACTTCACTCGTGTCAGCGATGGCTATCACTTCTATAGCGAATGCGGCAGTTGCCCCTTTTAATGCAACCTATAATTTTAATATTGAAGGCAAATACAATGGTACCGCAAGCCGTGTATTGACCCAAACTGGCAATCAGTAT
The DNA here is from genome assembly GCF_032057165.1 of Moraxella sp. CTOTU48717. Classification (NCBI taxonomy): domain Bacteria; kingdom Pseudomonadati; phylum Pseudomonadota; class Gammaproteobacteria; order Moraxellales; family Moraxellaceae; genus Moraxella; species Moraxella sp. CTOTU48717. The sequence goes on along the minus strand of NZ_DAMBBC010000009.1, from coordinate 14,090 downwards.
TTTTATAACGTTAATGCAAGTGTCGGTAAATTAGCCAGTGCCAAGCAAACCGCCAATTTTGTCAATGCCAATGGCGCTATCTTACCGGTGAGCGCATTAACACAATACAAAATTTTGGGGACGGGTCGAACTACCACCTTGAACTTTAATAATGCAAAAAAACAACTGGTTACCAATTATAAAGGTCAAAACAAAGTCATTGCTTTGCCACAGCCTGCCTATGATGATTTAAGTTTGGAAATTCAAATTCGGGAAGATTTAAAAGCAGGCAAATTCCGTGGTAACTATTACATGGCAGATCGCAATACAGTTGAAGCAGTGCCCTTCAAAAAATCTGCCATGACTCGCATTACCGTGCCAGCGGGCACTTTTGACGTGGTGCGTATCGATCGCGTGCATGATGATAAAGACCGTCAAACCAGTTTTTGGTTAGCCCCAAAACTTGATTATCTACCTGTTAAAGTCGTTCAAAACAATGATGGTAAAAAAATGGAAATGAATCTGGCTAGAGTAAATTAATACTTTGTCATGCTTTGACTCAAACACCGATTATATTAATCGGTGTTTTTTTATGTTTATGTCACTGTAAATACGCTATTAGTGACTTATCAGGTCAGAAATTGGCGTCATTTTTGTAAGCCATAAGTTGTCAAGGCGTAAGTTTTTAACTATTCTTTGTGGGTCCATTGGAAGGCCTCACTATCCTGTCTAAGTTTTTCATACCTTTTAGCAACCTTTAGCAAGCTCTCCAATTCGCACTTTATCAATATCCATGTAAAAGGGAGTATTTCATGTCATTAAGATTGCAATCCTTAACACTCGCTATTGCCAGCATTTCATTTGCTAGCGCTGCCCAAGCCGCAGGGCTCGACCGCTCAACTCAGCCAAGTTGGGGGTTTACGCAAGATGGCACTTTTGCCTACATTGAACGAATCACCATTGACCCATCGATTAGTGGCAAAGACAATGCAGCCACCACCCCTTCGCCAACCACGTACGAAGAAGGTCGCGATACCAACAACATGGCGCTAAACTATAATTTTATCAATTATGGGGCAAAAGCAGACATCAATGATAAAGTCAGTGTGGGTGTGTTTTTTGACCAACCGTGGGGCGCGGATGTTGAGTTCACAGGCAATAATAACTTTGTCAATGGTACAGTCAGCGCGCAGCAGGTTGCTGGTGCAGGACAAGCGGCGCAAGCAGCCGCCATAGCTGCAAAAACCGCCGCCGCCGCTGCAAAAGCAGATCCAACCAACCAAACACTCGCTTATAATGCAGCTAACGCGGTTAAAACCGCACAGCAAGCAGGGGCAGCCTACAATCTAGCAAGCAATATCGCTCAGCATCCCAACGAAGGTACCAATGCCTCCGTTGATAGTAAAAACTTCACGGGTTTGGTGGGGGTCAAATTTGGCGAAAAAAATAACTGGCAAGTATATGGCGGGCCGGTATTACAAAAATTAGAAGGTGAAGTGCATTTACGAGGTAAAGCCTACAATTCTACTCAAGGTTATGATGGTATCTTTGCCCAATCGAATGGTTATGGTTGGATGGCAGGTTTAGCCTATAGCAAACCTGAGATTGCGCTTAAAGCGGCGTTGACTTATCGCTCTGAAATTGATCATGACACTGTAGCGTATGAGTCCATGCCTGCAACTGGCGAATCCGGCAGTTATGACATGACCATCACTACCCCAAAATCCGTGAATGTTGACTTTCAAACAGGTCTTAATCCAACCACCCTATTGACCGCAAAACTGCGCTGGGTACCTTGGAGTGATTTTTCAATCAAACCGCCTCTGTATAATGCAACGACTAAAAAAGCCACCGGCGCGGATTTTAAACCCCTATATCCCAATGGTTTAAACTTGATTGATTACTCAGATGATGGCTGGGCAGCAGAAGTGGGCTTGGGTAAAAAATTAAGTAATCAATGGGCGGTATCAGGCTCAGTGGGCTGGGATAGCGGCGCGGGTGATCCCACCACCACCTTAGGACCTGTGGAAGGTCATTGGAATGTGGGTCTAGGCGCCAAGTACAATGTTACACCCGAAGTTGCCGTGTCGGCAGGCGTGAAATATTTGATGTTTGGCGATGCCAAATCAAAAATCCCCAATGGCGACTTAGTGGGTGATTTCCAAAACAACGATGCTTGGATTTATGGGCTGCGTTTAACTTATCAGAAAAAGTAAGTCTCATAAAAAAAGTCTATCACATCGATAGGCTTTTTTTTATATCGATCCATTAATCGCGATGTTTACCATCCACCTCTAATCCTAACATATCAAGTAAGGCTGCCATACTTGCAGATACCGTGATATTTGGGTTAGTAACCAAACCCAAATAGCGTTGCAACTCAACGGGGGTATCCATATTAATCGGCTGTAAATCTTGATTGACTAACGTTTGTGGTAACACCGACCAGCCTAGCCCAACCGACACCAACATACGAATCGACTCTAGCGGGTTGGTGCTCATCGTGGCATACGGTTTTAAGTTATATTTGGCAAATTCAGCTAAAGTGATTTGGCTGGTAAAGGTATTGGCGGCGGGTAGAATCGCTGGATAATTCGCCAATTGCTCAAGCGTCACGTTCATTTTATGCGCCAGTGGCGATAAAATGCCGGTCACAAAATGCAGCGGATCTGACCATAGCATATGATAATTTAGACGTTTATCATACACAGGGGGTAGCGTTAAAAAAGCCAATGACAAGTCGCCATCAAGGACTGCTTTATGCGCTTGCTCGGAATCGACAAAATGCACTTCAAGCTGTACTGCAGGATAGCTTTGGATAAATTGTTTGAGGACAGCTGGCAGATGATGTAAGCCAATATGATGACTGGTACCGATAATCAGTTTGCCTGATACCGTTTGCTGGCGGTTTTTAAGATTAATTTTTAGATTATCGTAATCATCTAGCCAGCGTTTGGCATGGGGTATCAAGTCATGCGCCGCTTGGGTTGGGATAATACCACGACCCACAGTATCAAAAAGGGTGACATCAAATTCGTCTTCTAAGTTTTTGATACGCTTACTTACTGCAGGCTGTGTAATAAATAGTTTATCAGCCGCCTGCGAGATACTACCTGTTTGCATAACCGCTAAAAAAGTATTTAAATTTGTGGTATTCATCTTTCCCCCAAAACTAAAACCCTACCATTTGATATAAATAAAAGTTTCATTCTTTAAAAAATATATTAAATAAGATTATAAGATAACGTTTGCCCAAATACAATTTATTTAATCGCCCAATACATTCCTAAAATTTTTATAAAATATAAAAATCATCAATTAAAATTATCATTTTTCTTTGTTATAATGTCGTTATTGTTTACCCGATTACTACGCCCTTTTATAAAAAAACCATAGGATGTGTGTCATGGCAGCACAAACGCTTTATGATAAACTTTGGCAAGACCACTTAGTCAATCAACGAGACGACGGTTCGAGTCTTATCTATATCGACCGTCATTTATTACACGAAGTCACAAGCCCACAAGCATTTGAAGGCTTGTCATTGGCAAATCGTGACCCTTGGCGTTTGTCAGCAAACGTCGCCACCCCTGACCATAATGTTCCAACAGTGGCAAGCGAACGTAAAGAAGGGGTGGCAGGCATTAAAGATGATGTCTCTCGCTTGCAAGTAGCCACACTCGATGAAAACTGTGCCAAATTTAACATCACTGAATTTACCATCAATGACGTGCGCCAAGGCATTGTGCATGTGGTAGGCCCAGAACAAGGTTTAGTGTTACCTGGGATGACGGTGGTGTGTGGCGACTCACATACCGCAACCCATGGTGCGTTAGGCTGTCTTGCCCACGGCATCGGTACCAGTGAGGTTGAGCATGTATTGGCAACGCAGTGTCTTGTGCAAACCAAGATGAAAAATATGCTTATCAAAGTCGATGGCAAATTGGGTGAAGGCGTCACCCCCAAAGACGTGGTACTAGCGATTATTGCAAAAATCGGCACCGCGGGCGGGACAGGTTACGCCATTGAATTTGCAGGCGATGTGTTCCGTGACATGAGCATGGAAGGACGTATGACCGTGTGTAATATGGCGATTGAAGCGGGCGCGCGCGTTGGTATGGTGGCCGTTGATGACACCACGATTGAATACGTCAAAGGTCGTCCCTATGCGCCTACCGGTGAAATGTGGGATAAAGCCGTGGCTTACTGGCAAACCCTACATTCAGATGCTGATGCCGTGTTTGATACCGTCATTGAGATGGCAGGCGCGGACATCGCCCCCCAAGTATCATGGGGCACTTCCCCTGAGATGGTGGTGGATATCAGCGCGCACGTCCCTACCCTAGATGCGGCAAAAGATGACGTCCAAAAAGACGCTTGGACACGCGCTTATGAGTATATGGGTTTGACCGCAGGCCAACCGGTCACTGACATCAAAGTCGATCGGGTGTTTATCGGCTCTTGTACCAACTCACGTATTGAAGATATTCGCGCGGCGGCGGCGGTTATCAAAGGTCGCAGAGTCGCAGATAGCGTCAAAGAAGCGATTGTGGTAGCTGGTTCTGGGTTGGTTAAACAACAAGCAGAAAGCGAAGGGCTAGATAAAATCTTTACCGCAGCGGGTTTTGAATGGCGGGAGCCAGGCTGCTCGATGTGCCTCGCCATGAACGCGGATAAATTGCAGCCAAAAGAACATTGCGCCAGTACCTCGAATCGTAACTTTGAAGGTCGTCAAGGCAATGGCGGACGCACCCATTTGGTCAGCCCTGCCATGGCCGCCGCTGCCGCATTAGCCGGTCATTTTGTTGACGTGAGAAATTATTAAGGTAGAACTATGAAAAAATATACCCTTGAGCAGGGCATTGTCTGCCCACTAGATCGCTCAAACGTGGACACTGACCAAATCATTCCAAAACAGTTTTTGAAATCTATCAAACGCACGGGGTTTGGTGCCAATTTATTTGATGAATGGCGTTATTTGGACGAAGGCTATCCTGGTCAAGACAATAGCAAACGCCCCATTAACCCTGATTTTATTTTGAATCAGCCCCGTTATCAAGGTGCTAACATTTTGCTTGCGCGTAAAAACTTTGGTTGTGGTTCAAGCCGTGAGCATGCCCCTTGGGCGCTCGAAGAATACGGTTTTCGCACGGTGATTGCGCCAAGTTTTGCCGATATTTTCTACAACAACTGCTTTAAAAACGGCATGTTGCCAGTGATTTTAAGCGAAGATGCGGTCAGTGAATTGTTTGCCGAATGTTTTGCCCAAGATGGCTACCAATTAACCGTGGATTTAGAAAAACAGCAAGTGATTTCACCCTCAGGTAAAAGCTATGCGTTTGACGTCGATGAATTTCGTAAGCACTGTCTGCTCAACGGTTTAGACGATATTGGTCTTACCTTACAGCAAGCTGATAGCATCAAAGCGTATGAAGAGAACGCCAAACAATCACGCCCTTGGGTATTTGGCACAGGCGCGGCTTAAAATGCTGCTTGGTTAGGTAAATGTCCACTGTTAGTAGCGTTTCATCATTGATGATTTATCATTGATAGTTTATCCATCATGTATCCCATCCTGCGTATAAGCCGTGTCTAAAAAGGCATTTTTTGACAAAGGTTGGCATATTGGTTATGTTAGTCACATTTTAGCGTGCCTATGACTGTGTTTAAATCATGGCATCATCCGCCATAATTATCATCGTCTAACTATGGCAGCCACCCTGTTACTGCAATATTTTAGTTGCCTTTTTTGATTTGAGGGAATAACGACCATGATGTTTACGAAGCGCTTTTTTCGCCCTGACTGTTTGCCTGTTGTAGGTATAGCCATTGCGATTTGTTCGGCAGTGGCGCTATCTGGCTGTCAATCAATGACAAAGCAGCCAAGCGCACGCGCCAAACCCTCAGTGGTAACAGCGCCGCAACCGATTGCTGCAGGCAAAAGCACCCTAAAATGTACCGGCATTTATGCCTGTGAAATCAATCGTATTGGCACGTTGTCAGTTATTAATCAATCGACTCACACCCCGAGCGCTACACTTGGCAACCATAGCCAAGAGACTAGCCCAGTGACCGTCACACCTTTGATGAGTAAGCCGCAGAGCAAATCTACTATACCAAATTACTTGGTAAGTTTTCCCAGTGGTCAGCACGTGGTTGCCACCCGTTTTTATTTGGATGAGGATTTGACGACGGTTGAAAGTTTTAGTTTTATCCATCGTTTTGAAAGCGGTAAACGCTATGAGCTCAAAGCCTACCGCCAAATTCAAAAGACCGATTATAGTTTGCTAGCGCAGTCTGCCCCAACGCCCCTGTGTATTGATTTGTATGAAAATGCCAAACTTACCAATCAATGGTGTAAAAAACCTAATCAGCAAGGCGCTTTATCGAATGAATTTGTAAAGATTGCTTTATAGATGCGCCTTAAAGCGTGACGCAAAAAAGCGTCATTCAATAATGCCTGATTCGATTATTTTTTAGAAACTAACAAAATTTTAAAAGCTGCGTTGTCAGCAAAAAGTTGTGGATTAACGTGAAGGAAGTAACATGACAAAACAGATCGCCGTATTACAAGGTGATGGTATTGGTCCTGAAATCATTGGACAAGCTGTCAAAGTATTGGACAAATTAATCGAGCAAGGCTTAGACGCTCGCTATGAGTATGGGCTGTTAGGTGGCTCAGCGTATGATGCGCATGGCTCACCCTATCCAGAAGCTACCCAAACCCTGTGCCGCAAGGCTGATGCGGTATTGCTCGGTGCTGTCGGCGGCCCACAGTATGATAGCCTTGAACGCTCAGTGCGCCCAGAGCGTGGATTACTGGCGATTCGTAAAGACTTAAATCTATTTGCCAATCTTCGCCCAGCCATTCTTTATCCAGAGCTTGCCAATGCCTCAACTTTAAAACCTGAGGTGGTATCTGGCTTAGATATTTTGATTGTCCGTGAGCTCACCGGCGATATTTATTTTGGTGAACCACGCGGTATTCGCACGCTTGAAAACGGCGAGAAAGAAGGCTATAACACCATGAAATACAGCGAATCAGAAATTCGCCGTATTGCCAAAGTCGCTTTTGAAGCGGCACAAAAACGCGGTAAAAAACTCTGCTCAGTTGATAAAGCCAACGTACTTGAGACCACAGAGTTTTGGAAGCAGATTTTCACCGAAGTCGCTGCCGAATACCCAGATGTTGAATTGACTCACATGTATGTCGACAATGCAGCGATGCAGCTGGTCAAAGCCCCAAAACAGTTTGATGTGATTGCCACAGGCAATATTTTTGGCGATATTTTGTCAGATCAAGCCTCAATGCTGACTGGCTCTATTGGTATGCTACCATCCGCGAGCTTAAATGACACAGGTAAAGGGCTATATGAACCATCGCATGGTTCTGCCCCTGATATCGCCGGTCAAAATAAAGCCAATCCATTGGCAACCATTTTGTCATTGGCGATGCTGTTACGTTATAGCCTCAATGATGAAGCCCGTGCCACGCAAGTTGAGCAAGCGGTGCAAAAAGTATTACAGCAAGGGTTACGCACAGGCGATATCTTTGAACAAGGCACCACGCTGGTTTCTTGTTCAGACATGGGTGATGCGGTCATCGCTAACTTATAATCTTTGATTAGCCTAATTTTTATCTTGCGTGAAAGGCAGTGTTAGCTGGTCTAACCTGCCTTTTTCTATGGCATTTTTACCAACATTTTTTTGAAAAATTTGTAAAATCCTGCTTATCTTCAACCGAGTTTTGCTATAGTATGCCATTATCGTTTCTCTAAAACCTCGATGACCTTCCATCCTCCCTTGCTAAATTTTTCTTAAATTTCAATGACTATGTCTTCTTATCATAAAATATTACCTTGCTTTACAAGCCTACTACTTGCTATCAGTTTATCTGCCTGTCAACAGTCACCCAATCAAGCTATGGATGTACCCACAGTTGCGACAGCAAGTACTACAGCTAGTACTGCAGCCAGTACAACCGCAAGTGTCGCTGCCTCTTCGCCTGCCCCAACGCTAAAAGCCAATGTCAGTCAACAGTTTATTGGCACAAGCTTGGTGCAGCAACGACTGAAACAAGCCTTGCCAGAGATTGCCTATACCACTGATAATTTACCGATGATTGCCCAGCAAGTAAACCAAGTGAGTTGGTCACCCAAAGGCGCTATTGAATTAAAAACCATGCCTGCCTCTGCGGTGGTGGCGTCACAAGCCGCATCAACCCCGCCTGCCTCAGCGACCCCATCTGTGACGGGTTTTCAATCAACTATTGACTATGCTGCGCTCAAACAATCGGCTAATGACAATCCGTCATCCGTGGCTAACAAAGACGCGTTACCATCAAAACAAGTGTCCATTAAACCTGATGAACTGCTGGTATTTAAGACCCAAGCCCTGCTTAACTGGCATGGGCATAGTGTGGGTGCACTGACAGGAATAATGAATAAAAATACCATCAAAGCGATGCAGATTTTTCAGCAAAAACACAATCTGCCCGTAACCACCACGATGAATGAAGCCACTTGGTCAGCGTTAACCAGCAACGAGACGTTAAATAAGCAGCCGATTTTTATCAATTATCAGCTAACGCGCGATGATTTGGTGATTACCAAAGTGCCCAGAGACATGCAATACAAATCAGCGCGTGAAGCGGTAGCTGAAAAATTTCATATGAGCCAAAAGCTGGTAAGTCGATTAAACCCCACCACGCCACTCAAAGCGGGTAATATTATCACCGTCTACAATCCTTATCAGCCCAATATGACGGAAGTGACTAAGGTTGTGAGCGATAAAAAGAAAAATATCTTGTACGCCTATGCTGCTAGTGGTGAGCTTGTTGCAAGCTACCCGACAACAGTCGGCTCTAATTACACCCCCTCACCCTCTGGCACCTTAAAAGTTAAAAATCGGGTATTAAACCCCACCTATAATACTGATTTTTCTTCCAAAGAAAAGTGGCTACCACCAGGACCCAACAACCCTGTGGGGCGTGCTTGGATTGGGTTATCAAAACGGAGTTATGGTATTCATGGCTCGCCTGAGCCTGAGTTAATCAGCGCGCAAAAATCACACGGTTGTGTGCGTTTGACCAATTGGGATGCGCTAAGTCTGTATGGCACGATAGCCGATGGCGCAGACGTGGTATTTGAATAAGTTTATATTGTATAGGCGTCAACTAAACACCCCAAAATCTGGGGTGTTTGGTTATTACGCTTCCTGTCGCCAAACTTGTTTTCGCAAATCCTGCTTGGTTTGTCGCCGCTGTTTTTTGCGGGCGATTTCGACATCGTCTTTTTCATGCAGTCCGCCTTTTTGCAAAAGCGGATTTAACGCCAAGTAATTACGGGGTTTAACAGCCAAATTGGATTGAGCGATTGACGGATTTTTCTCCAGTTGCTCGCCCAATTTAATTAATTGTTTTTGGTTTTTCATGGTTTATCCTTAAAACTTTATTTATCGATATGCAAATTTTTTTATAAAAAAACCAGCGACAGGAGTCACTGGTTTTTTAAAAGGCTTAAGGTAAAAATTAAGCTGGGATACGAAGCACTTGACCTGGATAGATTTTGTTTGGGTCAGAGAGTAATGGTTTGTTGGCTTCAAAGATTTTGTTGTATTGGTTGGTATCGCCATACACTTCTTTTGAAATTTTTGACAGCGTATCGCCTGATTTCACTGTGTACATACGAGATTCTGGCTCTTGCGTCGCAACCGTGATGTTGTCTTCCACTTGTGCAACATACTGTACATTACCTGCCGCTAGAATGGCTTTTTCGCGCTCTGCTTGGTTAGCAGCAGAACCATTAATAGTTACTTTGTCAGTGTTACCGTCATAGTTGACTGATAGATTGTCAATTTTGGCATTTTGTTGGATGCGCTGAATCAATAAGTTTGCAATCTCTTGTGCAGATGGCTCAGTAGAAGCTGCAGGCGTTGCGGTTGGTGCAACGTTTGATGCGGGTGTCGATGCTGGCGCAGCGTCTTTGTTACGATGAAAGATTTTATCACCGATGTCTTTTGCAAAGCTAAATAGTCCCATTTGTTTTTCCTTATGTTGTAATATTTTAATGCACAATTTTTAATGTATGGTTCGTTGAAACTCTTAAATGATCGTTTCAACACCTCAAATGAATAGAATGACCTCTAATCACTACAACGATAATCGTGTTAAGTATGGCGTTATTCTAGTTGCCCTCTAGATTATCAAAAACTTAAATTAATGAGCATAAGTATTTAGTAAAGGAATGTTACTAATTGCAAGTATCCTTTCATTTATTTATTACGTCATTTATTACGCCAATTTTCTATGCCATTTATTCCTTTAGGGTTAGGGAATAATGGAGAAAAACACAAAAGTGGCTAACATGACCAAATGGATGATGCCATGTAAAAAAGTGGTGCGCCCGGTACTTAAAGTATTGATGGTTATCATCAGCGTAATAACCAGCATTAGCCCTTCTTTGGCGGACAACCCAAACATGACGGGCGTTGCTGTGAACATTGAATAAAGCGCGATAACAGGAATTGTCAACGAAATGGACGCCAAAGCCGAGCCTAACGCCAAATTTAAACTGTTTTGCAGTTGGTCGTTGTAGGCAGCTTTTACCGCAGCAATAGATTCAGGCAACAGTACCAAAGCAGCAATGATAATCCCTAACACGATTTTTGGCATACCCATCGCCAGCAGCGCCGCTTCCATCGCAGGCGACAACATCTTAGCAAGACCCACGACCGTCACCAAACTGAAAAACAAAAATCCTACACTCATCGCCGTGGTTAGCGCATTATCACTGTGATGCAGGTCTTCTTCCCCGTCGGCAATAAAATAATCACGGTGACGAATGGTTTGGGTAAAGATAAAGGCGGCATACAAAATCAAACAGCAAATCGCTACAAACAGCAGCTGAGCGCCAATCATAAAACCGCCTGCGGCAGAGGTGGTAAAATTGGGTAAAATAAATACGATTAATGCAATCGCCAATAACACACTAATTGCCGCTTTACTGCCATGCAAACTATAACGCTGTACGTAATTTTTGATACCACCAATCAACAGGCAAATACCAATAATCCCGTTACAAATCAGCATCACTGCTGCAAATACCGTATCACGGGCAAGCACCGCGGCATCGGTGGGTGTGCTACTACTCATGAGTGCCAAAATAAGTGCCACTTCAATCACAGTGACCGCCAATGCCAAAACCAACGTACCAAAAGGCTCCCCCACTTTGTGAGCAATCACCTCAGCGTGATGTACGGCAGCAAAAACTGACCCCATCAAAAAAATCGCCGTCACGGTATTCATGATGATACCCGAAGGATGCCAAATCAAATGCACCGCAAGCACTAAAGCGGCGATACTTGGCGACAATAACGTCCAAATGGGTAAATTGATATTAAATTTTTGGTTCAGCCAAAATGTTTTTGCCATATCCCCTCCGCTCTATCTATATTTTCTAATTTATCATATAAATAGATAATATGGTCAAAAATATCAAAAATCAATTAAAAATGAAATTATTTCTCATTACTTTGTAATTTATGCCAGTAAATTATTGGTGTAAGACAAACAAAACCAATTAGCATACTCACCCAAAAATGCCATTGATAGCCCAAAAAATGCGCCATATAGCCGCTGGCAAAATGCGCTGAGCCGCCCAACACCGTCAATAGACAAACCTGCACGGTAAAATCACTCCCCGCATTGGCAGGGCGTGAATAATGCATAATGGTCGTGAGCATCGCAATCAGCGCCAACGATGCACAAAAATGCTCCAGTGCATTGACGACATAGAGCCACAAAAAATCCGTCAGTAACTGATGATAAAACCCATAAGCCACCAAGCCATATAACCCTGTGGTCAGCGCTTGGGCAAGATTAAAATACAGCAGGGACGTAAAGCGAGTGAGTCGTTTCATCAAAATTGTGGCGACCCCTGCCCCAGCGACTGAGGCAGCCGAGCCCAAAATAGTTGCCCAAAAGCCAATTTGCTGCAAGTTGAGTCCGACATCGACCATCATCGGTTTGACCATGCCGCTTGAAATGCCATCAGCAATTTTATAGGTCAATAACACCCCTAGCCAAGCCAGCATCTCCCGCGATGACCAAAAATATTGATAATGGTGGCTCAGGTAATTTTTTAGTGCCTTAAAACTGCCAGATTTTTCTGCCTGTACTTGTTTTTTGGAAGGTATAACCGAGGTGTTGGCGTGCTCTTTAAAAAACACAATGGGCACGGTATTCATTGCCACCAAAGCCGCCATGGCAAGAAAACTATTACGCCAGCCCCATTGTTCTAACAGCATCAGTAAAACACCGCCACCGATAATCAGCCCCAGCCGATAGCCGATGACTTGTACGGCATTGCCTTGGCTTTGGCGATGATGGTGATTGGTCGTTTGATTCACCGAATCAAGAGTAGGTGCAGGCATATCATGGGTCAGCGGTTCTTTGGGCGCAATAGCCGTTTTAAGCAAACGGGTTGCTAGCCCATCCGTCGCCACATCGTGTGTCGCCCCAATGAGGCTTAAGGTAAATAACATCCCGTACAACGTCATCACCGAACTGGTTTGTGCCAAATTATGCGGTTCAAAAAACGCCACCGCAATTAGGATGACGATTGACAGCCCTTGCATCGGCAAAATCCAACTTTTGGCGCGTCCGATTTTCTGTGAATAATAGCCGTCCACGACAGTAGCCCACAGGAATTTAAGCCCCCAAGGTACCAAAATCAGCCCTGACCAACCAATGGCAACCAGTGAGACTTTGTATTCACGTAAAATCGCTGGCAAGGCTTGGGTGATAAATCCTGCGGGCAAGCCTTGAGCCAAGTATAAGGTGAGCAGTAAGCCCAAGGTTTTATAGTGGGTCATACGAGTGTTGGATCGTGGCGCTGGCGACTTTGATAACGGCATAGGACTACCACAGGTAGATTATTTTTATAATGAGAAGGGCGTAAAACCTACGCCCTAATAACAAGATAAGTTGCAATGACAACAAATAACAGATGAAAAATTAGTTAAATACCACCGTTTTATTGCCTGTGACAATCACCCGGTTTTGTAGATGCCAACGCACGGCACGGGTCAGCACGCTACGCTCGACATCTTGTCCAATCGCCCGCAATTCTGCCACATGGTGGCGATGGCTGACACGGTGCACGTCTTGCTCAATAATCGGTCCTTGGTCAAGGTCAGCTGTGACATAATGCGCGGTGGCGCCAATCAGTTTGACGCCTTTTTCATACGCTTGGCGGTATGGATCAGCACCGACAAAGGCTGGCAAGAATGAGTGGTGAATATTGATAATTTTCATGTGCCAAGCGGCGGTAAATTCAGCGGACAAAATCTGCATATAGCGCGCCAGCACCAACAAATCACAGTCTTTTACCAGCGCTTGAATCTCGGCTTCTGCTTGTACTTTGTTGTCTTTGCTTACAGTCACTTGATGAAATGGCACACCAAAATTTTCTACCGCTTGGCGCAAATCATGGTGATTACTGACGACACAGGTAATCTCACAATCTAGTTGCCCTTGTTGCCAGCGCCATAGCAAATCAAGTAGCGCATGGTCGTATTTGGACACCAAAATTGCCACTTTTTTACGTTTGCTGTTGTCAAATAGTTTCCATTCCATTTGATAGATGCGAGCGACGGTATGCTCAAAACTGCCTTTCATGTTGTCGATGATATTGTCTAAATCATTGATAGCCATTTCAAGGCGCATAAAATATTGACCACCTTCGGGTTCAGTCGAGTATTGGTCAAGGCTGATAATATTGGCGCCATAACGATAAAAAAATTCGGATACAGCTTGCACAATACCTGCGCGGTCTTGGCATTTAATCAATAAAGTTGCAGTAGCTAGTTGGCTCATGAGGTACATCTTGTGTTCAATTTTCAAAAGATGCCATTGTAGCGATTTTTGTGTCGACAAAGAAGTCTAAACCCGTCAAAAGCCTTGTTGGATATAAAAATTTTCTTGAGATTCGCTTACCCACTGCCTGTTAGCCTAACTTTTAACCTAAATTTTAACTTATCTTTTAACCTGCCTTTTAACTTATAGTTAAAACTGTAATATAATAAGCATTTTAAACCAATACCACCATGCC
>NZ_DAMBBC010000008.1:0-119622 GCF_032057165.1 Moraxella sp. CTOTU48717 | reverse complement strand
GTTGAGTATGCCATTTTGTTATTGTAGCACTTCTAGATTTCTTTAACTATATATAGTCCAATTACTTACTAATCTTAAAAAAATGCTCTAGCATATTCTATCACACCCTTTGGTATATCATTCGTTAATAGCAATACTCGAAGCGCACCTTCAGGCACTTCAAACGGAGCTTGTATGCCAAATTTTTCGGCAGATTCATAACCAAACTTTGCATAATAATTTGGATGTCCCAACACAACGACACACGGATAATCTAATTTTTTGATTTGCTCATGAGCAACGTTTATCAAAGTTGTACCGATTCCTTGATTTTGATTGGTAGGCGCTATCGACAATGGGGCGAGTGCCAAAACTTTCGTTTTATCCACTATTGCCTCACTAAACATAATATGTCCAACAATATTGCCCTGCTCATCACACGCAACCAAAGCTAAATTTGGCAAAAAGGCAGTATCTGTTCGTAATTTTTGCACTAAAAAATGCTCTTGATGGTCGCTATATTCTGCATCGGCAAACGCAAATTGAATTAATGTTTGAATGAAGTCAAAATCTTTATTTTCTTCAACACGAACTTGGTAAATACCCATTTTCATCTCCAGTTAATCATGACTTTTTGATTAAATATTGCTATAATAGCAAGTTTGATTATCTACCACCAAACCTATTTCTATGACCGAAAAAATCCCTGTTGTTCAACATTTTCAACCTCAAACCAACAAAACCAATCTACTTGGCATGAGTAAGGCTGAACTTGGACAATTTTTTGCCAAGCTCGGCGAAAAACCGTTTCGCGCCACCCAAGTCATGAAGTGGATTTATCAGTTTGGCGTGACCGATTTTTATCAAATGACGAATTTGTCCAAAAAACTACAAGAAACATTGGATGAAGTGGCAACTGTTTCGCCCCCAACGGTAAAGTTTAAACAATTTAGCGAAGATGGCACCCGCAAATGGGTGTTTGAAGTAGCAGGTGGCTCGCTGGTGGAAACTGTACTCATCCCTGCTGACGATAACAAACAGTTTGGACGTAAAACCTTGTGTATTTCCTCCCAAGTCGGCTGTGCGCTTGACTGCTCGTTTTGTAGCACCGGTAAACAAGGCTTTGAGCGAGACTTATCCCCTAGCGAAATTATCGGACAGCTGTGGGTGGCCAACCAGTCTTATATGGAAAATGTGCCTGTCACTGAACGTGAAAATCGGGTTACCAATGTGGTGATGATGGGCATGGGTGAACCGCTGTTAAATTATGAGCCTGTGGTAGCCAGTATGTCATTGATGCTCGATGATTTTGGTTTTGGATTATCCAAACGCCGCGTCACCCTATCAACATCGGGCATCGTGCCAAAGATGTATGAGCTCGCCAAAGACATTGATGTGGCACTTGCCATCAGCCTACATGCACCCAATGACGAACTGCGTAACGAACTGGTACCCATCAATAAAAAATATCCACTCAAAGAGCTGATAGCCGCCGCTAAATCTTATGTATATGACGAAAACCCCCGTCATAAAAAGCACGTCACCATCGAATATGTGATGTTAAAAGATGTCAATGACACGGATGAACACGCCCGCCAACTGGTCAATCTGCTCAAAGATTTGCCTTGCAAAATTAATTTGATTCCGTTTAATCCGTTCCCGCATGCGCCTTACGGACGCTCTAGTAACAATCGCATCCATGCGTTTAGCAATATCTTGAACCAAGCAGGCTTTGTCTGTACCATTCGCCAAACCCGTGGCGATGACATTGATGCGGCATGTGGACAACTGGTCGGACAAGTCACCGATAAGACCCGCCGTGCAAAACAATGGCAAGAAAAAGTGTCCAAAACGTTACAATCTAAAGCGTCTCATTAAATCTTTTATCATTATAATAGTTTGGCGTGATAAAGGCGCAAGTTAGCCTTATCGGTTGGTGTTATCACGGTTTTTTTGCTATAGTAATAGCCATTTTTAGTAATAGGCTTGTTTTTGCTATTGGGTTTTATCGACAATTAAAAATTGTTATCGACTGTCAAAATTTTTAATTATTCAATTTAGTTCATTTGATTATGAGTAAGTTTGTTATGCCACCATGTCACTCACGTCAAACTCATTTATACCATAGCCAACCTGCTATTTTTTGTCAATTACACGACAACGATATAGATGACGATAAAATGCCGGGCAAATCAAATTTTTTATCGAAGGTTTTTGCGGTAGGTATGATTGGCCTTTCAAGCTTCAGCCTTTGCCTAACCGGTTGTACCACTACCCGACAAGTCACCACGCAGACAGTTACTGCCAGTGACCCCAGTCGTTGGGAAAAAAATCCAGAAGAAATCGCCAGAATTCGCACCGCGATTGCCGCTGAATATATTCGTGGTGGTAAATTAGACGATGCCAAACGACAGTTAGAAAGTGCATTAAAGTCTTATCCAAAGTCAGCAGAAGCCAATGATATGATGGGCGTGTTATTGCAGCAAGAAGGCAGCCCGCGCAATATGCAAAAAGCCGAAGCTTATTTTAAAAATGCTATCGCCCTCAATCCTGACTTTAGTCAAGCAAACAACAATTATGGCGTCTATCTCGCCCAACTCAGTCGTAACCAAGAAGCGATTGCCCAGTTTCAAATTGCCGGTTCTGCGTTAGGGTATGACGGTCGTGCCAGTGCGTTAGAGAATTTAGGGCGTACAGCATTAAAGGTCAAAAACAAACCACTGGCGATACAGTCATTTATCAAAGCACTCGATGCCAATCGCCAAAGCATCGTCGCCCGTACAGAGCTGATTGATATTTTATTGACCGATGGCAAATTTTTGGAGGCGCAGGCACTGTATAATGATTTGGTTAAAATTATTGGTCAAGCCAACCTTGACCCGCGCACTTTATCGCAAGGGATTAGGCTTGCCAAACTTGCGAACAATCCTATCGAAATGCAAAAATTAGCGCAGCAGCTTTTAGACCGCTATCCACTTAGCGATGAAGCAAAGCAGATTCGTTCTGGACTTTTAACCCCAACGTCAACTTGGAAATAAGATGGAAAACAGCAATAACACCGACAATCAACAAAACTCTACCCCTGTTCATGACACAACCCAACTGTTGGGTCAGCGTTTTAAACAAGCCCGTGAGAAAAAAGGCTTATCGATTGACGATGTGGCTGCCAAAACTTTCATTTTAAAAAGTCATCTTCGGGCGCTTGAAGCCAATGATTTTGACGCCTTGCCACAGCCTACCTTTGCGCGCGGTTTTGCCACTACCTATGGGCGTTTTTTGGGTTTGGATAAAAATCTGGTCGCGCAAAGTTTTGATGCCCAGTACCCCGCTACCCTCAAACAAAAATATGCCACGGTCATCAATGCCCCGATGCAGCCGATGGGTACGCTTAATCGTGAAGCGCGTCCCAGTGTGCGTATTAACCCTTTTGTCATTGGTGGAATTTTATTGGTATTGGGGCTTGCGATTTTTATTTTTAATAAAGTTAGCAAAGCACATAATGACTCGGTTGAACAAGCGCCCGCTAGTGCTGTTGCCAGTATGCCAACCCAAGACCAAGTCAGCGGTGCGTCGCTTAACAATGCAGGCTCAGCGATTGTGACAAACACGGTGACTGCCAGTGGCTTGCCCGCTACAGGCTCTGCCATTACCGGTGTTGCGGTGAGTGCTGATAACGCCAGTGGTACAGCAGCGACCGGGCAAGCTGGTGCTAAAGCTTCGATTGACATTTTTGTGAAAGATACCACCAAAATTACCATTGTCGATGCGACAGGCAATACGATTTTAGATGGTGATCAAGCGCGCGGTAGTTACCAATTGACAGGTCAAGCGCCGTTTCAAGTCAATATCGACAAAGCCAGCAACGTGAGCTTGGATTTGAACAAACAACCGATTAAATTAAGCAATTATGCCCAAAACGATAAAGCCAATTTTACTTTAAAACCTTAACGGCTTATCACTTTAAAAATACGCTAAACCATTCGTTATAACAGTTATAATAATAGGAACGCCTATGTCAGCGCATAACCCCATCAAACGTAAACTCACCAAAAAAATCTACGTCGGTAATGTCGCAGTAGGCGGTGACGCCCCCATTAGTGTGCAAAGTATGACCAATACCGATACCTGTGATATCGATGCCACTGTGGCACAGATTCAGCGCTGTGTCGATGCCGGTGCTGATCTGATGCGCGTCTCAACGCCAACGATGAAAAGTGTAAAAGCCTTTGCCGAAATCAAAAGACAAGTTTCTGTGCCCCTAGTGGCAGACGTTCATTTTGATTATAAAATTGCACTGGCGGTGGCTGATGCAGGTGCAGACTGCTTACGTATCAACCCAGGTAATATCGGCAATGAACAAAAAGTGCGTGAAGTGATTGCCGCCGCCAAACATCATGGGATTAGTATGCGTATTGGCGTAAACGCGGGGTCACTAGAAAAAGATATCCAAAAAAAATATGGTGAACCCACGGGTGAAGCCATGCTTGAATCGGCGATGCGCCATATTGATATTTTAGATCGTAATAACTTTGATCAATTCAAAATCTCAGTCAAAGCCAGTAATGTGTTTTTAACCATGGATGCGTATCGGTTGATTTCTGCACAAGTTGACAATCCACTGCATCTAGGTGTGACAGAAGCGGGGGTGTACCGCACCGGTACCGTGAAGTCTGCGATCGCCTTAGGCGGACTACTGCTAGAAGGTATTGGCGATACCATGCGTATTTCGCTAGCTGCTGAGCCAGAAGAAGAAATTAAAATCGGTTTTGATATCTTAAAATCACTGGGTATCCGTAGTAATGGGGTGAATTTTATCGCCTGCCCCAGCTGCTCACGCCAAGAGTTTGATGTGATTCGGGTGATGATGGACTTAGAAAAACGCCTAGAGGATATCCGTGAACCAATGGATGTATCGGTGATTGGCTGTAAAGTCAATGGTCCAGGGGAAGCCAAAGAATCGGATATCGGCGTGGTGGGTGCCAGTCCAAATAGCCTAGTATATAAAAATGGGGAAAAATCACATTTGATTGATACCACCAAGCTTGCTGACGAGATTGAAGCCATGGTCCGTCAAAAAGTGGCTGAGCGTGAAGCCCAGCGCGCCAATGAAATCTTACGGGTTAAATAATTTTTGTATCGTTTATTTTTTTAGTTTGCATTGTTTGGGAAATTGACCATGTTAAAATCCATTAAAGGTTTTAATGATATCTTACATATTGAGACAGAATCTACGCGCCCATCGAGCGAATGGCGCCAACTTGAAAGCAGCCTTATCGATGTGCTCAATCAATTTGGCTTTGAGCAAATTCGCCTCCCAATCGTTGAAGAAACCCAGCTGTTTGCCCGTGCGATTGGCGATGCTACTGACATTGTCGAAAAGGAAATGTATAGCTTTTATGACAAATCCAACCCACCTACCGCATTGACACTACGCCCTGAAGGCACGGCAGGCGCGGTACGTGCCGTGGTGGAGCATAACTTATTGCGGGGTGATAATCCAAAACTTTGGTATATTGGTCCTATGTTTCGCTATGAACAACCGCAAAAAGGCCGTTATCGTCAGTTTCACCAATTAGGGGTTGAGAGTTTTGGCAGTGAATTGGCGGATGCTGATGCTGAGCTTATTATCATGACCTACCAAATGTGGCAAAAATTGGGCATTTTAGACGTGGTGCAACTTGAGATTAATAGCTTGGGCGAGATAGACGAACGACTGGCGTATCGCCAAGCCTTGGTGGATTTTTTAACCGATAAAAAATCTCAATTGGATGAAGATAGTCAGCGCCGCTTAACCACCAACCCACTACGTATTTTGGATAGTAAAGATAAAAACACCCAACAAATTTTAGAGAACGCCCCAAAGCTTGCTGACTTTTTGGGGGCAGCAAGCCAGCAGCATTTTGAAGCCTTGCAACAGTATCTTAAAGCAGTCGGCATCAATTTTGTGATTAATCCAAAACTGGTACGCGGTTTAGATTATTACAATAAAACCGTATTTGAATGGACGACTGACCAGCTAGGTAGCCAAGCCACGGTATGTGCTGGGGGGCGTTATGATGGGCTTATTGGACAAATCAAAGCCATTGGCAGTGATAAACCAGCCGCTTCCGAGCCGGCAGTAGGTTTTGCCATGGGGCTTGAGCGTTTGTTGTTACTCATGCAAAAGGTGCATCCGTTTGAGGCAACACCTGCCTGTGATGTATTTGTGGTCGCCCATCCTGATGTTTACACCGATGCCATCAAATTTGCCCATGAGCTACGTACACGACGCTCAAATCTTCGCGTGAAAATGGCAAGTGCCACGAGTTTAAAAGCGCAAATGAAAAAAGCCGACAAATCAGGTGCGCACTTGTCAGTGATTATCGCGCAAGATGAAGTCGCTAACCAGCAAATTACCATCAAAAAAATGGCAACCGGTGACCAAATTACGGTCGCGAGTGACACACTCTTTAGCGAAAATCCAGATTTTATCTAATCTATCTGATTGAGCCAAATTTGATGGTTAACTTATATCAGTAATTTTTTGAAAGGCTTTATGTAATGGTTAAAGACGTACAACCTAAGCTAGTGAATGATGAACAGCAATCCTTAGGCGCGCTTAAACAATATGGTGGCTATATTTTGTCCGCCATTATGTTGGTATTAGCGGGCTATTTTGGCTGGAGTTACTGGCAAAAGCATGGCGGCAATATAGATACCGCAGCAGCGAACGATTTTGCCAAAATTCAAAGCGACCAAAACAACATTGAGACCCTAACCACCCAAGCTGCCAGCGATACCAAAGCACAAGCGCAACTGACTACGGCGCAAACCAATTTGGACAAAGATTTGAGCGAATTTGTGGCTAAACATGATAATTCGGTTTATACATGGCAAGCCTTGATGCTGCAAGCCAAACAGCAAACCGATAAAAATGATCTAAAAGCGGCGGCGGCAACGCTACAAAAAGCATCTCAGTTAACGCTGAAGGATGATGGGCTAAAAGCCATTGCCATTTTGCGCCAAGCACAAGTGCTATTGTCAGACAATCAAGCGGATGCGGCACAAAAACGCTTACAAAGCCCCTTACCTGCTGCCTTTGAAGCCAGTAAACTTGAGATTTTGGGGGACATTGCCAACCAACAAGGTGATAAAAAAGCGGCGGCTACTCATTACCAAAAGGCTTGGCAATTGATTGAACAACGTAATCAAAACAACCCAAACCCCCAAGACCGTGCATTGCTACGTATCAAAATGGAAAGCCTAGGCTTAAGCGTCAAACAACCTGATTTAACTGGGGGCGTACTCGCTAAGCCTACCCAATCTGAAAATACTGCTGCAGCAATCGCATCTGCGCCCGCAGTTGCGTCAAGCACAAAATAGGCACACATAGCTAAAAAATAGGCAAAAAATCTTAACCTGACAAAACTCTTAAATGGCAATATTTAAATTTCACCGTACGTTACGAGATAAACAATGACGACCATAACAACAACAAAATCGACACCCTTATCGACAAACTTAATGAAACCTGCCGTATTTGCAACCGCCTTGGTGGTAGCGATGACCCTGACAGGTTGTGACAAGTTTAAAAAATCTGACAATGTCCATAAACCTGCCGCACTTGTGAAACTCGCTAGCAGTCAAAATGTGATTTCCCCACTGTTTAGTCAAGGCAGTAATACAAAAGTTAGCAAACGCTTTGGCAGTTTGCGCAATAAAACCACCATCAGCCAGCAACCTACCGCCTTTCGCGTGGCGTATGACAACAATGGCTATGTGAATGCGTTAGCAGACGGTAGCGTGCAAGCGTTTGATGGGCAAGGCAAAGTGCTTTGGAGTACCAAACTCAAACAAGGCTTAATGTCAGGGGTGGCGCTAGATGAACAATCTCGCGTAGCCGTGGTTAGTGACAGCAAAGGGGTCATCATTGCGTTAGACAGAATGACTGGCAAAGTTATTTGGCAAACGCCTTTAGACACCGTAACCCTATCCCCTGCCCTAATCAGCCAAAACCGTGTCATTACCCTTGGCAATGATGGTAAAATTAGTGCGCTGTCGCTAGAGTCTGGCGCGCCTATTTGGACTTTTAACACCCAAAATCCAAATTTAAGCGTTCGCGGTAGTGCCACGCCGATTTTATTCAATCGCAATACGGTGCTGGTTTCGACAGCCGATGGTCGTATCCATGCCTTAAATATCGATAATGGCGTACCTATTTGGTCAAAACGTTTTGGTATTAGCAAAGGCAGTAGTGATATCGAAAAAATTTCTGATGTGGATGCCACCCCCGTACTAGATGGCAATATGCTGTACGTTGTGTCTTATAGCGGTCAGTTAGTCGCTGCCGATATGGCTTCACAGCAGCTAAGTTTTGTCAAAGAGTTGGCGAGCCTAAAATCAGTCGGCACAGATGATAGTCAAGTTTACGCCACTTCGCTTGATGGCGAATTGGTAGCGATGGATAAAATGACAGGCACGGTTAATTGGCAAACCGATAATTTGTCTTATCGTGGTTTGAGTAACGCGGTGAGTATCGGCAACTACGTGGTGGTTGGTGATGCTATGGGTTATTTGCATGTGTATGACCGCACCTCAGGGGCACTGGTTGACAGAAAACAAGCCAAATCCGACGTGGCGGTATTACAGTTTATCAATAACCGTTTGATTGCCCAAAGCGCAAATGGCGCACTTAGTGTTTGGCAAGTAAATCGTTAATTGTTAAACTGTTCACGCATTTGGCAGTTTTGGCGAGTGGATGAGCAGCCCAGACTGATAAAAGTGTGAGTTTAAATGACAACCCAGCATTGCAGCGCGATGTTGGGTTTGTTAAGTTATAGAAATAATGAATTTTTCAAGCGTGTTTAAAATCTTGCTTGTTGAAAATCTTGCTTTTTGAAAATTTTGGAAATTAAATTTATGAAACCAGTTGTTGCCTTGATTGGCCGTCCGAACGTTGGCAAGTCCACCCTATTTAATCAGTTGACCCGCAGTCGTCAAGCCTTGGTTGCTGATTTGGCAGGTCTTACCCGCGACCGTCAATATGGCGACGCAACCTTTGAAGAAAAATCCTTTATCGTCATCGATACCGGTGGTATTGGCGAAGTGGATGAAGGTGACGGCACCATTGATGATTATATGTCGCACCAATCGCATACCGCTATCCATGAAGCAGATATCATTGTGTTTGTGGTTGATAGCCGCGTGGGTATCACGGGCGCTGATGAAGTTATTGCCAAACAACTTCATACCCTTGGCAAGCCCGTGTTTTTAGCCGCCAATAAAATGGATGGCGTCCATGAAGCGGCGATTCATGAATTTTATGCGTTAGGTTTTGGTGAACCATTTCCTATGGCAGCCAGTCACGGACGTGGGGTGGGCAATTTATTAGAAGCCGTCACTGCTAATATGCCCACCGATGACCAAGAAGAACAAGCACCTGATGGCTTACGTATCGCCATCATTGGCAGACCCAACGTCGGCAAATCTACGCTTGTCAATCGCTTGCTTGGTGAAGAACGTGTGGTGGTTTTTGATATGCCAGGTACCACGCGCGATAGTATCTATATTCCTTACGAGCGTGACAACAGACATTATGTGTTGATTGATACCGCGGGCGTGCGTCGCCGTGGACGTATTGACGAAAAAGTTGAAAAATTTTCTGTGGTAAAAACCTTGCAAGCCATCAAAGATGCCCATGTGGTCATCGTGGTCATTGATGCGCAAGAAGGCATTACCGATCAGGATTTGAACTTGTTGGGCTACGCCTTAGAAGCAGGTCGCGCGATGGTACTTGCCATTAATAAATGGGATGGGCTTGACCAAGACCAAAAGAATTTTGTCAAAATTGAAATGGATCGACGTTTTAACTTTATCCCTTATGTAAAGGTTCATTTAATCTCTGCGCTTCATGGGACAGGCGTTGGCAATCTTTACCCATCGATTCACCGTGCCTATGATGCGGCGATGTTTGATATTTCCACCAGTCGCTTGACCCAAATTCTGCAAGATGCGGTTACTGCACACCAGCCCCCTATGGTAGGCGGGCGACGTATTAAACTTCGCTTTGCGCATTTGGGCGGTCATAATCCACCGATTATTGTGATTCATGGCAATCAAACCAGCCAGGTGCCAAACAGTTATCGTCGCTATCTAGAAAACGAATTTCGCAAGGTATTCAAGCTTGAAGGTACCCCGATTCGGGTTGAGTTTAAACAAAACGCCAACCCTTACGCAGGTCGCACTAATACCATGACGGATGCGCAAAAAGAACGTAAACGTCGAGAGGTACAAAAATTCAAAAAGCGCGGCAAAAAACGTTAAGGCGATGTTAGTTGGCGTTTTAAGGGATGAGTGAATGGTACAGAAGACTTTAGGTTATCAAATTGGGGTAAAGCGTATCGTTGCAATACCCTTTTTATTGGTTTTATTTATTTGCCTTGCGATTTATACCTTAGTCGACTTGACCCAAACCGTGCAATCTGAAATCAAACAGGCGAGTAAGATAAATTATCTACTTGCCCAGTCTATTGCCAGCAGTCCTAACAGTGTGACAACCGCTAGCATTGACAAACTGTTAAGCGAAATGCCGCAGTACGAAAGCATTGTGTTTTTTCCATTTGATCAGCAGCAGCATCCGACCACCCGTCCAATTAAAGTTACTGAAGTGCTTTTTGAGCGCTATTACGGATTGAGCGAACCTGTTAAAATCAATTTGTTAAAATTAACGCCCAATCAAAAAAATACTAAAGTAGACCAGCTAATTGGCTATAGTAATCTTACCCTTGACCTACAAACCATTCGCCAGCAATGGTTTTGGCAACATTTACCGTTAATGCTTGTGCTATCATTTATTGCGCTGCTAAATTTGTGGTTTGTGGTGCAGAAGGTGCAAAATTTAACCAATCGCTTGCCACAGCTTGAATACTTAAGCCGTCATATTTTGCAAGATGAGTTTTCACAGGCAGAGTCGTATCAGCTACCAAAAAGTAATGAGGCTTGGGTATTTGAGAAAGCCTTGGTGTATTTGCTCAACAAGCGTAAGGCGCAAATTGACCAAATCGCCACCCTGCGCCAAGAAAAAAATGACCTTGAAGACAGCCAATTTAAACAGCTTGAGCATAGCTCAAAATTTGAAAATATTTTGATTCATGAATTCAAATCCTCCGTGAGTCGTATCGAATCGGGTTTACAGCTATTACATAATCAATATATCAGCGCTGAGCAAAAAGATGCCGTTGAAATTATTACTTTGGGTAAAGATGATTTAAATGCTAAGCTGGATCAAATCATCCAAATTAACCGTATCGATAAAGGTCAAACAGGCGTCAGCGCCTACCAATTTAGTCCAACGGCGTTAATCACGCAAATTGTCAATGACTACCAGCCTTTTGCTGCCGAGAAAAATATCACGTTAAAGGCAAAGCCCTATCACGCCGATTATGTCCTAGAAGGCGATATTCAAAAAATCACTTTAATTATTAGTTCATTGGTAGAAAATGCGATTAAATTTACTGATAAAGGCAGCATAACCATCACCTCGCAGTTGCAACATTTACAAACGCAAGTACGGTGGATGTTGCAGATTGAAGATACCGGTATAGGCATTGCCAAGGAACATTTAGAGCAGATTTTTGAACCTTTTTTCCAAATTAATCCTGAAATAAAGCATACCTCCTCAAATAATTCTGCGGGATTATTTCTAGTGAAAAAACTACTAGAACTGATGAAAGGCAGCATCACAGTTACCAGCGAACCTGATGTGGGTACCAATTTTCAGGTATCGTTACTGCTAAAAGATTGCAAACACAATTATGAGCGCAATTTATTGATAAATAAACATATTGTCGTTTGGTATCACTATGAAGATTTATTCGAAAAAGCCAAACGCATGGAAAATGCCGGTGCTAAAGTTGAGACGTTTACCAGTAGCGAACTTCTTGAAGATTATTTGTCCTCTCATACGGTGGATGCGCTGTTTATCTCGCGAAATATTCATTATCAAGCGATATTAGACTTCGTCAGCAAATTTCGTGAGTTTGAACAGAACGGCAGGGTCACCATTATTTGTGTTTATGACAGCAAAGCGTTAAATCCGCATACCATCGAACTGCTAAAAATAGCGGGGGTTGATTATTTTGTCAAAAAAGAAGTAATAGACGATACACCCGATCAATATATTAAAGAGCTGTCCCATATTTTGAGTTAAAATTTGAGTTAAAAAAAACCCTTCGTTTCATGTGAAGGGTTTTTCTCTTTGTAATTTTTTTTGTAAATTAAAATAAACCTTTAAAAAACACCACGATATGTTGCCACATACGTTTAAAAATTCCTGCTTCTTGAACTTGGCTCTCAGCGACCAGTGGGACAGACGCCACAGGTTTACCATTGAGCATAGCAACCAGCTTACCCACTTCTTGCCCCTGCGCTAACGGCGCTTTAACATCGGCTGGCAAATTGACCACGGTACTGATTTTTTCTTGATCCAACTTTGGCACTAGGACTTGTAAATTGCCTTTGCTGACGACGTTGACTTTATCGACAGCACCGAAGTTGACTGGCACGCTGCCGTAGTTTTTTTGTGCCGGGGCGGCAATTTTAGTGGCAAAATTACTAAACCCCCAGTTGAGTAAGTTACGCGATTGGTCTGCGCGCTCTTGCACGCTTTTAGTACCCATAATCACTGAAATCAGGCGCATATCACCGCGTTTACTCGACGCTACTAGACAGTAACCTGCTTCGTCGGTATGCCCTGTCTTTAGACCGTCTACCGTTGGATCGGTGAACAATAACGCATTGCGGTTGCCTTGGGTGATGCCGTTATAAGTAAATTGTTTTTGGCTATAGATGGGATAATACTTTTTGCTGTTCTTGATAATCGCTTGGGCAAGTTTCGCCAAATCTTCGGCAGACGCTTGATGGCCTTCTTGGGGCATACCGGTCGCATTCATAAAATGAGTATGGGTCATGCCAATTTTTTTGGCTTCTTCATTCATCAAATCGGCAAACGTGGTTTCGCTACCGCCAATGTGCTGTGCCATCGCTTTTGATGCATCATTACCCGATTGGATAATAATACCTTTTAACATATCAATCACAGGGGCGGTTGTATTGACAGGGACATACATACAAGACTCTTTACTTGAGCCTTTACACCAAGCCTCTGGGGTCATGAGGATGGGTTCATTTTCTTTTAATGCCCCTGATAGCAGCCGCTGCTCAATGATGTAACTGGTCATCATTTTGGTCAATGACGCAGGTGGGAATGGCTGAGCGGCATTTTTTTGAGCCAATACCGTACCCGTATCATAGTCAATTAGGATAAAAGCAGAATTGTCTAGTTCAGGCTGTTGTATGGCAGCATTTGCCTGTACAGTTGTGGCAAAAAAACTGGCGACGACAAAAGTGCCGACCATCAGACGTTGGGTATATTGCGGTATTACGATTGCTTTCATCTCACTCACTCTTGGCTCAAATCAAATGCGACCTGTTTGCTTGGACGCTTGGTAAAACAAATTGCCTATATTAGCAAAAAAAATCGTAATTCAACACTGTATTCGGTCTAAAAATCAACGATTTATCATAATTGACTTCCTCCCCTCCCTAAAGTGAGGGGATTCCTTCTACAAGACGGTTAAGCCCAACCGCAAGAATGTTCTTACTGGCGTTAATATCTCTATCATGCCGTGTGCCACACGTTGCACAAGTCCATTCTCTTATTCGCAAACCTGCTCTACCTTTCGGACTGTTGCTGTCTATTTGACCGCAACACGAACAAGTTTGGGTAGTGTATCGCTCTGATACGATTTCAAAACGACAACCTGCGTTCTCGCATTTGTAGGTCAGTTGTCGCTTGAGTTCAAACCAACCTGCATCGTAAACCGATTTGGCTAGTTTGCCTTTTTTACTGTTAAATTGGGTAGTTCTAACGTCACCTACCACGATTAGGGCATTGTCTTTGACTAATTGGGTGGTGAATTTGTGGATTAGGTCTTGCCGTGTATGTTTGATTTTGGCATGGATCGCTTTGACACGCTGTTTGTTTTTGGCACGTTGGGCGGTGGCTAACGCTTTGGCATATTTGAGCGTTTGCTTGATTTGTAGTTTATCGCCATTTGAGGCGGTGGCACTGTCTTTTAAGCCTAAATCAATCCCAACGCTACCCATTCCGCAAGTAGTTTTAGGGTATTGTTTGACGGTAATACAGGCATACCAACGGTTACGGCTGTCTTGGACAATTTCCAGCGTGTTGATTTGATATAGGCTAAGGTTGTAGCTGTCCCATAGATCAATGACTAGCTTTTGCCCTTTGGCTAAAGATAGTTGTAAGGTAGATTTTAAGCCCTTTTTACCAGTTTGGTGTGTGGCAATGTGCTTAATGGCGGATTGTTTGAATGGTAGCCAACCTAAGTTTTTACGCTTTGATTTTGGGTTGTTGGTTCGCCATGACAATTTAGCTTTTTTGGATTGGCGACGCGATTTGGTGTGGGTTTCATTGATGGCTTGAATAGTTTGAGAATGTAAACCAAGTAACTCACCGCTACCTTTGGTGTAGTCGTTTAGGTCATAAGCACTAAAGAATTTGCCAGTTTTTTGTAGGTGTCTGTAACTCAAATCATTGACATAATTCCACACGAAATTGACCGAACCGCTTAGGCGGTTTAATTGGTCTGCGTGTTTATCTCGTATGCGTAGCTTGAGTGTTTTCATGGGTTCAAGTATAATTAGATTTTTATATTCTATAGTTGGTCTAAATATATGTCAAACGATTTAAGAATTGGTAGGCACGTTGTTTACAATCTTCATGTGCATTTGGTCTTTGTGGCTAAATACCGCAAAAAAGTATTCACTAAAGAGATTTTAGAAGACATGCAGGTTATCTTTGAGAAAGTTTGTTCAAAGTTTGAGGCGCAACTAGTAGAGTTTGACGGTGAAAGTGACCATGTGCATTTACTGGTGGTTTATCCGCCCAAAGTGGCTATTTCTAGTTTGGTGAATAGCTTGAAAGGCGTGTCTAGTCGGTTATTGCGTAAAAAAGAATATCCTTCTATTAAAGAGCAGTTATGGGGAGAAGCGTTGTGGTCGCCTAGTTATTTTGCAGGTAGTTGTGGCGGTGCTCCAATTGAAATTATACGCCAGTACATTGAACAGCAAAATACACCGCACTAAATACCATCTGTGTGTAAGCATGATTGCGGAGTTGCCTTATATCCACCGCCTGAAGTCGGTGGTTTTACGGCAACAGAGGATAAAACCCCCTAAATCAGTTAGGGGGTGTATAGGATAGGTTGACTTATAATTGTTATTTACTGTTGGCAAGGTCTTTGCACAGTTCAAGATTTTCCGCTTTTGGATAACTGAGTGTCCATTGGCGAGTTTCATTCAAAATTTGCTTGTAATCTTGCTGAGACGACAAGTATTGCACCGCTAAACGAGGATCGCTAATGGTCGGCATTAATTTTTTTAGCTCGATATTATAAGCGGTGTTAAACCCTGTTTGTTGCGATTTATTCAGCATAGGTGGGCAGATTTCTGATAACACTTGTAATACCGCCACTTCTTCTTTGGTGGTCGACAATTCTGACATATCGATTGCGATAGTATCGTTATTTTTATCGTCAGCGATACCACTTACGGTGATGCCCATTAACAGCATACCTATCATAGCTTGACTGATTTTGCCCAGTTTAATCATACGGTGTCCTAAGGTTATCTAAGTAAAATACAGCCCATATCATACTAAATAATCAAAAAAAATATAGCGAATAATCACGCTAGATAGTCAGTATTTTGTGAACAAGTAAAAATTTTTGAAACAGTTTAGCAATATATTGCTAGGTAAAAACTTTTATACCATCCATCTCACGGCTTAGTTTAATAGCTCAATCGTTTGAATTTGCAAAACACTATCCGCTATTTGGCTAAAATGAACATCGACATTTTGATAACGCATGGCAAATGGGGTATTAAGCTCTTGCTGGCGATATGCAGGTCTGGGGTCTTGCGCAATGAGTTGCTCGATGGTTTGCCAATCTGTTTGATTCAGCTGAGTTTTTATTGCAATATTGGATAAATCCTGCAATAAATCTGGATGCCAATGCACCGACTTGATAATGGGTTTTTGGCTGGCATACCCAGCAATCGCATCATCGATACTATCGCTATAAGGCAAATATGGTTTGATATCAATGACTGGCGTGCCATCTACCATATCACCGCCGATAATATGCAGTCTCAAGCCCGCCTCGCTGTTTTTAATATGTGAAAATTTGACCACTGACAATCCAATATTTGCCGGTCGATACATACTTCGACTGGCAAAAACCCCTATCTTTTGATTGCCGCCAAGTCTCGGTGGACGGACTGTTGGCTGAAAATTTGACTGATTGGTATTGATTCGATTTTGATGAAATTGCCATATAATCCAAAGATGACTAAATTGGGCAATACCTTCAAAAGCACTGAGCACATTGTAAGGCGGCAACATGCTGATAGTAGCGTTGATATCGACAAGATTGGGCTGGCGAGGTGTGCCAAACTTTTGCTTAAGTGGAGAGTTCACAATGCCGATAATCGGCAGGGTAATTTGTTGTGGTAACATAATGGGTCGTTAAAATATGATATTTTAAACTATGATTATGCCATTTTTTTACGCCCAAATTCGACTAATTCATCAAAAATTTGCTATCATATCGCCCCAGAATGTCAATATTAACCCGCTTTTTTTATCCTTTATTTACTTTTATTTTTATCTATGACCAATACAAGGTTGGGCGCTATGTCAAAATTTTATGAAGAAACCGTTACCTATGTGCATCATTGGAATGACACATTATTTACCCTAAAAACTACCCGTAATGCAGGTTTACGTTTTAGGAATGGTGAATTTGCCATGATTGGTCTGGAAGTCAATGGAAAACCTTTGATGCGTGCCTATTCAATTGCTAGCACCAACTATGATGAAGAGCTCGAATTTTATTCTATCAAAGTCCAAGATGGTCCTTTGACGTCTATTTTACAGCATATCAAAGTGGGTGATAAATTATTGGTGAGTAAAAAACCCACTGGCACCCTGGTGCTTGATGACCTAAATCCTGGCAAGCATTTGTATATGCTAGCAACGGGTACAGGGTTGGCACCATTTTTGTCACTTGCCCGTGACCCAGAAGTGTATGAGCGTTTTGAGAAAGTTATCGTGGTGCATGGCGTACGTTATGTGAGTGAGCTAGGCTACCGTGAGATGTTTGAAAAAGACTTGTTTGAAGATGAGCTACTGGGTGAATACGTTAAAGATAAACTCATCTATTACCCCACCGTCACGCGTGAGCCGTTTCGCAATGAAGGGCGTATGACCGATTTAATGAAATCAGGCAAGTTATTCCAAGACATCGGATTACCACCCATCAATGCAAGCGATGACCGCGCAATGATTTGTGGTAGTCCATCTATGAATAAAGACGTGGCAGCACTACTCGATGAATTTGGTCTTAAACCATCACCTCGTATGGGTGGTACGGGTGATTATGTGGTTGAACGTGCCTTTGTCGAGCAATAAAAGTTGAACAGTAAAAGTTAAACCGTAAAATCATAAAAAAAGCCCTACTTGGGCTTTTTTTATAACTCAAAATTAGTAGCTATACTCTAACACCAAATTACCACCCGCATCTTTATCATCGCTGATGCTGTCTTTTTTACCCCAAATACCCAGTTTAACCGAGGTTTTGTCATTATATTTATGTTTCCAATCGGCTTCGACAATATCCAAATCTTGCTTGGTTGGGAAGGCAGCATTAATCACTTGATTAGATTGATTGACTTTGGCGTTGGCGTATTTTAACCCGAGCTGGTTGTTAGCGTTAATATTACCTGATAGCCCCACACTAATGATTTCACCATCCCCACCAATCGGATGACCTAGCGGCAAGCCCTTTTGATAATAACCATCTTTATAAATGCTATGGGTGTAAATAGTATTGGTTTTATCAAGGTCATAGTAAGTATTCGCCCATTCTGCATGCCAGAGCCAAGGCTGTTGAAACAGCGGGATTGTACCTTTTAACCCTGCCAAATACGCCTTTTTACTTGGCAAACCACCTGCTTCATCTTCCCCAATAAATTCACCATAGACACTCGCCGGCAAATTCACCAACGGTTTTAAATTTAGCTGTGCATCAATTCCTGCGATTTGGTTTGAGGGATCTTCATCTTCGCCGCCATTATCATATGTGCCGATTAAAGCCTTACCTAAAGACTTTAGGCTTTCGGACTTATTATCCCCCCCCCACATCAATGAACGCGATGCGCCGATTTGAAACGCTTCATGCGGCTCAAAACTCGCTCGCATGCCAATCAATTTGGTGTGAGGCTCTGCTTTATAGTCTTGTAATTGCCCAGCCGTTATTTGGTAATTAAAATTACCCAATTTTGATAATACAGGAAAATTAATGGGGCTATTATTAGCACGCTGCATTAAAAAGCCCGTGACAGGTCTAGCCGCATCACTGCGAATTAAACTGCCATCAACGCCGTTGCCCCACCATACCGGAATACTACCAAAGGCAAGGCGATGATTGCCTAATTTGGTACCGAGGTAGCTGCCATCAAGATTAGACGACTTGCTAGGCTCATCATCTTCGACATTTAAGGTGCCTTGAATTTTGTAATCAATGTTATCACCTGCATGGCTATGTGACACACTAACACCCAAAGGCGTCACCGTATTGCCTTCTGTATTAAATCCGCTAAACACAGCGCGCTCGTCACCATTGATGTTGCTTACTATTTGTAGCTTGGATACATCGTTGGCTTCAAGCTTTTGTTTAACTTTACCCAGTAACAGTTTGTCATTGTCTGATTTGGGCTGCGCTTGACTCAAGGCGGTCTGTATGGCTTCTGAACTAATCGGCCAAGTTGATATATCAACATTTAGCACACCATTGATTTTTAAAATCTCAAGTGTTTGACGTAGATCACTATCAATTTGAACTAATTGACCTGCCTGACTAAATTGTGAGAGTCCAAGTAGCACACCCAATGAGAGATATTTAACCGTTTTATTTGTCATACGAGGCTCACAATTTATGTATTGGCATTGAATAGAGTGGTTAGTACATCAACCGTGGTAGTCGCAATCGTTTGCATTTCATTTGTTGTCAATGTCGGGTGGATTAAAAACATCAAGCTTGTTTCTCCTAATTCTTTAGCAACTGTCAATCGCGCGTTGGGACGCGATGGATGATTGTCAAATGCTTTTTCTAAATAAATTTCTGAACAAGAGCCAGAGAAACAAGGAATTTTTTTCTCATTAAGCGCATTTAAAATACTATCTCGATTGATATTCTCTGGCAAGTTTTCAGGTCTCACATACACATAGTATTTATAATACGCATGGACAGAATCGCCACCCATGACTTGGTGAAATGCTATATCTGGTATGCGTAAAAATTGTTGCCAACCTGAAAATTGTGTTAGAGCATCACGCAAAATCTTGGCGTTTTGTGTACGAATGTTGGTCCACTCAGCCATTTTTTTAAGCTGAATACGACCAATCACCGCTTGCATTTCCATCATGCGCCAATTGGTGCCAAAGCTGTCATGTAACCAGCGAAAACCCGGTGGGTGTTGTTTATGATAAATGCTATCGTAGTTTTTACCGTGGTCTTTATACTCCCACATTTTTTGCCATAATGCTTTGTCATTGGTCGTGACCATGCCACCTTCGCCGCCTGTGGTCATGATTTTATCTTGACAAAAACTCCAAGCACCAACGTGACCAATACTACCCACTGGTTTACCTTTGTACTTGGCACCATGCGCTTGGGCACAGTCTTCGATGACCCATAAGTTATGCTGCTTGGCAAGTGCCATAATCTCATCCATATCGCAAGGCCAACCAGCCAGATGAACGCAAATGATGGCTTTGGTCTTGTCGGTAATATGTGGGGCAATGGTACGCGCTGAGAGATTACCTGTATCGGCTTCGACATCTGCAAATACCGGCATCGCACCAGCATTGACGACCGTTGAAACACTGGCGATAAAACTACGGGGCGTGACAATCACTTCGTCACCCTCGCCAATACCCATGGCTTGTAACGCAACATCGAGTGCTAATGTACCATTTGCCAGCGCCACTGCGTAGTCTGTCCCTGCCCATGCGGCAAATTCTTTTTCAAACTCTCGACATTCTGTGCCCGTCCAGTAGTTGACTTTATTGGACAATAGCACCTGTGAAACGGCATCGGCTTCTTCTTGGGTAAAGCTAGGCCAAGGGGAAAATTGGGTGTTTAACATTTATTTACCTCTTATTAATTTAACCTTTTTTGAAAAGATATTTTCGATTTCTTGCCAACTTGAAACACGAATATCAGCTAAAAACTCATCAGGCAAGGAAAAATCTTGTTTATGTATATTATTACCTTGGTCATTTAAACATATAGTTAACCAACCCATCATATTTGGAGCAACAAAATCTTTCTTAGTATTGTCAGCTATATAGCAATAACTTTCACAATTCAATAGTTGTTTAACTTTGTCAAAGTTTGCTAGACTGGGTTTCTCGCTACCTATCTCTTCTGAGATAATAATTGTATCGATATATAAATCGAGTCCAAGCGATTTAATTTTGTTACGTTGGGTTATTGACCGACCATCTGTGATAATTGCAAATTTAAAATCATTTCTAAAATTTTTTAAAAAACATTCCACATGTGGATAAAGTTTAAGATGGGGAAAATGAGTTCGATACCAGTTTAAAAGTTGCGATTTATCAACATTATATGTTTTTTCAACATAATCAAAAACATTTTCATTTTTAAAATACTTTTCAATCATTAAGGAATATAATGTTTTATCAATTGGTGCAATTTTTTCCGATATAAATTGATAGGCTGATTTAAGATAGTCAATTTCTGGATACAGGGTATCATCCAAATCAAATACTATTGCATTATTTTTTGAAGTCATGCACTAGTACCTCAGCGTCATACCTTAGCATTAATAAATCTTGCTCCCATGATTTATAGACTTCAATCTCCTTATCAAATAAATATTCTTCTAATACCCACTTACTATAATTTGCTCCAGATAAATAGGTAAGCGGATAACCACCACCGAATCTTGGATTTATTTCTATACCTTTAATGATTGGCTGCTCTTTATGCAAAAATACTTGAATAGTCAAGCAACCCCTCGCACCCTTTAATTTAGCAATATTATTAAAAAAATGCTCTACGATAATATTATTACGAGTAGCAGCTTTATTAACCTCTCCTGCTCTTACAACAAGACGTTGCCTTGGCACTACACATTTTAAAGTTGAATTTTTATCATAGTAACAATCAACCGTGAATTCATCAAATTCATCGTTTGAGATAAGCTCCATGTACATAAGCTTTTCATTTTGGCGATGTTCTTGTGTAATATCGTCCTGGCTATTTGCGATAAAGATTCCTTTACTCAAACTTCCATCACAGGGTTTTACAAATACAGGAAACTCCAAATTATTAAGCGTATATTGCTTCGGCACTGCAATATTATGGTCTTGAAACAATTGATTGGTTAATCGTTTATTTCTACATTTCTGAATCAGTTCATGGTTACTAACGAGAGCAGTAATATTATGCGATTTAAATTTTTCTGTATTTTTGCTTAGCATTAAAAGTTCGGTGTCTATAGTCGGAATAATAAGTTTAATATTGTTTTCTTCACAAATCTTTATTATTTCATCAATATAGTTTTCGGCTGTGACTCGTGGTACTTTAAAATAACCATCGGAGATATGACAAGCAGGGGCAAGGACAGGGTTTAAGTCGGCGGTAAATACCTTGGCATCGGGTCTGATTTTTTTTAGTTCCCTTTGAAATGACTTGACCAAAGAAACTCGTTGACCTGCCGATGTGATTAAAATATTGTCCATTTAAGTTCACTTAATAATTTTCAATTGATTATTAACAAATTGTACTGGGTAAAAGAGGAATTTATGATTAAATATGGTAATAAGCACTTTATTAAGCTTGCTATTGTAGCCATCAAAATTTTTTATAGGATATGCTTCAGAGGCGTTATCAAGCTTATTAGACAAACTCTTTAAACTCTCCTGTGTTCGAAGTGAGCGCACTAATGCAAGAAACATATAATTTTCTTGACGATTTTTTAATCTTTTATAAGCCAAGGTGTAATTGTCATCATTTTTATCTAGTTGTTTTATTAACTTATTAAAATCTTGGGCGGCTAAAAACATATCATCACGCAATTTTACTTGTCTTTGTCTATTTTTAGTGTTAACTGTCGAGTTGGGGTTTTCAACATATTGATAAATTACATTTTCAACAATTATCCCATTTTCTACTGAGCTAATTAGCTGAGTAGTAAATAGACCATCCTCACAGAGTCTATTTGGAATAAAGTAAAAATTTGAGAATTTTTCTTTTTTATAAAGATACCAACAAGGACCATTATAATATTGACAATTTGCTAAAAGGTATAAACCATTACCTTTTAAAATAATATTCAAATTTTCATCACATCTTTGTTCTTTTCTATCTCTAACGGATTCAGTCCCAAATCCAACAAAGTCACATTCTCTTTCAACCGCCAATTTCAATATTTTGCCAATCCCGCCTAATAATAAATAATCGTCTGAATCAACAAAATGAATATAGACTCCTTTAGCCTCATCAATTCCTCTGTTTCGAGCAACACTTTGTCCTGAGTTTTCCTGTCTAAACAATCGAATATTGGGATACTTTTCCTGTAAATCCAAACATACTTGATATGAATTATCTTTTGAGCCATCATCTATCAATAAGACTTCAAACTGGCTCGTATCTAAGCCTTGTTTGAAAATTGAATCCACACAAAATGTTAGGTAATTTTCAACATTATAAACTGGGATAATAATTGATAATAAAATCTCATCAGTTCGCATTATTTAGATCCTTCGAATTTTTCCATTGTTGCATCAGTTGGACTATTAATATCATCTTTTTTTATTACTTTCTCAACGGTCTTCAATAAAATTTTGATATCTAACAAGAACGACTGATGTTCGACATACCAGGTATCAAGCTTAAACTTCTCTTCCCAACCCAAACTATTACGACCATTAACCTGGGCATAACCTGTCACCCCTGGACGCACGTTATGACGCTTGGCTTGTTCAGCGCTATATAAAGGTAAATATTCCATGAGTAAAGGTCTAGGACCAACCAAACTCATATCTCCTTTGAGCACATTCCAGAGCTCTGGCAACTCATCAAGGCTACTGGCACGCAGTTTTTTACCAAATTCTGTCAAGCGTTCGCTATCTGGCAGCGCGTTACCTTCTTTATCAGTCGCATTTTTCATGGTGCGAAACTTAACCATCTCAAATGGCTTGCCATGTAAACCCGGACGAGTTTGACGAAATAGCACAGGTGAACCTAGATTTTTTTTCACTTTATACGCCGTAATAGCGAGTACTGGCGATAGTATCACTAGGGCAGAGGCAGAAGCAGCAATATCAAAGGCACGTTTTAGCATTTATATTCCTAAAATTTTTAGTAGTCGCTCATTGACCTTACGAGCATCAAATTTTTCTTGGGCTATTTTATAGCTTTCCTGACCCATTTCGACGATTTTTTTAGGATTTTCAATCAAATAAATCATTTTTTCGGCTAAGGCTTGGGGATTCCATTTCGGGACAAGAAAGCCATTCACTCCATCCACCACTGTCTCTCGGCAACCTGGCACATCAGTCGTGATCACTGCTCGCCCTACTGCCATCGCCTCTTGGGTACTGCGTGGCACACCTTCTCGGTAAAAGGAAGGTAGAACAAAAACATGACTTTTGGCTATCCATTCATTAACATTGTTCACATGCCCGGGGTATTCGATTAGATTTGAAGCAATTAGCTCATCAAGTTGATGTTGTTTCATTGCGCCTAAAGACTGGGTGTCAATGCTGCCCAATACAGTAAAAATGGTTTGAGGATATTTTTGTTTTACGATTTTTGCAGCTTCTACAAATTCAAAAATACCTTTCTCTTTTAAAAGCCTCGCAATAAAAATAAATTTAATGGGCTGTTGTAAATCAATTTGAGTAAATTCGTAATCCTTTAAATTTAAACCAATACCCCCAAGCACAGTACAATTTACATTTTTGATTTTATTTTTAATCAATAAGTCTTTTGGGTCATCTGGGTTTAGAAAAATCACTTTATCTGCTAATGGTAATGCAAGTTTAAATAAACTTATTTGAACTTTTCGCACCATTTGCATTTTAATTGAAGATCCACCCTGATATTCAGTAAATGCAGAACCCAATCCTTCTATCATAGCGACCTTTTTAGGTACTTTTGCCATTTTGGCAGCTAATGTACCGTAAATGACAGGTTTGATAAAATAGCTAAATACAATATCGGGCTGAATGTTTTTTATTTGCTGGTATAGTTTGATAGTGTTTGATATATCTTCATAAGGGTTTAGTCCGCCCCTACTCAATTGATAATGACTTGGGATTGCGCCTAATTTTGCAATTTTATCTAATTCTTTTGGGTCATTATCAGAGGTAAAAGCATAGACAATAAACTCTTTATCGATTAAGGAAAGGATTAAGTCCTTACGGAATATGTAAAGGCTAGAGGCAACGGTACCAACAATAATAATTTTTCTATTTTGACTCATAAACTTCTAACCATTTTTCAAGCGCAATTTTATTGTCAAAGACTTCTTCACTTCTTTTATTTATTAAAATCTGTTCTTTACCTATAATATTAAGAAACCAATATATGCTACCCTTTATTTTATTTAAACGGAAAAAATCTTCCCAAAATTTATCTTTAGGATATTTGTTTAAAATATGGCTTTCACTACTATTAGCTAGAAAATATTTCTTGAAATAATTATTACCAAATTCTCTATAAAAAAGTAAAGGCTCATTGAGTATCATAAAATCACTATGATGTTTAGCCCTATACCATAGCTCTGTATCTTCAATCCGAATCGCCTTCTCGTCATATGGATTGTCCAAGAACCATTGTTTCTTTGCCATAATCGTAGGATGAATAAAATGCTCAACCTTTTGCAACCCTTCAGTTTTATTGAATCTTCTACCAAATACTAAGTTATTTTCATCTATGGTATAGACATTTGTTCCTAAAACGTCTATATGTGGATTCGATACTAAAATCTCTAACTGTCGATCTATTCTTTTAGGATGCATAATATCATCTGCATCCATTCTTGCAATATAATCACCACTAGATAACTTACTTAATTCATTAAGTCTGGCAGCTAAGCCTTTATTTTTGCCATCATAAAAAACTTTGATTCTATTATCTTGTCGCTCAAACCTTCTAGCTATTTCAAGCGAGCCGTCATTAGAACCATCATCCACTAATAATAATTCCCAATTTTGATGAGACTGATTAATAACGGATTCAATAGCCTTTGGTAAGAACTTTTCAGCATTAAAAAAAGGGATACCAACACTGATAAAATCTTTGTTATCCTGCATAAAATTTAAACCCTATATAAATTAAAATGAGCATTAAAACATAGTGAATTCTAATTCTACCTTTTAAATATGGCGAATAAAATAATGGTGTAATCAAAAACGGTACAATAACCCAAGAAAATAAGCCCCATCTATCAGAAAACGGTATTTGGAATGCCAAAAATAGTAACCAACTTGCCATAATATAGTAGATTAAGATGACATTATATTGGTTTTTTAAGGAGTTCTCTGTTATACGTTTTCTAATATATAAAGCTATACATAGAAAAAAAGTATTAAAAGCAAAAAATTGCGCTTTAAAGCCTACAACATAATCACCTGCATCTGAAGTAATATAACTAGATCGACCCTCATTTCCCAATACTTGCAGCAAAAGTGGTGAAATATTTAGTAGACCAATATTAAAAAACGCTAAAATTGCTATTAAAAAATATAATAGCACAAGAAAATAAATTAATTTTTCACTTTTTGAAGATAAATAATATGACACCAAGATTAATAGCACAGGAATGACAGAAGTGGTATGACAAGCCAAAGCAATTAAGCAATATATCGCAATTTTTAGCTTATTATCTTTTTGAAGCAATAGGGTTAAAGCATACAGTAAAATAGCTAAGGATAAACCTTGCCTTATTATATTTATACTCATGTTTGAAAAAAAGAAAAAAGACATAAACGAAAATACGGTCATTAAAATATTAGCACGATATAACTCACTATAATGTTTTGATGCTTTATAAATAAAACCAAAAAATAAAAAAGCTATAAATAAAAGAAAGGAGCTATAAGACAAATCATAGTAATGAAGGATTTTACTTATTAAGAGGAATAAAAACTCACCACTAAATTTAAACTTTTGATCAGCTAACCAAAGAAATTCGTAATAATTACCAGTATCTGTTCCTACATCATATGCTCTAAAGCCAGTAATAACGATCAAACCTAGTAAAGGTAATATCACCAAATAGTTTGCTAGCTTATTTTGTACTAACAGGTCATGTCTAACTTCTATTGAGAGTGCGCTCAAAATAGTGATGTAAGCTGTAAATATATATAGAGAGTTAAAAATAAACTTATAACTTTCATTGTCAATTAGCATATAATTCAAATTTCTCTTTTAGAGTACATGCAACAGTAATATCAAAATGCGATAGCACGCCAAGCGGCTACATTACGTTTGCTCATAGCATCAAATATTCGCTTTTCTTGCGCAGATAATAGGGACTTAAATTGGTTATTTCCAAAAATTAGTTCTAATTGTGTAAACATATAGTCTAAATCACTATCATTCAAATAACCTGTCCTATTATTCAAAAATACAGACGCTTCTAAAAATAGACGTTTATAAAACTTGCTATCCATATTCAGATTAACTTTTTTAGCAATTTCAAGAGAATATTGAATAATATAGAGTTGGTCATAGCCTAGATTTCTTCTACTTAAAGAATTAGAGATTGAGTGAGGATTACTCCGGTATAAGTAACCAACTTTGTCTAAAATTGCATAAGTCTTTGCTATACGTAAAATAATATTACTAATAATTGCATCTTCCCAATAAAGACCTTCTGGAAATCGAACTTTCTCAAATAATGCCCGGTGATAAATCTTACCCCATGCAAAACCCTTGGCATAATTATCAATGTTACTTGTCATTTCCAAAAAAGTATTCTGCCCTTCTTTACTATAATCTGTCGATAAAAACTTATTGACATCTGACTCTCTAAAAAACTGGGTGAAGTTAAATTCGACAATATCGATATTTTTTTTGACAGCTAAGTCAATGGCTTGCGACAGTATGCCATACGCTAACATATCATCAGAGTCAATAAAAGTTACATATAATCCTTGGCAATTTTTTAACCCTATATTGCGAGAAGCAGATACACCTAAATTTTTATCGTTGATTAGCAATTTCAAGTTTTTATAATTGTGCTGGATATCTTCTAAAATCTGATGAGTTTGGTCTGTTGAGCAGTCCTCAACCACGATAATTTCATAATCTTGAAAACCGGCTAACGCATTAACTACCGAATCTAAGCACTGTACGATAAATTTTTCAACATTATAAGCAGGAATAATAATACTTAGACCAATCGTCGGCGCAAAATCAAACCCAGCAAACTGAGATTCTTTAAATTCATAAGGTTTAAAATTTAAAGGTTGCGCATCCTTGCATACCTTTTTATTAAGATAACGGTGATAATAATAATTTGAATGCCGATAGCCTGAATAAGCCCCATAAACACCATTAGCAAACAACTGATTATCCAGTAAACTATTGGGTAGTTTTAGTTTCCTCACCACAGCATTGCTAATAGCAAATTTTTTGGCGTTATTAGTAGGTTGAGTCATTGGTTATCCTCCACTAACTTTCGTATAGTTGTTGAAGCGCAATAGCATTTTGATAGATATCAAAACCTTGCTGGGATAAAGTATTAAATATTTGCTCATCAGATAAACTGAATTTAGCAAAATTCATTACTTTTTCCGCCCAAATTTCTGCATTATCAATGGGTAAGAACTGAACTAAACCAAGACCTAAATCTACTTCTTTGGCAACCGTGTTAGAAACTAGAGTAGGCAATCCTGCTGCCTGGCTCTCTACTAACACCACTGGAAAACCCTCATGAAGCGATGGTAATATCATTAAATCAGAATTCGCCATTAGTTCGATGACATCCTTTCTCACACCCCAAAATTTAATATTTTCGGTTAACTTTTTATTTTTTACCTGATCTTCTATCTGATGACGCAACTGCCCATCACCTACGAGATGGATATTAAATTTGGCTTGTTGCTCTTTCAAAGCTTCTGCAATATCTAAGACAAACGCGTGGTTTTTGACAGGCATAAATCGTGCAACCTGAATAATGTTGATTACATTACTATCAAATTGTGGATTTTTTTTACTTTCATTCACTGTATTTTGAATAGCTCTTACATCAACTGCATTAGGCAAAATGATGACATTATCATCATCACCATATAAATATGTCTTAGCTTCGTTACCACAGGCGATTTTATGGGTAGCTAAGCGGTTAATGGCTTTTTTGGCAAGTTTTTCATAAGCAAAATGTATCGTGCCTTTGCCCCCGTTACTGGTGTTATGCGAATGCGAGATACGCATTTTTACACCGGCAAGTGATGCCGCTGTCAGTTGGAATGCATTGTTGAGTAATACATGAGAATGCACGATTTTATATTCTGGATGAATCTTTAAAAAACGATAGAGCTCTACCATTCTCCCAACTGAGTCTTTAGCCACAATAGGAATAATTTGCCCACCTAGTGCAATGATTTCATCATCATAATCGCCTTTGTCAGTCGTGAAAGTGACAAAATCAAATTGGAATTTCGAGCGATCGATACTTCGATAGAGATTCATGAGCATGGTCTCAGCCCCTGCTCTGTCCATTTTACCAATGACGTGAAGGATACGTTTCATCTATAGTTCCTTGATTAAAGGCTCATAAAAAGAATTTAGATTTAGCAATTTCGGCTGTATCGATTGCAACTCAGTTAAATACTGCATAAATCTTTCCTCTTCAAACGCTGGCAAGAATTT
Organism: Moraxella sp. CTOTU48717; assembly: GCF_032057165.1. Classification (NCBI taxonomy): domain Bacteria; kingdom Pseudomonadati; phylum Pseudomonadota; class Gammaproteobacteria; order Moraxellales; family Moraxellaceae; genus Moraxella; species Moraxella sp. CTOTU48717. The sequence continues at coordinate 90,604 of NZ_DAMBBC010000008.1, read as the reverse complement.
AATATATCCGCAACCCTCAATCCATTGATAAGTCCCTTTGATTTTATGATTGTTATTGGTAAGTACGATACAAGGGGTTTGAGTAATATAAGCAAAAATCATCCCATGTAGTCTATCAGTCACCACGATTTCTGCCTTCCCAAAGTCTTGCCAAATATCATTTAGCGCCTTTTTTCTAGCTTCAATGCTTAAATTATTTTCATTGATATGCGTGTCACGATAGCAAATATCTTGGTTATAGTATTGCTTTAAGCCATCAATGATTTTTTGAGAGGTAGTGTTATCGATTGATTTTTCCTTATCATCCCTTAGGCAAATAACAGCACCTCGCCTATGTGATTGGGTGATCACATCTTTTAAGGTCAATACGATATCGGGTGTTTGGATAATATTATTTTGTAGGAAATTCGCTTTCATCAATTCAAAAGATACTTGCTCTCGTGCAACCAATGTCAATTTATTATGATTTTGATAGGTATTTTTAGCTTTGCTAAGCCGTTTTTGCCCGTACTGTGATTCGGAGAAATCAAAAGTCTGAGGAAAAGAGATAATTTTTTGCTTTGGAAATTGCTTAATAACTAACTGACGTAATGTCTCAATCTGCTCATACAAATCACCCATATTACCACCACCAATAAGTGTGACAATATCATTAGGCTGAATGTATTTTTTTACCCACCAAATACCCTCAGCAGTCTTGCTAATAGGTATTTCTATCACTTGATAGCCTTGGTCTTCCAAAAACTTGGTTTGTGCATATGTAATTGCCACATCACCAAGGTTACCATAATCAGCCGCTAAGAATAAAAAAGCCTTTTTCTGATGGTTAGTTAAATTCGCATCCTCAAAAAATTGAGCCTTGCTAAACTTGGCTTTATAAAAATGCAATTTATATTTGACGTCAAAAGGAATATATTGTTTTAAGTTCATCTTAACCTCTGATTTGTGCCAATGCCGCAATGGGGTATTTGGCACGCATTTTGATTAGTTGATAGTAAATTTTATCGTTTTTTGTTTTGGGATTATAAAATTGGGTATAACTAATCAAATCTTCATCGTTTAACATATTTTCTATGTACTTGATTTTTTGATTAAAGTTAAATTGATTTTTATAATGGAATAAGTTCAACACACAATAACGCAGCCCACCAATAAGGTTACTTGCTAAAATTTCTTGCTTATTATCAAATGACCAAGCATTTAAAAACTCTTGTAATCCTTCGTGCTTTAGTTTGACCCACTCAAAACTTTGTTCATGAAATTGCTTGGTCAATGTCACAACTGGGCGTTGTATATAATGCACATAAGGTTTTGGATTAAATACTATTTTGTCAGCATATTGATAGACTTTGGCATTAAATAATATGTCCTCTACCAATGACACACCCTTGGTAAAGGTGATTTGATGTTTGTCTAAGTACTGTTTTCGATAGAGTTTATTCCAAGCATAACCCAAGATATTAAGCATATAGGGTGTAAAATAGATAGCTTCACCGTTTATCCAATCTGGAGTTTCAGGAATATGCGGGATTGCCTCAACTAATTGTTCATGCAGATCTACATTGTCTTGGTAAAAACCAAAGACGACAAAATCTACTTGTTTATCTTCTAAAATTTTTAAATTATCTTCAAGTAAATTGGGTTCTATCCAATCATCCGAGTCTAAAAAGTAGATGAAATCGCCTGTCGCAATATTAAGTCCGTAATTTCTGGCATCGGATAATCCGCCATTGGGCTTGGTATAAACTTTTACCCTTTTATCAGTTGTCTCAAATTCTTTAGCGATAGCCTCGCTGTTATCTTTTGAACCATCGATGACGACAATAAGCTCAAAGTCAGTATGTGTTTGATTCAAAACCGATTGGATAGACTTCGCAATGTATTTTTCTACATTGTACACAGGTAGGATTACTGATATCTTCACGAGTATATTAACCTCAAAACTTTTTCTAGAATTAAAAATTGTCTTTTTTCAAAAAGCTTGACAATTAAGCTTCTTTTAGGTGAAGACCAGTCATAACTATAATAACTAAATAGGTCTTTATAAATTTTTGAGTCTCTAATCAGAGAAATTTCCTTTTTAAAAAAAGATTTTTCTGGATTATTCGCGGCATTATTTAACAACAACATTAAGCTATGATTAACATAATAATTAGCTAAATCTTTATTTATCAATTTTTTATCAATATTTGATAGATGAATGTTTTTTCTAATGGCAAATTGATTTTCTATTTGATTTAATAAGTTAGGTTTGAATTTAATTTGAGTAACAGATTGGTTATTAATGCGAATATGATAAAGATGTTTTCGAATATTCACGATTTTTTTTGCAAGATTAAAACTTTCAAGTATAAATAACCCATCCTCGCCTAACTTGACAGATTTGTTAAACTGTAGATTATTATTTATTAAAAACTCTCTACGAAAAGCTCTTGTATAACAGAACCAAAAGCCTTCCTGCTGTGATGTGGTAACCAAAAACGCTTCTATCTTTTCACGATTACCAAGGTTTCTATTATTTTTGGAAGGTATTGATTCATCATTTTTGTCGGTAAAATAGCCAAATTCAATAATATCTGGTAGATTATTTAAACAAGATTTAAGTGATTCAAAGTAATCTTTTTCAATCCAGTCATCTGCATCTATAAAACAAATATATTGACCTTTAGCGAGACTAATACCCTTGTTTCTTGCAGTCGAAACCCCATGATTGGCTTGGTCGTGAATAGTAATATTATTTTTTTTATTTTGGTACTCTTTCATAATATCTAAAGAATTATCAGTTGAGCCATCATTAATCAGTATAACTTCGAAAAAAATATCGTTGGATAACTCATTCTGAAAAATACTATCTAAACAGTCGATTAGAAAGCTTTCGCAATTATAACATGGAATAATGACTGAAAATTTTATTTCATTTATTTTGCTCTGTTCAAACATATTCATAAATATTTCGATATATATTCGGGAAAAATTAAACTTTGAAATTTACTTTTTGTAAAACATTAACTATATAAAAATTACTAAACTGCTTGGATTTAAATATAGTCATTTTATAATTTTTTTACTTTGATTTTATTGAGTAGATGGTTTAACCAAACCCACTCAATAAATATTAATCCATGATTGTAGAACTTCCGATAGCCAGATAATTTAACCAAGTCCACATTAACTCTATTGTCTTTATCTTTTAATGATATATAAGTTCTAATTAATTCAAAATGTTTTAACTTAAATTTAATAATACTACTACTCACATAGTCAGCGAAGCAATTAACGTAAGTTATTGAATATAAATCATTATCTAGTATTTTTTGATATGAATATTTGATTACGAATTCGTAACTTGCTAGTTGTTTTTTTACATTACTAATTTCTAATGATCTCAAGCTACTATCATTATTCGTACGGTAATAATAAAATATAGTTTTAGATATATAGAGATTTCTAGCATTAATAATTAGATCAGTCATGAATATAATGTCTTCAAAATAAATATTAGGAATAAATCGCTGATTTAAAAATAATTTTCTCTTAAATATGTACAGCCAAGAATACCAATTATGATTATTAAAAATCTCTTTTTGTATTAATTTATTATTTTTAAAATAACCTTCATGTTCACTTATGCTAATCGTATGATTAGTATCTCCTGGAATCTGCATAAAACGCTGAGCCTCGAGACATACTACATCAACTTTATGTTGACTGATAATTTCTAAGAAACTTCTGAAATAATTTACAGATAATCGATCGTCAGCATCTAAAAAAGCAATATACTCGCCACTAGCAATATCTAGTCCAACATTCCTAGCAACACTTTGACCTTGATTTTTTTGATGAATTATTTTGAAACAACCTGCTAAATTTGCCGGTAATGCTTCTAAACATTGCCTAATAATATCAATTGAGTTATCTGGCGTACCATCATCAATAATAATTACTTCAATCTCATCAGTTATTTGTGATGTTATACTTTCAATACATTCTTTAATAAAGATTTCAACTTTATATACAGGAATGATGATAGATAAAATTTTTGTAACCATAAGGAATACTCTATGAGTTATTTTTTAGGGAGTCTACTATTGAAATAATTTATTAATATTTTCTTCTCTGATTTTGTAATACCCAAAATATATATAAAAGACAATATTATGATAACTTGCCCAAAACTAAGTAGAACGAATTCTAAGAAATTATTAGCCTTAAATACGTAAATAAATGGGTATAGCACTGACCCTACGACAAGCGTTACTGTAACTAATTTTAATACTACTGCACTAAGAAAGTTATAAATATTAAATGTATTAACCTGCTTTGCTGCTATCAATAAGTTTGCTAAACTTACTAGTATATTAACCATAATTAAAATAATATAAGCCCAATAATAAGGATACCCCGCTTTAAAAGTTAGATAAATTATAGGAAGTGTCAGTAAGATAATACTACCGGTAATTAGACTTATTGACTTTATATTACCAGTAGCATGTATTAAACTTATTAACGGATTAAATATAACAGTAATCATGAAATTACATAAAATGAAAATCGTAATAACCTTAGCATATTTAGGCGGTGTAGATAACCACAACTTTAAGATATAATCTATATTCACAATAACTGGGACGCATAAAATCAGTAATAGGTAATAAGAAAAACTTGAAGAATAATTAATTAATTTATTCATTCTATAACTATCATTTACTGCATAACTTTGCATCATTTGCGGCTTAATAGCTAGTGAAATGTTATTAGCAAAACTTCCTACTGCTGCCATAATTTGATTTCCAATTTGCATACTAGCTACCATTAGCAATCCAAAAAAGTTATTCATGATAAGCGTTGTGCCATGGTCTCTTAAAATGACAGCAAAATTGCCATACAAGTCCCAACCAATGAAACTTGATATCTGTTTTAAAAAATTTTTATCGATTCCTGCTGTTAGGCTTACTTCTTTATATAAATTTTTAGTTATAGAAATATATATTAAACGACTTAATACAGTGCTAACTAATAATGCAGAGGCATAATAAATCAACCTATTTTCACTAGTTAATATTAATAAATAAGCTATCACCAGTTTCGTTAAACTTTCAAATATAGAAATAAATGCATAAGCTTTAAAATTTTCTTTTGCAATAAGTAAGGCTTCAAAAGGAATTGTAACAATTATAATAAATAGAGAAACCACCGATAAGTTGAAGACATCATTTGCGATTGCAAATTTTTCGTTAGGAATATGAATATAATATTTAAGTAAAAACTTACCTAGTATTTCTAGGAATAAACAAATAGTTATTGCAATTCCTAAGTGTATTGCAAAAGAAGTATGAAATAACTTACGAATATTAGGTAAATCCCGACTAATCATTTCAATATTGAAAAAACGATTAGTTGCGCCTGTTAATGCATTTTGTAAAAATGCAATTAAAGCAATGAGACTGCCAACAGTGCCATATAGACCATAATCCTCTACCCCTAAATTTTTCAACACAATGCGTGTAGTGAATAAACTTACAAACAATGTAATCAGAAGCCGAAAATATAAGGCGATAGTATTGCTTAATATTTTTTTGTTAGACATAGATTCTTAAAGCTTTAATAATTAGAAAAAATATATAATGACTAACTTAACAATTATTTTTTTACTGTCATGGTATAATTTTTCATTTCCGTTTGATTTCAATTACATTACTCCTTCAAGCAAGCGAATTTATTGATTTATATTTATAGTTTTAGACTATCGTCAATCTATAGATAAAGAATCAAGGCGTTAGAAAAAATGGTGCGATTTGAAGACATGAGTTACACCATAACTTTTTTATTGAGCTGTTGCCGTTGGCTATAACCCTCAACATATTTTTCAAATTGTAATTTTAACCAATCAATATCTTGGGTAGTTTTATACTGGTTAGTAACCTCTGTTAAAAATTGCTCTATCGTTGCTCTATCAAAACAGTGTTCACGAGCTTGTCTAATCAATGGGTGATCAGTCTGACTGATGTTATCACCACCGATAATAAGCTCTTCATACAATTTTTCACCAGGGCGTAATCCAACAAATTCAATAGCAATACCTTCATTAGGGTCAGTATCCTCTCCTTTAACCACATGACCACTCAGGCGTATCATACGCTTTGCTAAATCTACGATTTTAACCGACTCACCCATGTCTAGGACAAACACTTCGCCCCCTTCAGCCATTGCGCCTGCCTGAATTACAAGCTGAGCAGCTTCAGGAATAGTCATAAAATAGCGAGTTACATCAGGGTGAGTTACAGTGAGAGGACCCCCTGCCGCTAACTGTCGGTTAAATAAAGGCACGACCGAACCAGAGGATCCTAATACATTGCCAAATCGTACCATACTGATAGTCGTAGTCGTTTGACTAGCTGCTAATGCTTGACAAGCCAACTCTGCCATGCGTTTGGTAGCGCCCATGACATTGGTAGGTCGAACCGCTTTGTCAGTGGAAATCGCCACAAAGGTACGAACTTGAGTATTGATAGCGGCTTGCAGGGCTCGATATGTACCAATAAAGTTATTAACTGCACCTTCGTACTGATTTGATTCTACAATTGGCACATGCTTATAGGCCGCTGCATGATAGATGGTTTCCACTTGATACTTTTTACAGAGATTTTCAAGTAACCTTTGGTTCGTAACACTACCTAAATGTGCATGCAAAGCAATGTTTACGCCTGATTGACTTTCAATTACCTTTATCAATTCTTGTTGGATACAGTATAAGGCAAATTCAGATACTTCAAATAATATTAGCTCTTTGGGCTGCTGTTTAATAATTTGACGACATAGTTCACTGCCTATTGACCCACCTGCACCCGTCACCATTACTACTTTACCACTAATATCTTTTTGTAATAATTGTTGATTAGGGGCTACTGTCTCACGCTGCAATACATCCAGAACATCTACTGGCTTTATATCTGATAATTGCAACTTACCGCTAGTAATATCATCTAGACTTGGAATTTGGCTAATCTGGACTGACATATCCTCAAGACTATGGATGATATTATCTTTAAGAGGTTTTAAGTCATTAGGCAATGCCAAAAATAAATGCTTAATCTCAAGATTTTTTATGAGTTCGCGTAGTTTCTCTCTGGGATAAACCTTTACTCCAAGTATTCGGGAACCCTCTAATGTTTTTCGCTCATCAATAATAGCTACAATCTGATATTTCCTTGATTGTTGTAGCACGTGAAGTAAATCTTTGGTGATATTACCCACGCCATAGACTAAAACATTTTGAGTTTCCTTAGGATGTTTAGTCTCGTAGAGTATGTTATTAACTAAAAATTGTATAATAATTCGACTAATCCATAGCCACATATATAGCAAAAATACATGAATTGCAGGGGCTGCTCTAGGTATGTCAGGCAATTCATCAGAATATATCAGGATTTGCCCTACTAACATACAAACCAACAAAACAGTCAGCACGACACGCATACTTTGGTCTTGGAAAACACGTAGTACGTTACTGTAAAAATGCGTTAAAGCTAATATTACAATAGGTAACGATGCAAACAATACGACAGTTATTGGGTTGACATGCGGTTCAAAATCTCCATACCGTAGGGCAATTGCTATGAGTAAAGTAAATATAGATGCAACTAAATCTAATAAGATTAAGCCAATTATTTTAATCCATCTAGGTTGCTCTATCGCATTAGACAAAATTTTAAAAATTATTGACTGATTAGAGTTACTTACTCTATTCTTCATTTTGATATCTCAAAGGGTCATGTATATTAAATTCAATTGGAAGATTTTTCATGTCTAGTTTTTTGATTTATAATCATAACCATAATGATAATTGTACGCCCCGATTAGAGACTGCTTAGCATCATTAAAGATAATACCTTCAACATTCACGTTGGACTTGTTTAATCTTTCAATCGCATAATTAACTTGTCGAACACTGGAAACGTCATAACGAGTGACGAATAAGACTGAATCAACTAACTGTCCTATGGATAACGTATCTGAAGTGCCCAATACTGGAGAAGTATCAATAATAATATAATCATAGAATTGTCGATAAAAATTGAGTAATGCTTCCATTTTTCCATTTAAGAACAATTCTGAAGCGTGGCTATGCCCTTTGCCTCTGGGTATAAAATGCAGATTTTCATATAGCGTGGTTTGAATCATATAGCTGCTATTAGCCGCATCAATCGTATCATCAACCAAATAATCAACCAATCCATTAATATTTGGTAAATTAAATCTATCTTGCAGATGACCTAACCTTGCATCTGCGTCTATTAACAAGACTTTCTTATTTGCCATAGCCATAGCGACCGCAAGATTGGCAGAGATAAATGATTTACCAATATCAGGTCCCGCGCCCGTAATTAATAAAATATCACAATCAGTTTTTTTAGCATTGAATATCAGATGAGTTCTGAGTGATTTAAAACCTTCACTGACAACTCCCTCAGGTTCAATTTGCTCAACTAATGGAAACTTTCTAGCCTTGTTCTTTAATTGTCGTGTTAAACGCGATGAATGAGGAATGACACCAATAACCGGAATATCCGTATTGTTCTCTAATTCTTCTAAATTTTTCACGCCCGCAAACAATAATGATTTTAAGAAGGCTAATCCGATGCCTAACATCAAGCCTAAGAGTGTTGCAATTAGGACAATTTGTGCCTTTTTAGGGGCAATTGGTACATAAGTGTTAATGGGTAAATCAATAATTCTTACATTACCTAATTGACCTGATTTTACAATTTGAAGCTGCTCATAATTTTTGAGCATATTTAAATAAATTTCATTGCTAATCTTAACATCACTCGATAATTCTAAAAACTGACGTTGAACCTCTGGAATACGGGTAATATTTTGTTTAAGAGCATCTTCTTTGTCTTTTAGCTCTTGTATTTGCATATTTAATTGCTTTAATACTGGATATTCATCCGTATAACGCTCGGATAATTCGGCTCGTTTTAGCTCAAGCTCACGCAGGTTGGTTTCAATGGTCGCTCTTTGTGTGACAGCCAATTCCGCTTCTTTATCAATATCAACTGTCGCATTTTGCTCACGGAAATTATTAAATTTTGCTTCCGCTTCGGCAAGCTTTGTTTTTAATTTAGGCAGTTGCTCTTGCATAAATGCCAGGGTTTTGGTCGTTTCTGCGCTACTTTTATCAAGATTTTGCATTTCATACATTTTAACGATGCGCGTTAATGTATGGGTGATTTCATCTTGATTAGCACCTGTAAGTGAAGCGTCCAAAATGCCTGTTTGTTTACCTTTTTCAGCCACCGCAAGATTTGCTCTAAGGCTATCTATCGCCTTAGCCGGTGTAAGTTTACTCAAGTTATAAGAATAACCCGAGGCTAATGAGGTGACTTGAATATCAATATTACCCGCACTGGTTTTAAACCGCGATGCCGTTGCAACTTTACCGGTAAACTCTGTGCCATCAGGAGAGATCAGTTTAAAATTTTGGCTGTCTATGGCAGTTAAAGTGAAAATTTTGTTCTGATAAGCCAAAGGGACATTAAATTCAGCTATCCACAATCCAACCTTTAAATTACCCACCCCATTGTCTGTATGACTAACTAAGACATTTTTCTTAATCAGTAATTTGTCTAAAAAACTGTCTTTTACTTGATTGACATTTAAATCCAAATGTAATTGATTAATGACAGGCCATAAAATCATACGAGAATTGATGATTTCTACTTCTGTTTGGGCGGAGCCATCTTGAGCGTTTAGAAGACCGGCAACATCCTCACCTAAAGCAGAAACGCCTGTAGATTTTTTATCAACTTGAATCAATGAGTTGGTTTTATAAATTGGCGTTGCCGATTGGGCATAGTAAATACCGCCTAATAAACCAAGTAACAGCATTGATAAAATTAATTTCCAATGATTTAACAAAGTTGCGATTAACGCTCTTAAATCAATTTCATCATCATTTACTTTCTGATCCATGCTCACTCACTTGATTCTAAACTACGATAAAATACATTTTAATTGTTACAGAATAAATAAATCTTTCTTATAATTTCGAAAAACTCGCTAGCGTCAAAATTTACGCTAATTTATCCTTCCAACTTTCTACGGCTTTATTGAGCAATTCGCGGCTTTCATAAAATTTCTCAATAGGTAGTTTATAAGGATCGGCTACATTTTCATTTATCCAATGACCAATCCGATATACTTTGCCACGTTGGCTTGAGTAATTTTGTTTCATCCAACTCTCTTGATCTTTGGACATACACAGTACTAAATCAAAGGCTTGCATCAATTCTTGGGTAAGCTGCTGGGCGCGATGACTACGAATATCAATATTCCATTCATCCATCACTTGAATGGCTTTTTCATCAGCCCCTTCGCCCACTAATGCACTTAATCCCGCTGATTTTACAGTCAAATTAGGATGCTGCTGCTGTAATAGCGCTTCACCGATAGGACTACGGCAGATATTACCGACGCATACCACTAAAATTTTTTTAAATGACATCGTTAATTTCCATGCGGTTAAAAGCTTCTAGCAATATTTGTAATTGAAGAGAATGGTAAGATTTGACTGATTACACGATTCCAACGTGTCAGACCTGTTGGGTCTACATACACGACATCACCCGGCTGCATTTTAAATCGATTTGCAACTGAAAAATTTGTAATAGAAGTTAAATCAATATGATAAATATTTGACTCGTTTTGGTAACTATTTTCTCTTAATACGTATACCTTTTTAGCATTTGCAGAGGTGGGCACCATACCATTGGCTTCCCCAATCGCACCAATCAAACTTAATCCATTCTCAGGAATTTGGATAGGACTGGGTTTGGTAAACTCACCCATTACCGTGACTTTATGATTGGTAATATCACCAACTTTGATGGTATCGCCATTTCTCAAATATAGCGAATTTGGCGAGTACCCGGCATTTTGCAGTGATTTAAAACCAAAGTTGTAGATGCTACCGTCGCGTATCAGCTGAATATTGTCGGTATCTGAGGTATTAGTAGTACCGCCTGCCATACTGATTGCTGTATACAGATTGACTGGCTGATCAGCGATATCATACTGTCCAGGCGATTTTACCTGGCCATCGACATAGAACTTATGCCCCCGATAGGAAATGACCCGTACTTGCGGATCTGGGTGTTTAAGATAACGAGATAAACGGCTTGCTAGGTGGCTGGTGAGTTGTGAAACTGTTAAACCTTCAGCTTTCACTCGCCCTATCATGGGAAACTGCAAAAAACCGCTTTGGTCGACTAGGTAGCCACTCGCATAAATACTATTACCTCCCGATTGAACACCTTGCGTGATTTCAGGGTATCCTGGTAAGAATATTTCAATCACATCGCCTTTTGCAATTGCACTATAGGTTGCAGCGGATTTTGAGACAGGCGGAAATGAGAGTGTTCTCTGCCCTAATAGATTAGGTACTGGAATGTTATTTGCCGTTAATTCGGTTACATTAAAACGAATGCCATTATCTGCTACAAATGACACGGGTTGATCGGGTACTGTTGATTCAGGCAATTTACCAACATTCATACCGCTAATAATCGCTGTTTTAGAGCTACATCCAGCAAACGAAAGTGCAAAAATGATAGGAGATAATTTTATAAGCTTTGCTAACATGTGACAATCTCGTAAGATAAAAGGCTCGTAGGATAAAAGGCAAAATCTAACAGTAAACCAATAATAGTGCGTAATTGTAATAAAAGTTTAATGCTACACGCTTGTAAATTTTGTAAATTTAAGTAAGTGATATAGCCATCATGACCTATCAGTTTATAATATTAACTATTGAGAAAAGCGTTAACTCTTAATTTCAATAATATTTAATCCATTATAGCATTATAGATTTACTTGATAAACAATTAAAAATAATACCTTAATCATTCTTTTATACAGCAATTTTAGTTTAAAAAAAAAGCCCCTGTAATTAGGAGCTTTAATTTGGTACCAGTGGTCGGACTGTAACTACCATAATAAAGCCTTGAAATTAAAGCCGATACCAAAAATTACAAAATAATTTACTGTAAAAATTACTGCTATATATATTTAGTCTGCGTATATTAGCATGGTTTTAACTTAATTATCCACAGCAGCCCAGCGCAAGTTACCCACTACCCATCAATATATCAATCGTATCAAAGGAATATCAAATTATGGTTTTAGTATCAAAATAATCGCAATTTTTTCACATGGGTCTGCCTTGATACCGCGTGTTCATGGTGGGTCAACCAGTCTAATTTTCATATCAATTTGAATATCAAAAAAGCAAAAACGTCCCATAAAAAAACCTAGCATGAAGCTAGGTTTTTTTATTTTTTATATTTGCTTGATTTTTAGTAATCTAAAATTGTGTCGGTGATGGATGCCCGCATTTCCATGTCTTCATCAAATAATCGATAATCCCTTTCTTTATCAATCGTCCAATCCATGTTATCAATGCTGTGCGTCGCGGACTCTTTTAGGTAGAAAGTATCGGCCATGACGAGTGTTTGCGCGTCATTATCCCCTTTGTACTGGCGCTCGATGTCAGCATCAGTCTCATCACCCATGTTATAATCCTGGCGTCGCAAAACATCCTTTAAAGCCCACCAATAAACCCCATACTGGCGGTAGTGTTGGATATTGTCTTTGAGTCGATTGTAAATCACGCCTGCTGCCTGGGCAACAAACGCATCCATATTTTCACCGCCATCTAAAGTAGCTGATAACTCAGCTACTTTTTGTTGGATTTCGTCTTTGTCGAATAAATATTCCATTAAGCCACCTTTTTAATTTGTAAGTCATTACCCGCGGATGGGTAGTCTTCAACTAGCTTGGCATAAGCCTGATAAGACACAAGCCATTGTGAGTTATTGCCATCCCACAAGTATTTGCGGGTGCTTCGATTGATTGACGCACCATGCTTGCTGGCATAGTCTTTGATTTCTTGTTTCCATTTTTTAGTGTCGCCTGTTACAGCAACGGTATCACCAGGCTGCAGACTACCTGTTTCTGCTTTTTTGGCTTTATATTTTTTGGCGTTATCGTTGAGATAAAACCAAAAATCAAAGCTATCAACGTCTGTATTGCTGCTCGTACCTATTCTTAATGCGTTATAAGACAAGATATCTTTTTGGGCATCCGACAAGCCATCTAAAATACCGCTATCGGGTTTTACATAGTCATTATACAGCTTGCTTGAAAGCGCTGAAATATCATCGCTAGAAAAATCATCTGGCAGTGCATTTAACGCATCACGAACCGTAACCAAAAAGCCTTCTGGTTTTTTGACGAATCTATTAACGACACTGATATCAATGACATCAATGTCTTTTTTATCAACCGATATATTATTGCTCTCGATAAAGTCGGTTATTGGCGTATATAGGTTGAGCTGCTTGCCGTTATTTCTAACAACAACCGCGCTATCATCATCGATATTAAACCACTCCTCATCAAGATTGATATTGACCCCATCTTTTTTGTAAGTATCGAGAAGCGCCTTGGTTAAGTCTGTATCTAGTCGCAAAATAGAGACTGGCAAAACATAAGGGAACGTGCCATTAACCAGCTCATGATGAGGTACATTAAACTTAGGCTTGATGTCGTATCTAACAGTAATATTATCGTCTCGGTACTCAGCCACCATCGGGATAACCGCGCTAAATTTACCCGTTTCGCCTTTTCTGAGAACGCCTGTTGCGTAAAGCGCATCTTCAATCTTCGCCAACGCCTTGACCCCTGCCAGATAATCTGGATGGGTGGATAGCAATACTTGTTTTTTGCCACCTTGGTTCCTAAAAGAAACGCTATAAATTTTATCGGTGTAGCTTGGCTTATAGGAATAATCCAACTCTTTATCTATAACGCCATAAACGCCATCGTTATCATTGTCGATGACAATCGCGCCCACCTCGATATAATCACCGTCTTCAATTTTAGCCTTGCCATCTATCATTTTCTGGTCAGCATCATCCGGTAGTACCATGCCACCATACTCGCTACCGACTTCATTCACGGCGTTTTTAGCGACCCTGATTAGGTTTTTGGCGGTATTTAGTTTTTCGTCAAAATCCGCTTGATAGGCGCTGTCTTTTTTTATAACGACTTCTGCACTGCTGTTGCTGATAACCGCGCTTTGGAATTTAGATACCCAGCCATTCCAACGGTCATCCATTTTATTTGGTGGGAAGTCTTTAGCATCAGCCTTAATCGCTTGGTAGATATCTTCCGCTGTCTTGGTGATGTCGATTAAATCCCCTTCAACCGACTTGTTGGTAATGTGATTCCATACCTTGGTTTGGTAGCTAACCGAGTCGATAATGCGCTGCAAGATGGTCAGTGCGCTATCCTTGTTCGCCTGGTATTTTGTCTGATACTTTTCGCGGGTAGCAATCGTTTTTTTACTATCATTAGCAGCTTTGTAATTACTGATATTTTCGCGGATGATATTAACCACGTTTTTGACATCCGCGGTATAGCCATTTTCAACCTTGGCATATTGCAAAACGTCAAACTGCGCCTGGATGATGCCAATATTGATTGATTGCTGTTTTTTGGCTTTAGCAAGGCGTTCTTGTTTTTCCAACTCATCTTTTTTGGCTTGATACTCTGCCATTGCTTTAGTATCGCCCATCGTGCGAATAAGCGCATCTTGCTCTGATTGAGATATACCGCCAGATACCGCAATTTTATTTTTACCTTCGCCCGATAAAACATTGCTAATCCATTCATCTTTTTTGTTAATCATAGTGCGTTTAAACTCATCAAACGTACCATCGGCATCATAATGATAGATACTCACGGTTCCTGTTAGGTTTCCTTGGCGAGCGCCACGCCCATTGCGCTGCTCTAAGCTGTCAGGCGTCCAACCCGTTGTAAGGTGGTGAATGGCTTGCGTGCCACGCTGTAAATTAATGCCCACCTCAGCTTTTTTATTGGCAATAATGACCTGGTAGCGGTTATCTTCATCAAACCCATTAAAGCCTTCCTGGATGTCAATAATCGCATCGGGTTCGTTGTTAACTTGGCCTGTAATGACTACAATTTTTTCAGCGCTAATGCCGCATTGCTCAGTCAATAGACGCTTGATTTTATTGTGAAGAAATAAATGGTCACAGAAAATAATCTGTTTTACAACACGGCTGTTGGTGCCATCATTTTTTACGCCGCGTGGGTTCGCTAATTCTTGCTTGAAGTTGTCGAGCATAGCAGCTACTTTAGCAGATACCGTCACATTTAGTTTTAAGCCAAGATTATCGGCGATGCTTTCAAAAACCGATTGGTTGATTGAATCCATGGTATCAATCACAATGCGGTCACGACCATCACGATAAACAATACTAGCCTCTACAGTGATTTTATAACCCGTCAAAATATAGCTATCGCCGTCCTTCTTGTGGATTTCAGCCGCGTTATCTGGGTTGGTAAATTCGCTTAGCTTGGTTCGTTCTTCTCTTATTTTCTTCTTGGTGAATAAATCAACTGCTTTCTGCGCTAAATCGGCCTGCGCTGGGTCAAAGTCATAGAAGGTTGCAAAACTGCCAAAATCATCATCAGCAATCATGACATCCATTTTGCGGATAAGGTTGAATGGGTGCCCTAGTAATGCATCTTCTTCACCAAATTTTTCTTTAATTTCATTGTAGGCGGGTTCAAGCGTTGGGTCGAGTAGCATTTCAGCTTTGGCATCACTGACTTTATCTTTGGCAAGCAACCGCGCGATACGGTAAGCTTTTTGCATCTTAACGAGCTCTGCTACCGTGTGTTTGTTTAACGTAACCTTGGTGGCTGTTTCATCGCGGCTTGGGATAACCACGCTCATACCGACGTCCTTAGCGTCTTTGACAGTAGCAATTTGATTGATAGACGTTCTTAGCATATTGCCATTTTGGATGCCAATGAATACGTTTTGTGAGCGCGCGCGCCCGTCAATGGTTGGTACTGTTTCCTCTGCAATATTACACATGACTTTTAAGAAGTCATCAGCCCCGCGGATATTGCCACACATGGCATTAACCTGCTCGCGCCCTGCTGTTAAACATAGCATTGAGTATATCTCTAGCGGGCTATTGGTAATAGGTGTTGCAGTGAGCAGCTGAACGCCATCCTTGTTGGCCGATAAATCACGCACATACCACATTTTAGCCTGGGCATCATCGCCCCTTATCGACGTACTGGGCGTGGATAGATATTTAATGCCTTTTTCGGTTTCAGGTGCAGTGATTGAGTTTTTAAAGGCGTGCGCTTCATCCACAACGATACTATCAACGCTCATATCTTCTAAGTATGGCGCATTGCTTTCACGCACTACCTTTTCAATCTCGCCTGCAAGGTTCCCCTTGTTTTTCTCATCCTTTTTCTTGCTTTCGCTGGCTGCATAGCCGCTATCGGTTTTCTGCAAATAATCGGCATACGATTCAAGCGTATCATCTTTTAATCGGATGCGTTTAAACGCTTCATAGGTCATAAATATTTTGCGATATTGCTTATCAATGGCTTGGGTCAAGTCTTCATCATAAAGATTAGAGAACACACGGAAGCTATCGCCTTTCTCACGCAAGCCGATAAACAAACAGTCATCCATACTGGTATATGCGTGTTTGGCTTCTTTGCGCCAATTTGACAATACGCTGTTAGGCACCACAAAAATCGTTTTCTTTTTTGCCCCAATATTTTGAACGTGCTGAACGCTGGCCAGTGCGGTGAATGTTTTACCCAGTCCAACCCCAAACCCATTAATGCCGCCAAAAAACCGCCCTTGTGAGCGCACAAAAGCGTTTTGATAGCCATGTAGATTTAATGCTGGATTCATGCCTGCGATTTCTACCGCCCTTTCATCGCTGTTTTGTGAAAAATACAGATTTTCATCACCGTTGATACGCTCATCGAGCGCGTCCATAATCTTATCATTGGCTTTAAGCCATGTTTCAAACTCGACATTGGCTGTGTTAATACGGTCAGATAGCCACTCTAGCGCTTCTCTCTCATCCAAGCCTATACTGATACCGCCCAGTGTAACCGTGCCTTTGTTGAGCCAATCACCGAACCTATTAAGGAGTTTTTGTTTGTCATACTTGGGATTTTTGATATCGATATCCGCTATAGGCCGTCCATTTTCATCAAACGATACTTTGGCCGCACTGCCGATATCTGGCTGTGTTTGTAAAAACTTAACTTTGGTTTCAGCATCAATCAATGGACTACGCAAGCTATAATCAATAGCGCGGACATTGGTTTTAATGATGGCATCGCGGGCAAGTGTTTTTTGCTTGATAAGCTTGGCTTTGACAGAACCGTCGGTTGCCTTCTCGATTTCTTTGTCGATATCAGATAAGCGGTCAGACAGCTTGCCAACCAAAAAATCATTGGCGTGAATGACATCGCCATTGGCTTTGACGAACCAATCATCATTTTTTAATGGGTCGATATCTGAGTGAACGCTATTAAATTGCTCGCGGGTGATATATAGGCTTTTATTTTCGTACTGCATTTTGGCGATTTTATCTTGATAATTGACCAATTCCACCTCGCCAATCTCATTATCAACCTCGCCGCGCCATGCCGTACTATAGCTGCCCTTGTTGTAGTGCATGGCGATATATTTATGCGCTTGTTTGGCATCGCCCACAAGATTGCTATTTTTACCATCCAAGAAGGCGTTTTTCATAGCCTGGGTAAGCTTTGGTTCATTGGCCACATAATCATACCCATAGCCACTGTAATCAAACGCCTTATCGATAGCCTTGGCAGTCGTTAATACTTGCCATGCTACCGATTCATTGCCCACCTGTTTTCTTGCGCTGGTAATTAAGTCTTCAAGGCTGTATGGAATGAGTCCGCGCTGCCCTGTGTTTTGGCTGTATGCCAACACCTTGATGACATCATCCCAAGTCACATTATTGACTGCTACCGTGTAGGCGTCCTTCATGTTTGCCAAAAGGTCTTGCATTTGACGGTCTGTATCGGTGACTTCGGTTTCGGTTTCTACCCACACCCCATCTTGGTACGTCAGCTGCTTACCGTTTTGAAAAACAACATCGCCGTTTTTGTACTCGATGAGTGTGGGCTCGGATGCGTTTAGTAAATCCCAGTTAATGCGACTATCACCGAATTTACGCAGCATTTTGGCAATATCGGCATTAGATTTGGTGGTGAATACTTTTTCAGTCAGCCCACCATATTTGTTTGTGACCTCTTGGATTTCGCCCAATACAAAGCGTTTCCCCTCGGTTAAAAAGTATTTGCCACTGATAAAATCATCAAACAACACGCCCGCGCTCGTGAGCGTATCGATACTGCCATTGTCATATAAATCATTGATAGTGGCGGTAGCATCTTCGCTGTATTTGCGAAAGGCGATAACATCCGTCACCACATCCGCACCTGTCTCGTCAAACATACTATTTGGCAAGCGATATGCGCCTAAAAACTCGGCTTTTAGGCTCGCTTTTTGGCGCAACTTGATATTAGATTGCTGTTTCCCAGATACGATATTGGTCGGCGTGACAAATACTGCCAATCCGCCATGTTTAAGCTTTTCAAGTGAACGCAAAATAAAGTAATTCTCTAGGCTTTCATTTTGATAGGCTTTATCAAGCATCTTGTTTGCCCCGCGGTCACTATTTTGACCAAACGGCACATTGGTAATCACCATATCAACGCTATTATCGGCAATGCGGCCTGCTTCTTTTTCAAATGGCGAAACCACGGTATGACTGCGTGTGCCGTCATTTAAGACTTTGGCAATGCCACCAGACACTTCATCGAGTTCCACGCTATCAACAATCGCATTTTGGGGTGAGGTGGCAGTGAATACGCCCGTGCCCGCGCTTGGGTCTAGCACCGTGCCGCCATTAAAGCCTAATTCTTTGGCTAAATCCCACATGCTGCTGGCTAGTTCGATGGGGGTATAGTATTCGTATTGGCTGCCTTTTTTGCCCTCGTGATTGACCACGCCACCGCCGTTGCCGGTATATTTGGCAAGCGTTTCGAGCTGCTCTGTTGTCAGGTCATCGCGGGTCAAGCCTTCGTTTTGGATTTTATTAAGCAGCGCTATTGCTTCGTCATTGGCTTTTTGGCGCGCTCTGACATCGACATTGCCGTTACGGTTGGTAGGCTTAACGCCCTGGCGGTTAAATATTTCGGTTGTGGCTGTTTTGGGTGGCTCTGGGTTAAGCGCCTTATCAATTAACTGTTTTAGGTCGATATCACTGCCTAAAAGGTCATAGCGGTATAAATCCCCTCGGCTGACCCATGTATGATTTTGCAGCTCTTGGGCTTGTAATTTGATAGTAACGTCATCTTTGACGGATAAAGAAAAACGATAAGAGGTGCCGCCGTTATCTAGGTTTTTGCTTTCAACAAATACCAGGTCGGATGGGTTTGCATGAATACCCGCTTCTTCTGATAATTCACGCGCTGCACCTGCTGCATTACTCTCGCCCTGTTCGATTTTACCGCCTGGCATCCACCATTTATTCGGCATAAAATCATCATTGGCATTGCGCTGAACCAACAAAATCTCGTTGGATTCATTGATGACAATCACATCGCCATAGGTTTTTGGTTGCTCGGTAGTCACCGCTTTTTGTGCCATCACTGTTTTGATTTCAGCAAGCGCCCTAAAATATTTACCGTTTGGCAGTGAATGTAGGTTTTCAATGAGTTTTTTAACTTGTGAGATATCCATAAAAATAAGCCTATCAATGAGGGATTAATAGGCTTATTGTGGCATTACTAAATGGCTTTATTTAGCAGTGTTCCTACACTGAGAAACCAAAAATGCTATCCATCAGCGCTTTATCAGCTACCGCATTTTCAAGGATTTTTTCCTCTCGGATGATGTTAAAAATATTATCAAAAGCCTTCATGATGCGCTCGGATTCCTTGCCAGAAGGGAACGCATCACCAGTTGTTGCATAGGTCAAATACCCGCTTTTTTGGCCTTTATCGATGAGTTTTTTATCCAGGTAATGGGCAAACGCTCTTGCAGCTAATTCATGCACCGATGCCCAATATTTAACCTTACCGCCATCGAGCTTGATGGCATTTGCCCTAAATTGCGACATACCATAACCAATCGGCAATGTAACGGTTTGACCAATTTTATCCTGGTTGTAATATAAAACGACGTATTGTTTCCAAGTTTGAATTTGCAGAAGCGACTGATAACCTGTTGCTTCTTTTTCCTGCTCGCCTAGGTAAGTCAACGCATCTTCTTGATTACCAAAACCAATCACCGTTTTTGCATAAGGATTGTTTGCGTCTGGGTTCTCAAAAGCATTAATCGCTTCTTTGACATGCGCGTCAAGTATTTTTACGGCCAATGGTTGGCTGTTGCTGGTCTGAGTAAGTACCACATTCAAGAAACGAAATGCATCGACTAATCGGTCATTGTTTCCAGCTAATTGCGGGGTCGATGATAAAAAATCGCGGGTGTTCATCTCTTTTTTATTCAAAATGCTTACTAAAATATTATCAATCGCGTGCCACCACTCATGGCCAAAACTACCACCGCCTTTCATTTTTGACATATTTATGGTTTTGGTAGAAGAAGCGTAGTGCGCCCTTACATTTTTTCTATCACCGACACCAAACGTCAGCATTAACCGGCCATCAAAACCCAATAGTTTTGGGTCTATGCCGATGATATCGCCTAAATCGACCATGGCTTCACCACATTTTTGCATGTGCCACTGCAGCTCATCCTTTTTCTTGTTTGACCAACTGCCCGCCCCGACATCACGCAAGCCAAACATATTGATTAAGTCATCTTGCGATTGAATGGTCACTTGCTTGTCGCTAATGCGCTCTATCGTGTCAGCGACTTGAACCTCAAAAGTTGACTTGGTTATTAACTTGGTCTTGCCTGTCTTTGGGTCAATCATTTCTTTGGGTATGACTAATCCCCAATCACTGTATTTTTTTCTGAGCGCCTCGTTGACCTCTTTGACGAAAGGACGCGACGTATTGCCCGCAATCGCCCAAAACTTCTCACCAAGGCTAATCCAAGCAAGTTTTGAAGGGTTATTTTCAAGGCTTTCCATAAAGCGAGTGGCTTTAAGCTGATTGCTTTGTTCAATTAATTGGTTGTATTCATCCACGATGGACTTATCGGCGATAAAGTAGCCGCTACCGACAATTTGGCGCTGTGGGTATTTTTCTTGAAGGTATGCCAGGGTTTCGCTTCTATAGTCACAGAAACATAAAAGTGATACAAGGCAGGCGAACGAAACTGTACAAATAGTACTGTGAGTGAGCCTAACGCCGTAGCACTTTCTGTCTTCGAAGACTATATTTTTCCATCCAATAGCACTATGCGTTTCGGTCTCAAGCTGCCGTCCTAGGCTTTTAATTACCTCAAATTTATCATTTATCTGCTGGGTTATATCATTCAGTTTTTTATAGTCTTCACTGGCATACATTAGGCCATTCATTTCGCGGCCAATTTCCATTAACTCCTCGTAAACATCCATCACCTTCGTTTTATTTTCAAGCCTAGATTTTAGCGACTCGACACCTAAAACATAGGCTTTTCTCGCCATTTTTACTTGCTCGGACGTGCTGTATTTTTGGTGGACGGCTTGTTGGCATGAGGCAATGCTGTCATTGGATAGGCCAGTAGTTTTGCAAGTGCCCAAGTACCCTGCGATATCCCAATAAGGCTTGCTTGCCACGGTATTTAATATTTTTTGGATGACATAGCCAACATTTGGGTCAACGTCATTATCACGCATGGTTTCAAAATCAAAATTACCCATGATGTTTGCTTTGGTAATGGTTTTTTCGGCGATGCTTTCATTGAATTCCAAGGCATCCCAGTCAATATCAGTGACGCGAACCCCAGCCCCGCTTTGCGCCAATTTTTTGATGCGCTTGGTGGTAAAATCAATATCTTCTTTGGTGGGCGCTGACGGCTGAGTCGCTAAGTTTTGCATCATTGTTTTGATTTCAGCTAATTGCGAAAAGTAGCGCTTATTGGTCTGCGCGGGTAAGCCTGCCAAAAGTAATTTGATGTCAGAAATTGTGCTCATAAAAAATGCCTATATTCGATTGAATGATAGGCATAGTTTGGCATGATGGCGAACCAATCTTTGGTGATTGTTCCTAGGATAAAAACAACTTGCGCTCATCGGTGCGGCGATTGACCAAACCTTGCAGTTTTTTGCCACTTGCATATACCCAGTTTAAAAAGGCGTCAGCTGCACCCTTGTAGTCTTTGTTGTTTAACTTTTTGAGTAGTGTGCTTTTTCGCAAGGCTTCTTGACCCAAGTTATAGCAAAATGAGACTAGCGCATCAAACTGGTTTTGGGTAATTGGCACTTGCACATAGCGGTTCACCGCATCTTCGTACTTGACAAGCATTTTATCGAGTAGCTTATCTGCATCCGCTTCGCTAATCGGTGCATCTTTTAGCGTCACTTTGCGCCCATCGGTGTAGTATGTCGCACCATAGCCGATAGTTGGCACACCTGCTGGGCACAGATAAGGCTTTGCTCTAAAGCCTTCATATTGCTTGATAATCGCCTTTCCTTTACTGCTTGTTTTCATGACATCCCCCTTGGATGATTTCTTCGTGAAGTAATTTTTTCAGCTGCTTATTTTCATCAGACAATGCTTGATTGTCTGACTTTAATTGCTCGTATAGCTTGGTTAATGCGTCAAATTTTGCGAGGGCATCATTGAGTGATTTTTTTAGGCGTCTAAATATTTTTGAGTAGTTTTTGATGAGTAGTACCGTGAGCCATAAAATAACTACCATTAAACAGCGCGCTACCACTGTTTGTTTTGATGGGTGAAATACTGAGCTGCCCCAGTCCGCCCAGACAAGCATCACCCAAAAAATGATTGTTAGATGCAGTATGCTTGACGATACACAGTCTCTCGTGATGTATCTTCTGCTAAAAAGCGCAATTAACGTCAAAAATATTGCAACAATGGGCGTTAGCCTATTGATACTTAACACATAGTCGATATTGGTAAAATCCATCACGAATCGCCCCCTTTATCGTCCATACCAAAAAACACTTTTAATGCTTTAAAGAATCGATTTTTGACAATACCACCCGCTTCACCCGCCGCGTTCATCATCCCATCTTTGAGCATATCGCTATGCAAAATAACAGAAATATTATGTAGCAACACGGTGCCACTAAAGGCAAACGCCAGTGATGTCACAAACATCAGTTCCATGGTGGGTGCTTTGGTGGTGAAGTTTGGCAGTATCACAAACGCGCCGATAATGCCCAGCAAAAAACCCATAAAGAAGTTTTTAACTCGACCCATGACCGACTGCTGGATGGTATCGGTAAACTGTGACGCAATAGCGCCAATCAAGGATAGTAAAATAGCGATTGCATACCCAAGCCAAGTAGGGATTAGCAAATGCATGAAAGGTTGAGCAATGTTTAATTGCTCGGTTATCGCTATGGCGGATGCAGCGGATAGCACGATACCACCTGTGCTACCGACTATCGACACCATAGCAGCTTTAATGGCTATGACATTATGCGGCATAGTAAATTCCTTTTACCCAGACATCAGCATGGCTAATTGGTCTAGGCGCTGAAGTATCGCCGTTAATGATTTGCTTTTATGTTCCATTTGCGCTTGTCTTAACGTGATAGCCTCAGTTGTTTGATATTCATAAAAATGTGATACGTTCATTTTAAGTGCTTCACTCATGCTCATTTTGCCGTGTTCCATCAGATTGATTACATCCTTCCATAACACATCGAGCAAGGTTTTTGATGACTTCTGATAAATTATCAAAGGCACAAAATCGGGCGTTACGGTTAGCACCGTCACCCGTATCACCTTCTTGGTTAACCAAGGCGATGCCCTTGTTGTCTAAGCTTAGCTCTACAAAGTGCGCTAATTGGTCGCAACCTTCATAAAACATATTGGTTAGCCGGGTAAATTCATCAGGCGTGAGTTTTTTAATAAGCCCGTATCGATGATTGATTGCATCCGATAGCGCCTGTTGGTCTGTAGCGGTAACTTTTTCCCACACCCATAGCGACTTGTCTTCATTGTTATGGTCAAGCAAAAAGCTTAAATCCCCAAAACACTGCAAGGCCATTTGGCCACATAGCCAGTCATAAGCGTTTTCGCATTGTTTTTCGAGCAATACCGCGTGATTGCCATATAGATGAGTGATATAAGCGGTCTGCATCTGGACTTGATTAGGCACCGATGCGATATCGGTTGATAAAAAATACTCGCTGCAATCGCCAGTACTGCTAAATGGGCTGTTTGATAAAATAAAATAATTAAGCAGAAGGTAATAGCGCTCTTGGACAGTAAGCCTGCCCGCCAGTAAAGGGTCATTGCCAATAAAGTTGATTAAACTAGACAAGCGTGACTCGTTTAACTCCTCTGGAATCCTAGCGGTTTCCATGATGTTTTCCATGCTGTTTTCAGATAAAACAACTTGGGTGTTTAATAAAGCGATTGGTTCGATATTGAACATAAAAAAATCCCCATGGGTAACATGAGGATAGTTTGATGCATAACTGAGCGCTTACTGGTAGCTGTTCCCAAAAGTTTTAGCCATAGAGTTTTATAACATCGCTCTTATCCCATGCTTTTTCCGATGAGAAAGAAACCTGGCATTTAACCGCAATGCGACTACCGTCGGCGGTCATTGGCGCGGTTATTGGCGCAGATAGGCTCTCAATCACTAAAGGCTCATAGGTTTTACCGCCATACGTCAAACTGACGGTAGGCGGTATCTCTGAGGCGAATAAGCCAGTCGCGCCATTTTCTATCACGTTGGCGATAAGCGTACTATCGTATAGATATTTTGAAGCCGTCCATTCTTGCAGTTTTTGCAAGGCTCGCTCAACTTCCAAATGGGCGTTTCGCCAGGCGCTTAACACCAAGGTAGCGCTAATTTTTACACTGTTGGATGAGGTGTAAATTTGCTGACTATTTAGCTTGGTGAACGTGCTGCGGCCTTTTAAGCTCTCAAGCGTTTCTATAGCGCCCTCTTTCATTCCTATGGCTTCGGCAACTGTTGAGCCCGCTTTGGCCACAGTGGATATTAAGGCTGAAACAACACTGCCCTCGGCGGGCTGTGCGTCCATAATATCAGCCATACCAACTGCCATCTGGCCGCTTTGAATCATACCCATGAGATTAGGCATACGCCCTTCTGGGTTGGAATTTTCAAAAGGCGTTGAGTATTGATTTTCAAGCGCAAATTCCGCATCTTCAAGTAAAACGCATACTTGAAATGGGTCTTCGGCGGTGGGCTCGAATAGGCGAATATAAGCCAATAAATGCTTGTTTAGCTTATTTTCGCCCTCAAGCGAAGTCATGCCAAGTGAGGTAAGCTGAATGTTATCCCTCGGCGCGGTTTTGGTTACTTCTGCATCGATACCCTGACCATTGGTGTCATGCTCTATGATGGTGCTTGCCATTTACGCCGCCATGTTATCAAGTTGCTGCAGCCATTTTGCTACCAATTCCATATCTAAGATATTGCGAATTTGGTTTAATGCCTCGTTTTCACTGCTATTATCCGCCAACGCTGCCAAGTGGTCTAGGTCGATATCATCTACAGCAATAACCTCATTGCGTAAGTCATCTAATAGCCTCTCAAGCTCGGTTGGCTCTGGTGTTTGTGGTTCGTCACGTTTATTGGTAGTGTCTTCAACCAATGCTTGGCTAATAGCCTTATATACCGCCCATTTAGCGGTATAGTTGAGCGTTGAATCATTACCCACAGTAGCGCCGCTCGCGCCTGGATATACGGTAATATTGCCGTTTTTATCAATCCCCACACGGGCAATCTTACCCGCGGTACCAATTTGGGCAATAATACCGTAATCCCCTTCGATGTTTGCACTATCAAATATCGATGGCTGCAATGTTTGGCTGAAATCACCATAGATAATGTTATAGTCATTAGCTGTAGCAATATCATCTATCACTTTTAGCGCACGCACAAATGCAATAGTTTTTTCATTAAATATCGGTGATAATCCAACTTCATCAGCCGACTGATAGCCGCGTTGGTGACTAAAAGCTAGGTCGCTATCGCCATCAGCATCCATAAAGGTTTCAACGGCTTGTCGTATCTCAAGCGAAAAACCTTTCGGTGATTTGGTGTTATTAACAACATGGTTACTGTAAATTTGCCGATTGCCATAGGTTCGCTCAATCCAAGCCACCCAGCCATTATGTATCGCCGTGGCTAATGCCTCTGGCGTATCGTAGTCATCAGTATTGGCCAATACTACAGGTTTGTTATAGTCCTTTTCTTTGACGTCAAATAATATCACCTCACCGGCTAAAAATGAGATTATCGCGTCACCATAGGCGCTTGATTTGCTATTTTCGCCAGGCTGAATCGGGGTAAACAGGCTGTCATCATCGCTTACATTTTGAGTGTAGTTTAATTTTTTAATCAAAAATGACGTGGTTTTTGCTACCAACTGTTCATAGGTCAGTTGAGCGCCGTTATCGCCAGTCTCACCATCGTTACCGATATAATCCTTGGCATTAAAGATTTTAGTATCTGGCTTATCGGCTTTGTTTTTATCGGTGTAAAAATCAATAGCATAATAGCCGCGGCGCTGCTGGATTTTCAAGCCGGTAGCATGGCCGCCTTTACTAAATATTCCATTAAGCTCAACCTGGGTCGCAAAAGAAATCGCGTTTACCTTTTCTTTTAAGCCAACTTTGCGCTGAGGGTCGCTAAACCGCCAGATTTCACGATACATTTTGCCCACTTTGCCCAAAGAAAACAGCACAAATAAGCGCAAAAAGTTTTCTTTGCTGCTAAAATGAAACGAATGCTGAATCCCTGACGTTACATTGCCAAAAGTCGGGTTACTATCTAAAAAGGCCTTAAATTTTTGTTCATTGAAATCATTAATCTGGCCATATTTGGCGAATGCTGCGGTCAAGTCGCTTGGTTCGTCATCTTCAGCGCTTGGCGTATCACTAGCACCACCCAGCAATGCGATAATTTCGGCCAATCGCTCAAGCATATCCAGCTTGTCTAACGCATCAATACTACCGCCTTGCAACTGAGTCACAAGGTCGGCATGTTCTTCGAGTAGGTCTAATTTTTCCAATGCATCCATGTTAGGCCACCTTCACTGATAATGCGAATGTTTGATAAGCTTCGATTGCCTGGTTAAGCAGGTCTTTATCCACCGCGCCAGCCTTAGCAATGCGCTTAATCTCAGTGATTACTTGCTTCATGTTGTCAGTGCTAAGCCCAATACTGCCATCGATAACCGTTTGAAGGTAATCGGCATCTGGGTTGGTATCGGCAATAATACTAACTTTGGCATTTTTTGCATTTACAAAGATATAATTTGGGATTTCGGCGCTATTGATGTTATCAAGCTCACTCAACACCTTGTTATACCCATCAATAATAGGTTGGCTTAAAGCATAATCGCCTTTAAGATAATAATCATTCAACGGCTTTCCATCAAACAACCGATTGGTTGAGCCAAACAAGTTACCTAAATCTTTTTCGGTAATAGTTCCGTTTGCGCGGTCAATTACTAACGCCATAAGCGCAGCCGCTTCATCGGTCAATGCGCTTACCTTTAAGCCACCATTCGTAAATGCTTGTTTTAATCGTTGTCTTGTGGTTTCATCAAGTTGCGTTAACTTACTCACATCACCGCCTTCTGGCTCTGGTGGGGTTTGAGGGGCTGCCTGCGTTGGCGTTGTATTGGTTTCATCTTCCATATCAATTCCTTCATCATCGGCATACGCTTCCACCATTGTACGCGCGTTTCTCATGGCGTTTTCAGTGAGTTGGCGTTGCCATACTTGGTTGCTAGGCGACCATTTCCAGCCATTCTTTTTTAAGATGGCAATAACATCGCGGCTTGGCTTGCTTGGGAAGTCTAACTGGATTCTATCGGCTTCTTTATTTAGGATAATAGAGACGCCAGCTAATACCATATCTTCACCGCCCAGACTGTTGTTAATTTCATCCGCTTTTTTCATGGCATCGACCTTGGCTTGCAGTGTTTTGATGCGGTTATTGATACTGGTAAGCTCATACGGCGCGAATCCTTGTCGTTTATCCCAAGTGCCTTCACCTGTGGCCAGTGTGCGTGCGGTATCTTGCTTTATGCCAAATTCCATGATTTTTGCAATTTTTTCATCATCGCTAATTTTCATGCGGGTGATTTTATTAATATCTTTCATCATATCCCGTTCTTTAATCAGCTTGTTTAGCTTGCGTTCTTCGGGTGAAAGCTCAGAAGTTGGGGCAGTTGATTGTGGCTTTGGCGTTGGCTCGGTGGGCTCAGATAGCGGTTTATCTGTTTGAGCTAATTTTTCTTCTTGTTCGATAATAGGATGCAAGCTATGCCCGTTATCCAACACCCAATTTTTAACCAAATTATTGAGTTGTTGCGCTAAGTCTTGAGCATCCTTAGCCATATCCGACATGACGTGCCCAATGACGTTTTCAGTTTCATCATCATTCAAGCCTGCTATTACTTTAACAGTGGCATGGCCGTCATCTTGTGGGTATGCGGTAATAATCCTGCCTTCTGTGCCGTTGGCATAGTAGGGATATTCAACACCTAGCGAATTTTTATTAAACTGACGCCAGCCGTTATCAAGCAAGATTGACTTGGCTTCGTTAAATTTTTCCATAGCCGCTGCTTGTTGTCTGGCGGTCAAGTCAGCCGTTGTGGTTGTGGCTTGTTCAGTATTGCCATCATCTGCGCTGCTAACTTTCTCAAGCTCACCTTGAAGCTCAGCGATATGGGCATTGATAGTATCAAGCTTGGCTTTTTTATCATCCACTTCTTTTTGGGCATCCGTCAATGCTTGCTGATTTTGCGCCTTTTTACTTTGAGCAGCGGCAAAGCGCTTGCTGTTAGCCTTGGCAACTTTCATCATGCGGGTGGCCAAAGGTGCTAGTTGCACGTTTTCACCGTTTTTTGGTGATACAGCGGCAGTGATATCGCGTTTGTTGAGCATCCATTTCCAAGATACCATTGTGTCTTGCGGGCTCAGTTTTTTGGGGTCTGCATCAGGATTATGAAACAAAATGGTAAATGTTTGACCATCGGATAAATTAAACTGCATTGCCACGTTAGCCATGCCTGCTTTTTTAAATGGCTTGGTAAGGACGGCATCCGTTACGCTCAAGCCATCTACCGACTGTTTGGCCAATGCGCGAAATAAACGCTCTTTCATCAGGTCAAGGCGGTTATTGGTGTCCATCAAGGCATCAAGCCCAAGTTCGGTTACGTCTAAATTCGCCAAAAAACCCGCCATGTCAAACTGCGCGGTCAATTCATGGTGACTGTCATTTTTTTGGATATCCACCAATAGGCGTGAGTAATCACCCTCATGCGATACCAGGTTCACCCCATCCCATAAAACATCGTTATGAGTAACGCGGTTTTTTTCAGTAACTAGCATTTTTTGGGTGATGATTGGTAAGTAATGGCCGCGGTCTTGGCTGCGGTTATTCATTAATTTGCCAATGGTGTCGGACTCCCAACACAAGCTATCAAATGATGGCTCAAAGCTACCGTCACCCTCATTAGCAACCAAGGTGGCATACGCAGGCTCTAAGTAGTCAAATTGGCTTAATGCTAAATGGATGGCGTGGTCAGCATCATCTGCCCCAGCAATAGCCACCGAGTCAATATAGCGATTAACGCTATCAAATAAGTTAACGACTGCATAGCTATCGTCTTGGCTGCCGATAGTGGCATCAAAACCCAAGCCATCAAAGCCTTTTTCATCGGCAATAATTACTTGCATGTTGCGGCAATCGCCCTGGATGACACCACGTTCAAGACGCCCATAACGCTGCGTTTGGGCACCATCGAGCATGGTTAGGGTTTGATTGCTATGGGCTGATTGTAGTTTGCGGTAGTATTGCATGGGCATATATCCTTGATATCAGTAATATGCCTATTTTGCGGTAATATAGTCAGGTGATTGGTGGGTGTTCCACTAAAATCACTTGAAAGAAAATGGCCGGATTTTCTGAAAGGTTACTTGTGTCTTGGCTATCTCGCTGCGCCCAGTTGACGATAAATTGATACTACCTTCTTTGACAGCTGCAAGATAACTTGCTTTAAGCGTTGGGTTTCTTAGGTCGCGGGTGCCACCAAACACCATAACAAATAGCGCAAAAGTATAATGGTAAGGCTCTTTGACTGTGCCATCGATTGGCATAGCGATGTCTTTGCATAGCTTGGCTGATTTTGCGATATGACCGCCGTTAGTTTCGATAAACGTCACGTCAATGGTATCACTGCTTTGTTGGGTCAAATAATTAAACTGGTGGCTGCCTGCTTGAAAGCTCTCGCTCTCAGCGCTACCTATCGAGTAGTCAACCTCAGTGGCCAACCATGACATAGGGAAGGCTTGAGCGAACCAAGGAATCACCACGCCTGCACGTTGCTGAATCCCAAAAATATCATTGGCAAATACGGCATAATGGCATTGCTTAATTGCCCCATAGCTATACAGGTTATTGTAAGCTTCGCGCATGGTTAATAGCGCACTGGGCTCAAGCAAGTTTGATTGCGGTGTCAATACCGCTTTTTTGCCCGATATGGTGCGCTGTAGGTTTAACTGAAGGTTGCTAGTGTCACTCAGTAGGTTATCCAAATTACGCTGATAGGATGAGTACGCCTGCCCAGCCACCTCAAGCGGATTTACACGATGGTTAATAATTTTCATCGTCATCTCCCATGTAAATGCTATCATCTGGGCTATCGTTTGGCTCGTCTCTAGGTTGGCTGTCAGTAGGTTCAGCGCCTTGGCCGCCCCCATGCTCATCACTTGCGGCTGTTTCCCTGGTTTTTACCAGGTCGTTTGCAATTTTTTTCGCGGTATCAAAATCTTCACCCATGTCTTTTTCTATCATGGTTTGCAATGTTGCTTCACTAAACCCAAGGTCACGCAACAACTGCAAGGTCTGCGCCTTTATCATGGTGGTGTTAAGACGAGTTTGTTTATTGGTTAATGCCTCGGTAGCTGCTGCGCTTTGGTCGCTGTAGAAATCAAACTGCCAAGGATATTCGCCATCCTTAAAATACTCGTTATACTTAATTGCCCAATGCTGCGCCATG
Organism: Moraxella sp. CTOTU48717; assembly: GCF_032057165.1. Lineage (NCBI taxonomy): Bacteria > Pseudomonadati > Pseudomonadota > Gammaproteobacteria > Moraxellales > Moraxellaceae > Moraxella > Moraxella sp. CTOTU48717. Next base: position 59,513 of record NZ_DAMBBC010000008.1, on the reverse strand, counting down.
AGCTTGTTATAGCTATCAATAAGCGATTGGCGAATCCATGTCGAGCGACGCATTATTTGTGCGGACGTATGAAATGCCGCGCCATCACCAAGCCCACCCGCCAGCATATCCGCCCAGCCTATGAGCGATAAGTCGGTTCCCAAGCCACCCGCTAGGCGTCTAAGGTTAATCATCAAAACTTCTGTGTTCAATGGCGATTGACGGCCACCGCCTAAGTCACCAAGGCTATTGATGGTTTGTTTATCACCCCAGGTTGGTACAATATGGTAATTGGTGGCATAGATTTCCTCGCCACCATCAAATGCCGCTTTTACTCTGTCTCGATAGCCTTGCAGCATCTTAACCAAGCCTTGCTTGTATTTTTTTTGCTGATTAGGTGGCATCCCTTCCATGTTTACCGTCAAAAAGGTTTGCTTGACGCTATCGGCAATTTGCTGATTATTCATCGCCAATAGATTTTGCATAACCTTTTTCCAGGGTTCTTCGACTTGATACAAAAAAGAACCGCCTACCGCGGATGGCACAATCGGCATATCGGTCTGAATGTCGTATTCTAGCATCATGGTTTTAAGCCATTCAGCCATTGGTATCTGCGGCACTGGGATGATTCTAGGCATTTTCATGCGTAGCAATTCGTTTGGTGTTAGTTTTGAGACAACCTTAGTCCAGTTATCCATTTCCAAGCAAAAAAAGCCAATAGTGCGCCCACCTTGCTCAAACGACTGAATTAATGGCGGTGCGGTATGCTCGCTATTCATCAAGTCAACCACACCATCGCGCTTGTAGGTATAAATGCGGGCATAACTATCACCATAACCAATCGCTTGCCTAGACAGCATAAAGGCGTTTTCATTCAACATAGGCGTAATCAATTTGGCTTCGCGCTCTACTTTTTCGCGTAACGCTTTGGCTCGACTACCTTTGCCGCGCACCCGTTCATGTGGGGTAATAAATATCACATCGCCATTTGTTTCATGACCACCTAAAGCGGCGGTTACTTGCAATCCCAGCGCCTCGCCTACCTGCGGGTCTTGTTGCATGGTTTCCCATAGCGTATAAATTTCTTTGCGGGTGCGTCTGGCGGTTTCTTTGGTGGCGTAAGTACCAAGCTCAAATTGCGTTAATGCGTCGTAGCGTTCATCGACATCACGATGAATATTTGGCAATGTTTCTTGTCGCGCATCTTCTCGGCGAGTGATTAAAGTATTGGCTAAAAATTTTCCAAGGTTCATTTTTTTTCCTAGTTAGGCTGTCTGGTGCTGCTATTGCCACCCACAACGCCGCCATGAGTGTGTTTGCTTAATGATACACTACCCGCTTTCACGTCAACCGATGCGGTTACTGAGCCTTGTGTGGATTGGTTGCCGGTGTGGGCAATGTCACCAATAAACTCAATATTACTAGCCTCTAAGCGGATTTTATCCGCTCTAACATCGACAAGGTTTTTTGCGTCAATCGTGATAGTCGAGCGTGCTAAAAGCTCAATATTTTTCTGCCTAATGCGCCTCACATCGGTGATAGCGCGCCCTTCGCCATGACTGCGATAAAAAGCAATGACGGGTGATGCCATGTCACCCGCTTCAAAAAACACCCAAACATCCGCACCAGGGTTTAGCTCGCGCTCGGTGTCGAGGTCATCATCCCCAATGGGATAAGCAAGCATTGCGGTTAATCCGTCAGGCTCGCCATCGGTTAAGCCTTTTATGCTGATCTGCGCGGTGCGGTCAGTTTGGTTGTAGCTGATAAGCTTGGCTGGATGAAGATAAGGGTTCATTTTTCCACCATGTTTGCAAGCCATGCTTTGGTTGCGGTCACTGCACTACCACCCAAGGCACCCGTATCAAAACGAATGGCGCTAGTAAGTACCACATACTGCGTGCCATTCACTAATACCGCCTTACCCGCTTGCAGTCGTTCATCAATAGGACGGGTGATAATGCCGCGCGTCACCAAAATGCGTTTAAGGTTATTTAGTTCGCGGTTATCCACCCTTGGGATGTAGTTTACTTTTTTGCCGCTCGTGACTTCACCGAGTACGTCGCTGCCATTGCTATCGATAGACAAAAAGTTGGTATTTAATCTGGCAACCATACTAGGATTGCTAAGCCACTGCACCTGTGATGGGTCATATAGCGTTGGGTTTTGCTGATTAACAAGCTCATTAATCCGCCTTACCGTAAATCCGCGTAGCTCGCTATCGTACACAATGACGGCTGATTCTTTTTGTAGCGCCAAGGCGATTGCTTTGGTCGGCATCTGTCCTTTTAGGCATACAAAACGATTGATTTTAATATCGCTTAGAAACCGCGCCTTTGCCCCAAGACTGCGATAAATTTCGCTTAAATTAACGCCGTCTCGAATGGTGGCTTTTTTGGTAACGGCTAATAGCGGCTCGCATCCCGCTATCACTGCAATCACTGCCAGCGCGCCTAGTCGCTTGCCTTCTTTGATGGCGTTGTTATTAAAAGCCTGCACCTTGACGATAGCAAGCTCGACACCATTGGCCAACAATAGGCTTTTACCAACCACCAGTTCATTTTTGAGCATATCGGTAGCGTTGACCGTTAATTCTAAAGTGACCGGTATCGGCACCAGGTCATAACGCAAAATAGCGGATAGTAAATCACTTCCGCTTATTTGTTGGTTATTGTCTAGGTAGATAAGCATTGAAGAAACCTATTTACCCTGTGCTATTTTGTGCGCAATCAATTCAAAAGAATTTTCAGCTATTTCTTTGGATTCTAGTGGTATTGCTACTTGATTTGGATTATTAAAGAATTTAACAACGATTTGAAATGGCGCGCTGTCGCAAGATTTTGATATTCTTTCAACCTTGTCAAGATTAATCATGTGGTTTTCTATTCTTACAAAATTCATAGCTTTCACCCTTCTATTGATGTTTAATCCAAAAAATAAAACCTGCAAGTAACATCAACGCAATGAAATTAAAGTCAATGCTTAGGTTGAATTCAAATTTTATGTAGCCTTCATCACTTTCGGATTCTTCATGGGTTTTTTGCTTATCTTTATTTAGATTTATCATTTCTAATCACCTTATTACTTGGAAAGGTTTTTACCCGTAACGGCTTTAAAAACTCTGTTTTTGTGATACTCAGTCAGTTTTACAAATGCTTTTTCAAAAGCATTTTGTTTTGCAAACTCTTTACATTCATAACGATGCTTCCATACATCGGGCTCGCTAATTTTTTTAGAATTCATAACTTTTTTGATAAGTGAACCATAGTCAGATTCACCACTAACATGATTATCATGTTCAAGAACAATAAGACAATGTATGATAGTGTCTGCAATTTCAGTGAATACTACCTCTTTGATGGTAAATAATTGGTTTACTTGATTCAAAGTAAGCTCTGGTCTTTTAAACGGTCTTTTTTTGCTCATAATTCCCACCCTTCTTTTGCATTCATTTTTTAATCACCTAATTCAATGTTAAACGGCTCGTGAATAAAGGCTTCTTTTTTCATCTGCTCAAGCAATCCCTGGTATATCTGATTGGCTTCGCTACTGCTTACGCCAAACGCTTGAACACCCATGGCTTGACTGCCTTCCATGCGCCTTGCTTGTAGTAAGTCGCAGTGCGCGCGGATGACCGGCTCAACCAATACCCACTCATCTGCCAATAAGCTGATATCTAAAGTCAGCTCAAAAAAAGCGGGGTCAATGCTATCATCGTCTAACATTTGAGCATCTAATCTCGCCCACCCAGCCAATTTTTTGACGTTGGTAAGCGCAATATTTTCGATATCATCAGGTAGCAGTGAGTAACCGCTCGTTAGCAGTTCGTCATATAGCGTTTGGCAAAACTGGCGAATGGTGCCAGTAATTGCAATGGGGTATTGTTTAACCCCATTTTCTAAGCGTACTTGCTGTAGCTGCATTATTTAAACCCATTCATAGCAAGCTGAACCAAGCCATCAATCGCGCCACTAACACCAGAGTTGTTTGCTAGGCTTTGATTCAATGAAGCAAAAGCTTGAGTGCCAGCAGCGCCCAAGTTAGCGTTTTTGCCAAAAAACATATAGCGCATATTGCCTTGGACAGTGAGAATTTGTGAACGGCTTGATGCGTCAATATCGCCACCGCCATCAAAAGTAACTGCCACGTCTTCGAGTTTATACAAAATCGCACCGGTTGCAGTAGTGCCATCGCTACCACCAAAAATCACAGTGCATGACGGTATTTCGCCGCCATTATCAACAAGCCATTGTGCAAAATTGGCAACCTGCCCTGTTTCTGTTTCAATGGCGGTCACGGATGTTTCATAATTGGTTTTAGCCACGCCTGGTGTATGCGCTGCCAATCCCCAAGCATAATCCACGTCAGCGGCATCATTGTTGGTTATGATGGGTCGGGTGAAGTTCTGAAACAGCAGCTGCAAGTTTGGGAAGTTGTCAGGAACCAAGACAGCATTACAAGCAAGCGCTGGCGCCCCAAGTGACTTGGCGATTTGGTATTTTTCGCGTAAAAACGCAAGATTTGGTGATTTGGTTTTCATGGGCAATCCCTATGGTTTAGTGATAGGGATAGTTTGCCGTATTTGTCGAGCTTTTTTTGGGGGTGTTCCGATTTACCGTTTTTGTTGGTTTACACAAATTTACAAATATTTATTTGTCTAGTTTGGTAACGTGGGTTACTATAAACCCATCAAGACGAAATGTGCTGATTTCACTTGATGCCTAATCAAACACACTAAATAAGGATGTAAAAATGACTTATGTAACCCAAAATGAAGCTGTTAAACAAGCGCGTAAATTTGCCCGTGAAAATGGCATGGTAATCCGCAAAGCCAATGTTTTATTAGCTGGAAATAAAGCATACGCATTTTATAGCAAAGATGACAACCAACGTAACTCAGCTTATTTCACCTTAGCTGATTTAGCTGGCATTGCCAATGCTGACGGTGATTTTTCTTACTATGTTTATGCTGAATAAGGGGTGGATTATGAAAATCACGGCTATTCAATTCTTTAAACAGTCTTTTGAGCGCGCTATCTCTGAAACAGAAACCGAAACAGTGCGCAGCTACTCTGCAAATATAGGGATTGATGATAAATTTATGATTCAATTAAGCGGCAACGACGAATCATGCAATGCCTCTATACCAAGCCCAAGCAGAGCCTACTGGAATGATGAAGAAGGTCAAAGATTTGCTTATGAAAATCTAAATGCTGATGAGGTCATGGCTATTCTTGAAGGAATGGGCGTGGAAAATAACTATGATTGGCTGAATGACAACGCTGACGAACATTACTAAAATCGCCAGCCAAAAAAGCAAAACCCCTTGATGTGCTGTCATGGGGTTTTTCAATAAGCCACCTAAGCGGTGGTAAACACACTAAACAAAGTGACAATCTTACGACGCCTGGCGTTTAGATGAAAAAATATTAACAAGGAATAAGCCCTATGTCAAACGAAAATAGAAATGTGGCTAAAACAGGTCGCTATAAAGAAAAGCGAAAAGCAACGAAGGTTTATGTTGATTTTTACCTTGATGACGAAAGAGAGGTGAAAATTTTTGAATGGTTAAAATCCCAAGGTGGCGATAAGCGCACCATTTTGGCGGCGCTTGAGCAAGCCATGAGAGGTGAAGCATGAACCCTTTTGAAAAGATGAACGCTTTTAACAAAGCCAATCCCGAAGCCAAAGAAATTTACCGGCAGATGCAGCAATGGCAGGTTTTAAATAAGCCTGAAAACGGGGTGTTTTGCCCCATGTATGAAGTCGTTAGATTTTCGCCAAGTGTTTATCAGGAATACTGCATGGTAGGCACGAATAATCTAGCCGATTTAAGATATTCTACCCACAAGTATATGAGCGACCTTCATGTGTTTGGCGCTTGGCGTAATAGCCTTGGAATCTATGCGATAGACAAAGATATTATCCAAGATATCGTTAAATCGCCCGTCCCAGTAGAAACACCAGTAGATATTTTCTCAAGGTTGCCAGAATGGTGTGTCTATATGGATATGTCTGCATTGAACTACATGGAAACTGTCAAAGAAGGTGTTGCGCTTAAAATAATAGGTTTTTGGGCTTTGTACGACTTGGTTTTTTTGAATGGAAAATACCAAAGGATTTTAAAGTTATACGTTAATATTGAAGGTGGTAACTCGGATGATTTAGCCCCAATTATCGAAATGGCGATAGACAATGGAAAAACGGTTGAGCAGTCTATAAATGATGCCTATAAAGCAGAGAAAGACATAGACCCTATTGTGGCGTTGAATTATGCAAAGTCAGATATTGATATGCTAAAGATGCTGTTATCTATGCTGCTATGGCTTTGCGCTGAAGAACCTGATATATCAAACATCCAAGGCGAGCCGGTCAACAAAGATGCTTTGCGCTTGCCAAAATACCGCGTCAACAAAAAAACAGGCGTTTTTATTCCGCCGGATAAACCAACAATCTATGATATCGGTAAGCGTCTGGGTGGTGAGATACGCACGTTTAATGAGCGCTTAGGCAGTGGCGATAGTCGTATATCATCACGCAAACGCCCGCATATCCGCCGTGGTCACTGGCATGGTGTTTGGAGTGGCACAGGGCAAAACAAGCAATTTAAAATCTATTGGTGGCCAGCTATTTTCGTTAACGCAAGTTAATTACAATCCGTTACATTGTCTTGTTTGCTAGGTAACGTGGGTTACTATATTATACGAATTAACAGATACGAAGTGCTGTTTGTATCTGGCAACTTAAACACACCAAATAAGGACTTTGAAATGACTAAATTAATCAAAATGAATAATACAAACAATGATTCTGATAAGTACGCTGTAATTGTTGATGGCTTGTATCAATTGGTTGATACTGCTGAGCAAGCACAAAAACTAAAGGAAAAATTAAGCAATAATGAAATTGCGGCAGCTTCCCTGCATGGCATTGTTGTTTTAAAACCTTATGAAAAAGTTGATAGTGATTTAGCTATGATTTTTGGTGAACCTAGCCTTGTCAGTGAGTTTGAGCAAACCGATTTAATTGCTTATCAAAAACAAAAAGAACAAAAAATTATAAGCGATGTGATGTTTGCAACTGGAAAAGATGAAAATTATGCAAGAAATTGCATTTTAAATATACAAAATTTAGGTTAAGACAATAACACACTAAGTTTGGCTATTAAACCTATCAAAAACCCCGCTGCACTGCGGGGTTTTTTATGTCTAGGTGAAATCCCCTACATGGTAGCACTCAGCTACCGCCGCCAATCCAAGCGCCTGCTCTTGGATATCAAAATTAATGGCAACGTCAGCGACAATCTGCCAAGGCACCAATCGGCGAAACACGGGCGCAAGCTCAGCCAATTCTTTTGTGTCAATCTCATTATCCAGGGCGATGCGGATGCGACTGGTTAAAAATCTATCGCTTGCCTGGGTTTCATAGATATAATTAGGGTATTGGCTTAAATGCTTTTTGCTATGCCATAGGCGTACAATGTTATTTTGCCCAGGATAAAGCATATCGAGTACAAACTGCAAAAAAGCCAATCCGCGCTCACTGGCCAAACTTTGCCAGTTTGCCAAAATAATCGCCATCAAGGTATCAGAAAAGCCACTATCATTGCGCCGTAACACAGCCAAGCCATTGAGCTTGCTAAACCGTTCTACGACGTTTTTACTGCCCAGAAATGGCGTTCCGTATTGGTGCATATCCACCATATCAGGCAACATGGCTAACAGCATGGCGCGATTTGCACTGGCGATTGCTGCTTCAAGCTCATTGTATTTATGGCTTTTATCGACTGGCGTGTTTAGGTCACTGGCGCTGATATCTCGGTTTAATAAGCTCAATTTAAAGCGCCCCCAGTGTCCATAAACTATTACCCGCATCCGCGGTGCGGGAAATGTTGATGCGGATGCTATCACGGCTCACATACAGCCACTCATGCGGCTTTATTTTATTATTGCTGGCATCTTCACCAATCACAGTAAAGTCGCTAATACGGTCTTGAAAGGCGGGGATATTGTTGCGAATAAGCGTGGCAATCTCTTGACGGTTAAAACCATCGGCATTGGGATGACTGGCCGAAATAGTGCCCTTGCCATACTTTGATAATAGCAACTCAGTAATTTGGGTTTTGACATTATCTGTATCATGCACGCCAGACAACACGGCATTGATAGTTACCTGGTAAGGGCGCTCGGTAACACTCATGGTTCGCACTCTGCCCTCTAACAAGCTGTCCGCCTTAGCTACCAATAGGCGAATATCATTAACCAGGGTGGCTTGCTCGGATGCGTTATTGGCCACCACTGCCAAGTTTAAACGATTGATGTTGTCCACGCTTGCCCCGTAAAATTTCTCATGCGTGGTTTCATTCCAAATGGCCATATATCCAAAACGGCTCATAAAATGACTGCGTACTAGCATATCAAAATTACCCATGAATACCGCATTTTGGTCATACGTCGATGGATAGCTCGCCAGCAATCTCAACTGGGAAACGCTTAGCGGGTATGCGCCACTGCGTACCAAGCCGCCATACTTAAAATAAAGATTAAGGTAGGTTTCATTTTCTGAGTAAATCTGCTCAAGCGATGCCTGTTTCAACCCATTAATATCAACATAGCCGTATGACTGGGTAATGGTGATTTCGTATGTATCACCCGCTTGCACGGTCTGTCCGATTCGCTCGCTATCGCCTAGCATTACAACCAATGACTTAAAATCATCACTAAAAATAGTGTAAACCGCATCACCCGCCAAAGCATTCATGAATTTGGGCGCGTAGCTAAACACTGTATTAGTGGTCTTGTTTTCAACGGTAACGCCTGCGATATAAATATCTTCCACTGTCGGTAAAGTGAACCGGTAAAACGGCTCACTGTTTTGAATGGTGACTGTGGTAATTGATACCGTACTTTGCTCACAAATAACCGTTTGGCTTGAGCCTGCGGCAATGGTGATGGCTGATAATAACCGCCACTGTCTGCCAGTACCATCCTCGATGACGCGGCCTTGTGAAAGGCTGATACTATCGCGGCTGTCGTTTTCTATCGTCAACGCAAACTGGCAAGGTGAAGCGATGGGCAAAATGCCCTTATTGATTGCATCAGCAATGATGGTTCTATCTTTTGATTTGATAAAAGGCTCGATGATATTAATATCGTTATCAGCCGATAAAGCAATACCGAGTTCTTGGACTGCGGTTAGCATAGCGGTAACAGTGGGGTCGCCCACCAAATAGCGCTCAGCGATATCTGGATAATCATTTAATGCGCTTAATATGATGTTTTTTAAATTAGCTCGCTGTAACATTGTAAAAGTCCTGGTTATAGTCCTGCTCGGTATTATTGCTGCCAACTTCGATTAAAATATTGCCAAGCTTGATGTAAATATAAACATTTTCAAAGCCTGACTGCTGACTTACAATGCTTAATTGACTGCTATCTAGCTCACCCAAAATAGGAATATCCGCCTTCATTTTTTCAATGAATCTATCAGCGCTAAAACTGCTTAAATTTTTTAATAGCTGGTCTCGAACATTGCAGCCATAACTTTGCCCAAAATAACCATTAACTGGCGTGGATAGCCAGTGGTCTATCATGGCTTTAATATTTTCAGCGGTAATCATGTCGGCATCCTTCTGGGTGCGGCATCCCTAGATTTTTTCAGCGCATCGATTTGCTGGCTTGCCTTGACGTAATCACTATGCATGATTAGCACCAATAGTACCTTTAGCCAAATAGCGCCCAAACCGCCAACCGACATTATCACCATTAAACCAATCGCGCCTATGCCGCCCATGTTCGCTTGATAAAGCAAGCTGCCAAAGCGATACATCAAAAAAGCATAGGTTGATAAAAATGGCAAGCTCAGCATAACGCTGCGTTTGGCCAATGCTTCCACTGCGTATGCAAATAACGCTTTATCGGTCATGTGGTTTAGTTTTTTGATGTTATTACCCACGCTAACGCATAGCCAGGCCAATACAAGCCACAGCCAAAATGACAAGAAAGCATCGACGATGTATGCATTTACCATAAACTACCCCAAACGGCTAACAGTTAAGCGATTTTATTGTTTTTAGCTGCAGCAAGCTGTTCGACCAAGGTTTTTTCGGTTTGCTCAGCGGTGGCCAGTTGGTTATCCAGTTCTTTAGACTGCACCTTCAATTCTTGTATCTGTTTGGCCATGCTAACGCTGGCATTGCGGTTGCTGCTTGCCACACGAACCTTGATGGATGCTTGTTTTTTATCAAAACCCGCTTGACCTCTTTTTACAAAGTTGGCAATTTCATCCACCGACTTTTTGAACGAAGGCTTGTACTCGTTGTCTAGGTCGCCTGTTGTGGGCAACTGCTTGCCATTAACATCAACGCGATACATATCAAACTTATCATCCACCACGCGAATATAGGTAGTGACAACTTGGCCATTTTCTAAATTAAAATTAACCGGGGTCGCTGATACGCCTGATATGCGTTTGGCTTTATTGACAACAATAGTGACAATCGCCTCACCTACTGATTTGGCTAAATATTGGCTAAAATCTTTGACCAGGGGTGTTTTTTCGGTTAAGTCTGCAAGCTTCATGGGTAATCCTTAATGATTGGTATCTGATAGGGATTGTAAGCGGTTTTGGTGGGTATTTTGGTGGGGTGTTCCTTATCTGTTGGCCAATAAAAAACCCGCCGTGGGAATAGCGGGTAAAACCAATCTTAACGACTGTTTTTAGGGTTTGTTAGCTACCAATAATCCGTTGACTTTGGCGCATCAAGCCATTCATTGCCTTATCGTTATTGCGCGCCTTGCGAAAATCTTTGACGATTTTTGCACCGATTTTAGCATCCACTTTTTGGCCAGAAATAGCCGCCATGAAATTAAGGCCTTTAGCGCTCATAGTTTTGTGGTATAACTGTGAGATACCGTGGCGAATTGACTTAACACGCGACATTGATGCCAAGCCGTTATGCGCTTTACGGCGCGCTTTTTTAAGCGCTGCTTTTTGTTTGGCTGATAGGCGAACATGACCGCCAATACGCTTATTGACAACCACTTTCTTGCCATGGCGCATGACTCTGACGCCTTGATAGCGTAAATTACCGAATTTGGTTTTCTTCATGGTAGTAGAACCGGCTCTTAGCGGTTTTTTATTGCCCGCATCAAACATGGCACTGTCGTAACCTTCTTCTGTGTATTCATCAGAACCGCCAGCCACCAATGCTTCGGCATCATAACCAAACGCAAATGCCATCACAAATTCATCCAATGGGTCGCCATCTTGAGGTAGATTTTCCACCACGGTTTGGCAAGCTGATTCAATAGCCGTGTCCGCAACATCGGTATCGCTTGCAAATAAATCATTGATGACATCATCCCCAACACCGAGCGAGCTAAACGCATCCGCAACATGCGCTGATAATACCGATTTGACCATTGGGTCAATCTCAGTATCATCATCTTCATCATCTTCTTGGACTTGCTCAAGCGTGAGATTGTCTAGCACTTCGCTAGGCAACATTTCATCTTCTGGGTCGATATCGCCTTGACCTTCGGTAACGATTAGCGCTGTGCTAAGTACAATGCTCATGGCGGCAATACGCATACTAGCAATCGCGCTAATAGCGATGCGCTCAGCAATCGGGTCATGCTGCGCTTGGATTTGCTCAGCCGCTTCTTTGATGCCGTCAAATTGCGATTGCTCGATTTGACGTTCACGTTGCTGCTGGGCGATTTTTGTATTAATACCAAACATGGTTTTTTCCTCTGTTATTTGTTGACGGTGGTTTTGAGATAAGCTTGGCGTGCCGCGCCTTCTGGACGGCGATGGAGTTCAATATCAACGGCTTCAAAAGGCTTATCGGCTTTTGGAGTGATGCTGACAGCATAGTAAAGGCCGCCTAAATCATCTGACTTGACAAGCAAGCCCGCTGACGCACAATCATCCAGAAAATCAGCACATTCATCATTTGCCTTTTCGATGTAATTCGACATAGGTTTGAGTAAATGCTTTTTGGCAATATCAATGACATTGTTGGCGGTAAACGTCTCGATTTCAGCCGCGTTTGCTAGGCGTAAAACGCTGCTTTTACTGTCGCGCTGAGTTAATACATCGCCATAAACCCAGCGCGTGCTGTTTTGGTAGCGTTCATTCAACACCACGATAACGTGAGCTTCTGCTAAGGCATTTTGCGCCTCATCATCAAGTTCTACACCATCGAGCTGCTTCATGCCTTTAAAATTTAAAGGGAAGTCATAACCGCCAATCGGCACATGCAATGGTGGGATACCTTTTTCATTGGTCATCGCATTGCGAAGCAAATGCTGTGCCAGGTAATCACCCACACATGGACGCCATTTTTGGCGCGAAAGAACGGTTGATGCGCTACTGGGTCGTGATTTGTTTGGGTTCCATAAAATGCGGATGCGCTGGTCGTTATAGTCAAGGCTGTTTACTAGCGCTACTACATTTCGCCAGTCGGTCATATACCCCACATCGATAAACAAATGGATATTAAGCTTATCGATGACATGGCAAAGCGCCTCGATAATCTGCAAGTCATCTAAATTGCAAAGCGCGATATAATTTGGGCGCTGAGCCGATTTTAGTATCATGGCTTCGAGCGCGGCTGGCGTGACATCCGCTGTCAAGTCACCCGTTGTTTCTGGTACATCCAATACGACTTCTTTCACTCGGTAGCTGTTAAGTGAATTTAACGCACCTGCCGCAGTCAGTGCTGTGGTAATAGCTGCCACTTGTGCTTTGTTGTATCTGGTCTCGACTACATCAAAAAAATCATTGTCATTATCCATAGCGCCATAAAAATCAAGCTTTTGGGCAATAGCGGAAAAGTTTTTGCCGTAAGTGGCTTCAAGCGCATCAATGCCGCCACCGGTAAATAACTTGCCCGTCATTTCGGTAATCACGCCACCATCAACTTTATCCTTGAAGGTGATTTTAAATACCAGGTTATTTAATGGGTCATCGGACGTAATGGACTGTTTGCTGTCAGTTACGCGAATAGCGACTTGTGCGTTTTTATCAAACACATAATTGCCTGTCATGGCAATTTGCAATAATGCAGATGAGTTGTCAGCCTTGGATATCGCAAAGCCCGCGGCTGTCAAGGCAAGATAGATAGTATCATTCATGATAAAAGCCTATGCTGGTGATTTTTTATCAGTATAGGCTTTATGATTTATCGAGCTATTGGGGTGTTCCAATGTTTTAAGGGGTATAAAGGGGTTATTTGGGCATAAAAAATGCCTATGCTAAGTATTGAATTAGTATAGGCATTTTTGGGTTTGGCGTTAGGGTGCGTTCCGATTAAGTGGCCATTGGCAAACCTATAGCACAAGAGTAAATTTTGATTTCATTTTGATTTTCTTTACGAGGCAAATAATCATAAATATCAATGCCATCAATACCCACGCTAGGTTTAATTGTAAGAACCGTACTTTCATCTAATTCATCAGCACTAGGCAAGCCACTAAAAACAACTAACTCCGAATCAACATGCTGAAAAGGAAAAGAAAGCCCGCCATTCATTGTTAGCCAATACGCGCCCATCCTAGACGTTTCACTAACAACTGCGCCAAAAAGCCCATCGCGTAGCAATCGCCAAAATATAGCAGCGGCAGTTTTGGGTGCGTATCTTGTTGGTGTTGCATTCCATGTATAAGGCACACCGTTAGAGAAATTTTGCCTTAATACGACATCCTCTTCACCAAGATTCACGGTTAAGTGGAAATTATCACCAGGTATTTCAAATGTGTTATCAACCGTTATTGATGTTGGTATGCATTGAATAGGCTTCTTCCTAACCAAAACACCTCTACTGACGTATAAACGGCCATTCTTAACACTAGCAATACGATAGTAATGGTCATATTGATGTTCTTGGTCTAAATGCCTAAACTCGCGCGTGGTAGCAGCCAACCCAGTAGCTACCGGTACTGGCAAGTTGGTAGGACTGAAAGGCGATAATGAATGATAGATATTAAAACTATCAGGCTGCTTCTTAACCGACCACCAAAGTTTGATATGTCCTGTACTCATAAAAAATTACTCCCAATCACCACCAACAGGTTGAGGGATGTAGTCGTTAGGGTCTTCACTACCACCACCATCGCCATTGCCGCCATTGCCATTACTGCCATCGCCATTACCGGAATCAGAACCGCTATCGACAAACGAACCAACCCTTAACACCTGTAAACTAGGTACGCCGCGATTGAATACATCCTCTACTGCCAGATAATCAGGATTGCTAGGGTCATAACCTAACAGCGCTTGAAAATTATCTTTAGTTACGGTAAATGGCTTACCCATAAAGCCGCGCTTAAAATAGCCAACAAGGTAGCCTGTGGTAATGCCACCAGTTTGATTGACTTCGGATTCGTCCTTCACTCCCTGGTACTGGATGCCAGCCGCTTCGCCTAAAATCTTTGATTGAATCATAATGCTTTCCTTTGTGCGCTATTCCCAATCACCATCTGCGCCAGTTTCAGGCGTGTAATCGATATCTGGCGGTGTCGGTGTTGGTGTTGGTGTTGGTGTTGGTGTCGGTGTCGGTGTCGGCGTCGGCTCTGGGTCTGTTGGTTTTGGTGTCGGTACGTCAATTATCGTTTTTCTAGCGCACCAAGCCTTACCACCTGTAAACTAGGAATACCGCGACTAAATGCGTCTTCTACCGCCAAGTAATCAGGGTTACTGGGGTCATAGCCCAATAGTGCTTGAAAGTTGGTGGCGGTCACGGCAAATGGTTTGCTCATAAAGCCGCGCTTAAAACGCCCAACGAAATAGCCAGTAGTGAGCCCACCAGTTTGATTGACTTCGGACTCGTCTTTTACGCCTTGGTACTGAATACCCGCTGCTTCACCCAAGATTTTTGATTGAATCATAGTTTTTCCTTTAGCATAAAAAAATGCCTACCTAAGTATTGACTTAGTATAGGCATTTTTGGGTTTTACGTTAGGGGGTGTTCCAGTTATTCGATGGTCAGTTTATTCCCATGAATAAAATTGATTTGCTCAAGATTTCTCAAGATGCGTTCTCGGTTTGCTTTTTTGGTTGCTTTGATTTCGGTAGTTTCGCCAGGTGGCAAGATTGTGCCAGTAGCAGACTCAAGCAAATTATCATGCCAGCCATTAGTGACCTTAACTGTGTCATCGCTGCTTGTAGCTGCAGGTTTATCAGCATCTTTAACAATGGGTTTTACCGTATCAGTAGCAGTAGTAGCGGTAGTGCCAAGGTTATTATCAGCAGGCTTGTCACCACTATGGCTAGTAGCAGTAGTGGCAATAATACTATCATTAATGATAGCTGTATTTTTTCTGCTAGTCTTAGTTGGCTTGGTGGGTTTGTCATCATCTTGAGCGACTTTGGATGCATCATCGGTTTTTGTGTTGGTTTTTTCATCAACTGGCGCGGTTTTGTCATCAGCAACCTTGTCGGTAACAATCTGAGCGCTAGTTTGGGTAGGTTCTGTGTTTTGGGTGGTATCTGTCATGGCGTCAATCCTAGTTATTATTAAAAAAACCTAGGCGATGCTTGACCGCCTAGGTTGTGAAAATTATAAGCTTGGCACGTTCATAATTTTAATCAGCATTGCTTGATTGGCATATAGCGGATTTGGGTTATGTTCAGCGCTGATACGCGCATATACGCCTATTTGTTCTTCAAACATTTCACCGTTTGCGGTTAAGGCGATAGGCGGTACTGCGGTCATACCAATAAATGGCGCGGTTTCTGGCATTGTTGGGCGTGGTAGCACCAAAATTTCAGCGTTTTTGCCGTTATTGGTGGTATTGTCAAACACACCTAGACTGTCTGGAATGTAATATACATTGGTTCCGTCCATCAAGGTTCCGATACGGTAAATGCTTGAGCTATCACCATACGCAACGCCTGTCGGTCTAAAGTTATTGGCATCCATTGAGTTAAAATACACCGCGCCAGCATCCGACACATAGTAATCAACCGCACCAACTGCACGATTGGTCATTTGGGTGATAGATACCTTGGCTTTAAGAAGTGAACCCTTGGCGGCTGCCAACTTGCCTTCAACTGAATCAAACTCAATACCGTCTTTATCAAGGTCGATGATGTAGCTGTGTTTTTGCTGCATCAAACAAGCGCGGCGAGTTTCGCGCAATAATCGCGCGGTTTGCTCAAGGTTATATTTTTGCTGAACGATAGCCAATACCGCGCCATTCCAATCCAAGCCAAGCTCGTTACGCATTTGGGTAATGGCATCAATCGAGGCACTAATAAACGCGCGCATTGGTGCTGCAAAGATTGAGTATGACCCATAGGTTAAATCAAGCCCTGGTGGGGTCAAGATTAGGCGGCCTTCTGCGTTTTTGCGCTCATAGTCAAACACCAACTGCACTTCGACTTCATCTTTAGCGGGCGCTTCATTGCCAGCGGAAGTATCAAAGGTTACTGTAACCGTATGATTGTCTAAATCCGCTTTACCAGATTTCACCAGATATTTTTTACCGTCAATATCAACTGCTTGACCATCGATTGGCTGAATGAATGAAATGCCTGACTTGGTGGCGTGAGATTTGCTGTCATCACGCGCAACTGGTACTCCTTTTACCAAAATAACCACACGGCCACCTAGGTATGGTGCGACTTTGGTTGAGTCATCTATGACAAATTTAGTAGCGCCGTTTGCGTCTTTTTGTGCGTTATAACCAACGCGAGACGTAATTTTAAACTCACCTGCGCCAGCACCTGCTTGCATGACCAGTGTATGGCGGTTTTCAAGATAAGGTAAGCCTGCTTTAGAACCATCGATTAAATCACCCGCGTCAAAAACACCCATACGCATATTGGCAGTGGTTTGGCCAAATAGCAATGGCACTTCATTTGAACCGATAGGGTTTGGCAACTGAGCGACAATAGGCAAGCTTGATGCAATGTTGGTCATTAAGGTGACTTGGATTGCTGCTGGCACTACCGATAACGATTCGTGATGGTCAAATGACAATTTATCGTACTGAGCAATAACCTTTTGTGCTTCTGGGTCTTTGCTGTTTTCGATAAAGCCATTGTATGCCATAGCCATACCAGCGTAAATCGACTCAATAGGTGGATTATCGCCACCATTGCGGCGCTGATATTCTTCGATACCCATTTCTAAGCCATCAAAGATATGTTGAAGTGCTTTATCGCCACCTTCGACCACGCTTTTTGAGTTAAGGATTTTTTTCAAAATCTCTGGTAATTTTTCTTGCGACTCGTCATCAGCGGTGATGTTGTCAAACGCTTGAATCGTGGTCATGTTTTTGCGCTTGTCGGTAAACTCCGACAAAAAACGCTTGGTTGCATACAATTCATCTTGGACGAATTTGTTGCGTTTTAAAGCTTCTTGGTTATCCATAATACATATCCTGTGCTAGTTGATGGATTTAATCAGGTTTGGATATGCTTATGTTAAAAGTAGCTAGATGAGTGCTTAGGGGGGTGTTCCAATGTTTTGATGCATCAAAAAACCCTACTCGGTGGTAGGGTTTGTTGGGGTGTTTTATGTGGCGTTAAATTATCTCTGTTAGCTTCCACGGCTCTGCAATGAATTTTGGCTTATTATAAAACTTATCGTAAAATTCTTTAAAATCTTTAGCCATATCGGCTGATACATCAATTCTAACTAATTTGGGGCGGTATGCGGGCAAGTGGTATTTGGGTGCACCATTATAAATTGCTTCATAGGTCATGATTCTAAACCTTTCATCAGCTATCGCTTCATCTAGGAATGGTTGTACTCGCTCAACATAAAAGCTTTCTTTTTGGTTTTCTACCTGTTTAGCGATGGTTACAACCTCACTTAACAGAAAAAATGATGGGGTGCATTGACCACTGGCAAAAATCACATCGATACTACCAATTCTGCTTGGCTTATTACCATCCCCAATTCTCAAGCGCCCACGCCAATCCCAATTTGGGTCAATCATCATGCCGTGAAAATACAACTCACTTAAAACAAAAACTTGCGGCTCAGTAAAAAATCTATCAATAAATCGGTATCTTAGATGCTGAAAATACCGATAAGTCATGTCAATGTTATTCGCGCCTTTGCCCAGCATAAAATGGTCATAGTCTTGGCAATATCGGCGCAAATCTACTGCAAAGTTGTCCGAGGGGTTTAATGCGATTTTATTCATTGGTGTTATTTTCCAAGGTCTAGCATATCAGACAATATGCCTATTTTGGTCATCATAAATCCATCTATTTTAGGATTGCGGTTAGCATGCTTCACTAAAAAATATGGCTCGTCAATAGCGTTATTAATAACCACTTGTGTGTTATCACCCCAATAAATAATATTCGGATTAAGCATGCTTGTATTTAAGCGATTAAAGCCTAGTTTTAGGTTTTCAAACTGCTTTAAGGTTATAAAAAGATAGGTTGGGCTTCTGTTAAAAACCTTTTTACATTCCTGGTAATGATGGTCAACTCTATCACCAAAATCTAAATATTGGCTTCGCTCATATTGCTTGGTGGCTATTCGGCTTAACGCTGATTTTTCTTGCTCAAGTCGAAACGACTTTCCGTTAGCCATACCGCCTGTGATGATTGTTTCGGTCATCTGCTAATCCTTGGCTTCGTAAATATTGGTAGGTTCAGATAATTCACCCACTCTTACTACCTTCCAATCTTGCGGTAGTGGCTTCATTCCAGACATAAACTGCTCGACATACTGTTTATCTGCGTCCTTTGGTATTTCAACCATTATAAAGTTATCTGCTTGGTTATCTAAAAGCTCGTTTACTGCCTTTTGGCTTGCAATAATATCTTTTAGGCAGTGCATGGCGTGTGCATGCATTTCGTTGGTTATGAGAGTTGGTGGCAATCCATCACTAGAATAACCCACAAGGCTTTTATAGCCTTCTGTGAATCGCCTGTCTAATTCTTTTTTTAATTCCATTAATTGCGTTTTATTGGTCATGCCCACTCCGCAGATAATTCGCTTGGTATATAGTGATGATTATTTAGGTAATTGACCTACCAATTTTTCAAAATCAGCGCGGTACGCTTCTTTGATTTCACCATGCGGGTCTGCAAATTCATGCGTAAATACGGGTCGCCCCAATCGCCTTTCCACATCCTCATGAAAATCACTGGTATTTTGAACCATTCCAATGCCAGTGAACCCAGTTAAAATGATTGCTTGCTCTTTGGTTAGTTGCTGCATAGCTTGTTTGTCCTTTGTTGCTGATACAGATATTTTAAGCCAATCATGCAAAAACACAACGGCTATTCAAGTGGGGTTTTGTCATCAATCTTGCTTTCATCAAACGCGGGCAAGAAATCTAAATCAAATTTTTGGTTAAACACATATTTAACCCCAAAATCAGCCATCATGCTACTGCCGGTGCGACCCACACACTCCATGTAAATATAGCTGTCCTCAGCAAGCATCAAACAAAAAATATCACTTTTTTTAGGACGCCAGGTAGGGATGTTGGTCAGACGCTCTCTGCCCTTTAAGTTGATATCGTATGGCTCAATCTGCCCCGCCATTGACACCTCATCAGGCTGAATAAGCATATTGTTGTCATACACGGAACCACCGATAAACTGCTCGATAGCAAGCATGGCATGACCTAGTGGCTCATAATCGAAGGCGTGTTCATCCATCTTAACGTCGCTCGACACACCAAGCCCGCCCCAGGTTTCATCGGTTCGGTTCTGAAAATCACTGTTAGGTACTGGCAAGATGACCTTGCGAAAGGCAAAGCATGGGATGGATAGCAATGACTGCAAAACGATAGTGCGGCTCGCCAAACGTCTGCCATCCGCTACTAGGTTTGTCTCGACTCGTAAACTCATTTTCTGTTCCTATTCTGATATGGCGCTAAGCTTGACTGATACGCTTCAAACATTGCTTTTTGCTCTTTGCTAAACTTAATGCCCACGCGCTGCATTTGCTGCATGATTTGGTACTGCTGCTGACTGGGTAATGGCGTTAGCGATTTAAACGCCAGTTTTAGCTGTTTTTCAAGCTTGATTTTTATTTGCTTTCGCCAATGTTCAGCTGCCCTAGGATTGGCTTGCGCGCGCGCTTCTTGTCTGATTTGCGCGGCTGTTTGGCGCTGTGATAACGCCTTACCGCTGCCGCTTGCCAAGTCGCTACGGATGTAACCTTTTATTTTTTCAACGCCATAACTGCTTATAAGCGTATGCATGACGCGCAATACATGCTTGCAGCCAACGCCTGTTATCTTGGGGTTGCGGGTGGATGGGTAGCGATTTTCATGCGCCCCAAAATTAAACTTACCGATAGTGGCTATGTAGCGATACCAGTATTGGTGGCGGCCACAATCGCAATCAAACTTGATTTTGCCATGCTCAAGTAATTGTTTGATTTCTTGATAGGTGGGCATGGTGCTTCTACCCACCATCAAAGATGGGTAGTCGAGCAGCTGCACGGTGACATAGTGGTTTTTCGATTTACTACCAACACCGGCATTGGTTATAAAATAAACAACATTGCCTTGCCGTTTGTAGGTGGATGCTAAAAATATCTGCTTGTTGGCGCGCTCGATGTCTTTTGCACGAGATTGGTTGATTACCTGGCGCGGCGATATACCGCCAACAAAGCTATTGCGCGCCTGTTTGATGTTCGCCATGTAGAGAGACAACATGGCTGGGGTCAATGAGTTTTTAAGCCCTGCTTGCTGCGATAGCCTACGGTTGACGCGGGTGTTACCCAGGGTAAAATCTAGCAGCTCGCCTGCATCAATACCGGATTGGCTTCTGGCATTTTTGATGAGCCTTTTTAACGCATCATTGGTTAAGCGCTCACCTGTATGAATGGCTTTTTGAATGTCATCCATGTATTGATTGTGACTACTAGCATGACGGGTGCTTTCTGTGGCTTGTCTGGCGGCATTTTCACGATAAATACGGATTTGCTCGCGCGACATACCCGCCATGATTAAGTCTTGGTAGCTAGTACCGTCAGGCGCATCCATGGGTATTGTGGTCATAGTATCGATGTCACGCTCTTATAGGCGCGTTTTAGCGCGATTAACTGCATCCTAGTGGGTAGGATGATTTCTTGCTGTGGCAATGGCTGATAAATGGTGTTGGTTCCCGCACACACCATTATCACGTCATAGTCATCACGATTACCATATACCCGATACGCCACCAAGGTTGGGTCATTGATTTCATCGGTGCCGATTTCATAACGAACACACTGCCCCGTTTTACCCTTGCGACTGCTTAGGTCAACCAAGTCACGGATGGCATTATGATAGATATTTTGCATCTTTAATCCTTATGGCGCGGGATAGTCGAGTACAATTCGATACAGTCTTTGGTTTGGATTGATAGGAAGTTTTATATTGTATGATATGTATAGATTACTATACATTCTCGCCCCGAAGTTAGAAGTACCGTCATTTGTAACTATCAAATCAGGTAATGTAACTGGCGCACCATTAACATCAACAAGACCCTCAGTCTTCTGTACGTAAAGATTAACTTGTGATTTTGGATTAGTTATCCAGCTAGGGAAAAAGCGAACATCTGTGTCAGCCGTAGGATTAAAACGATAAGCTGTTCCATACATACCATTAGCCCATCTGCCATACTGTAGATTATCTAAGTTTTTAACCACCTTGCCTACATAGTAATCGCCATAAGGATTACCATCTACAGATTGCGCGCCTTCGCCTGTTTTAAACACATCAATCACGTATCTACCAGGTATTTCTTCGACTGGCGGTGCATCGCTGACCGTGTCATTAATGGTTAAGCCCGCGTGAATGGTTTGCGTTTTACCAATAGCGGCATCAAACAAGGTAAAGCCCCAATCAATGATGGTTTGCATATCGACGTGATAATTTTCTGGCAATACGCCAATCATTAAATTTTTGCCGTTATTGATTGTGGGTGGGTAGGTTAAATTTGCCCCATCGGATATAAACTCGCCAGCGCCTTGTTGCTTGAACGCTGAAACAGTGATAGGCACAGTCGCATTGGCAACATCAATCCATAGATAAATAGCACTGTCTTCATTTATCTGGCTAACGCGATTTCGCCCCAGGGCGTCTGACGTAAAGTAAATATCAAAGCTTGTTGCAGTGTAGTCGTTTGGCAATCTAAGCCACATGCCAACACCGATTGACGGCTGAATGTTGTTGTGCGGTTTGTTGGCGCCTAAAGCATTGGTTTTTAAATTTGCCGATGCGCTGCTACTGCTATCGGTTGCGGGGCGCCCAGAACCACTAATACCGCCAGTTACGAAATTAACATCATGACTATGACTAGGCATTTCATCGGTTGTTAATTGATGCTCGTATTCACCGAGTTGCTGCATCATGCTAATATTTTTGGTGACGCCATTTTTATCGGTATGACGGCCAACGCCTAGTAATAATTGACCTTCTGAAAACTTAGCCCATTTGCCATAGCCTTCACCGTCATGCACTTCTTGGCTATTAGCATAATCATTGGTTGTGATTAAAATACCACCGACCTTGATAGGTTCTGGGACGTACTCATTGCGTAAAAGGTATTGCGGGTGTGGGTTTGGATGCGCTAAATGTTGACTCATTAACACAAGCGATAACGCGCCGTTTGGGTCAGTGACCACTTGGACTTTGCTTGCGTCAAATGCATCTAATTTGATTGCAAAATTACCGACAAAATCAATGTCTGGGTAAACTTTGAAAAGCGGTTTATCGGTTGACGAAGCCAAGGCAAATAATCGATTTTCAGTGTCGTATAGCCCTAATTCCCACACTTCTGTTTCGGTAGTAGCTTTCACCACCGAGAATAAACGCAGTGTGTGCGTGGCAGGCTCGATGTCACCTACCGTTATGACATGGCGGCTGATTTCATTTTTCAGCGCCGTTTCACTCCCCGATGGATTGTAGCGCCCACTGCCAATGGCCAGGCGCTCAAGTCGCAATGTAATGCCTGTATTTTCGCTATCCAACATCGCGTTTTTGGCGCTGTTGGTAATTGTCATGATAATAGGTTTGGCTGCCATCAAAAAATCCTAAGCTAATTTTGTTTTAGGATATTATGGCCAAAAAAAACACCACTGTGATGCGGTGTTCCTTGTTTAAACCATTAACCTATAGATTAATCAGTCGGTGGTTGCTGTTGGCGTTTATCTAACTCGACCATGTAGCTAAACAACCAAATCTCTAGCTGTTGCGCCAATTCACCAATATTTTTCTCGCCTAGTTTTTCCATCGTTAATGGGTGATACAGCGTTAAAGTTTTGGTTAGCTCGTCTGCGTCAAAATTACCCACAATAGCTGATAAATCGCTTGGGATAAAGTTGCCATCTTTGAGATTAACGATTTGCTCACGGCTAAAAGTGACTGACTTAACGCCATCTTTGGGATTGTTTAAGATGATAGACTTAGCGCGGACATAGATATCGCCTGCGTCTTGTGTTTGCACATAGTTTGTCATTACAATTCTTCCCCGACATAGATAGTGACTGCTTTACCAAAAACTTTGGTTGAGTTTGCAGTCACACCTAATACTAGATTTGCGCCATTGACACGCACATAAAACTGATTGGCTGGGTCAATATCATTGTTATAAACAATAATGCCGTCGCTATTTGTCACTTTAGCTTGCACGGTTTCAACGGTTGTTAGCCCATGCGCTACTATCACCTCACCTACTGTACTTGGTAGTGTAGCAGTGAGTTTACGCCAACCTTTTTTATATGACGCACTACCACTGCGTAATGATTTAACTGACCCATCAAAACTTGAATCTGCTAATTTTGTATAGACACTAGCTTCGATAAATGACTGTTTTTGTGTTGCAAACGCACTAATGTTTGTGTAGCTTGATAAATCGTTGGTTATGCTTAATGACCAACCAGTTAAGTATGTGGGGTCAACAAGATAATTAACGTGTGCTGAAACAATAGATATTGCTGCTGACGTACCAAGAGATGTACCAACATCTCCCAAAATAAAGCATAAAAATCCGTCAGAGCTTTGGGCTTTTCTGACGGGGACATCTTTAGTACCGTAGCTAAATTTAGATACCGTACCTGCGGTGTATCCCAAAATATTTAATTTAATCGTTGATGTTTCAGAATCCGTTATACCATCTATACTGATACTAACAACTGTACCCTTATTAAATAGTATAGCGGTTTTAATAACAATTACACCAGTTACATTACCGCCTAATCTAATATCCCCTAAGCCATACACTGTAGCGGAAGAATCTTTCGCTATACTTGTGCGATAAACAGCGCCATTACTAATATCTAATGTTGTATTTTTATAAATACCATTTAATGCTGATTGTGGTATATAACCACTATTATTAAGTAGCAATACATTGTTTGCGCTAGTCCCTGCTGTGTAAGTTGCAGCCGTTCCTAACCCTAGATTACTTCTTGCTGTTGTCACATTATCAGAGCCTGTACCACCTTGCGCTACGGCTATCACATCGGTTAATTGATTTGGCGATACATTGATTTTATAAGCGCTACTGCCAGTAGTATCAGTTGCATATAAATCATACCCCTGACCAACACGCACTAAATAAACGACATTAGGTACAAGTGGGACGGGTAGTGCTGATACTGTCTTTATAACCTGCAATGGTTGATTGGCCATTTATCACCACGCATCATCATTGATTGTCGTAGTCACATATTTGCCTTTATAAGACAATAAGCCGTTAAGCTCGCTGATATTATCTAATTGGGTTTTGTTAGCATGGGTATGACTATTATTCACTGCCGCATCAATCGCTGTAACGCTTGATGTTGGCTTGTCCTGCAAGCTTGCCCAACTAAAAACTAAATCCATTGATTCAGCTTCAGATATTTTTACCCATGCGCTAGTCGCTGAGTCATAGATATAAGTCGCGCCGCCGCTTTTAACAGTGCTATCGCCAGTGGCGTTTTTGACATAGACAAGGCTTGTCTTATCAGTCAAAGCGTTACGCGCTGCGATATCCGCTACTACTTGATATTTACTGACATTGCTTATCGATGCGTTAATCATCGCTTGCACGTCAGCTTGATTAATCACGCGCTTTATTGCATCGCCTGCCGCGTTTGAGATATAAATCTCAACATAGTTTGGTGTAGCGGCTGGCGCAACATAAAACACGGTATTCGGTGTGGTCGGTACGCTCGGCACCGCGGTTAATTTTCTTACTTGATAAACTTGTTCTGCCATGTTGTCACCAATCTGATTGAGTTAATGTGGTTTGGGTGTGGACGTATAGTTTGTTGTCACTGCCAAGTTTTAGGTCATTTGGTTTATCATCACTGATTAATTCATTTGCCTGGCTTGCGCTTACCATGCTCAGCAATGTTTCAACCAATGATAAATCCATGTTGTTTTGGCTTGGCGTATCATCCGCTATGCTGCCTTTATAATAATTGATAGTGAGCGTATTTTTATTCTCTAAAAAATCAATCACCAACCCATTGATATAAATATAGCCTTGCTGAATGTTGTAAATATCATAATCCACGTCCGCCACTTGCGTGATTACTGTTCCTAGCAAAATCTCGTCTTGATAAAATTCGATTTTTCGTACTTTGAAATCACCCCGAAACGAGCTATCAAATGAGACAGCAAGCTTATATCCGCTTTGCTCAGACTGCGCTTTAACAAACGATTGAAAGCCAGATACATCAACAAGCGCCACTCGGTTGACTTTGAACGGCTTTTGATTGGCAATCAATGCGCCGCCAAACGCCGATGGGCTAAAAGTCAGGCTTTTTTTGGTTATTACGCTCATAGTTAAAATTTTATCAATTAGTAGGGTTTACTTGGGTATTATGGCTTGATTGCTGGCAAGGTTTATAGGGTGTTCCTATACTGGCCATGCTTAAAGCGCTTCTGCAAGCTCGTCTAGCGCATCCCATTCTTGGCTGTCCTTAACTTCCTGTCTTGAGGTGAATTTATCCTCTGCTGGCGCATAGTTGATTTTTTCCATGTAGATAAATGCTAGGGTATCGCCGATATCGGGTGAGTCGATGCCCATTTTTTTCATGTCTTTTTTGCCCAGAAGTTGCCAACGGGATTTTTCATCAAACGTATAAGGCAAGCGCGTTAACTGCTCTTTTAGTGGGGTTAATACCCTAAAGTTTTTGCGAACCTTATCGGATATGGTTATCCAGCCATTTTCCACGGCTTTTGCGAATTTCACATAAGCATGGCTGCGCTTGTTGAAATAATAGTTTCGATTGCTACGCTTAAAGCAAGCTGAGCCCCAGTGAACCTCGGTTAAATAAATGCCATCGGCTTTTAGTAACTGCGTCAAGCCCGCCCCGCTGCCGATAGGGTCAACCACCAAGCTTGCGCCTTCATACTCGCTCATCAAGTCAATGATTTTGGCTTTCATCGCCACGATGTCTGCGGTATTGCTATACAATGGGATGTCAACAATATCAACAAAGCGCTCAAAACGCCCTTTGATTTGCCGGTCAATCACTTTTGCCACAGTAATAACGCTACTGTCTCGCCCAACACCGCCACCAACGTCCACGGTAATAATATAGCCATAGCGCTCATCGTCTTTAATGATAGGCGCGCGCTTCACAAAGTTATCAACTTCTGATCGCGTTAATAAAAACTCATTTTTTAATTCTGGGAACTCACCGCGGATGCGGATTAGATAACCTGGTGAATTGCGGTCGCCATATTGATACAGCGCCTCAATGATTTTATCGCGACTTACAATCGGCGATTCTTCACCATTGAACTTGAGCGCTCGCCATTTACCGCCGTTTTTATGCGATAGCTTGTGGTGGGTGTCATAGAAAAACCCAGTGCCTTTGGCTGGCTGGCTTGTTAATACCGCGCGGTTAAATTCATGGGTCAATGCGCCAATGGCCACTTCCATCACAGCATCATCGATACCTGCAGCTTCATCACCCCAAACCATGTACCAATCGCCATGCTGACCGGCAATGTTGGTGGGGTTATGCTTAGGCGCTGTCTTAGCGAATACAAACCAAGTTTTTTCAAACCCTTTGATATAAACCTTTTCAGCCAGTACCGTGACAAAATCAGCAAGCCAGCCCAACAGCCCTTGTTTTAGCCTGTCTAAACATATCGATATTTCTTTCCACACCACAGTACGCAACTGGCCAATCTGCGGCGCGGTGAACATCATGATAGATTCTGGGTAAAAAAGAAGGTGCCATAGCGCCACGATGCCCGCTGAGCGTGATTTGCCTGTACCATGCCCTGATGAAACACTGGTTCGACTGCCAGGTATTTCAATCGAATGAAATAATTCTTCTTGCTGCGGCGTTACCGCTTGCCCGTTTTCCTCGGTCATACCCAAGGCTTCAACAGCAAAACGGGTGATATCGTAGCGATACCGTTTACAGACTTCGTGCCACTCTGGAAGTAATCGTAAATCGTTTGACATGAACGCTCGCCTTAACCACCTACACTAAAAGGCATCATGGCATCAAAATCATTATCATTGGCATAGCCAAAAAGCGCGCTATCGTCATCGATATCCGCTTCGGCTTTATTAGTTGTCACATAGCCGCCGTATGCTTTTCTTGCGCCCCACACGGCTAACAGCACAGCTAAATGACCATTGGTGACGTTACTATCAAACTCCATCACTTGCCCGCGCTCATCAACTTTCGCGGTCTGCATGATTTGGTCTGGGTCGTACATGCGTAAACCGTCATTAATCTTAATCAATCCACTGCGCTTGCACTCAAGGTAGGTTTTAATCAAGTCCTTGATATCTTCGCGCTCGTAAAAAGCCATTGACCAATGCTCGGTTATTTGTGGGGTATCGGTGATGACAACCACATCATCTTGCGGTACGACCGGCTCACGCCAATCAGCAAGCTTAGCAATTTGAATTTTGCCACTATCTGGCAAGGTGATAGCCATTACTCGCACGGGCTCACCTTCGTAACCTGCAACGCGCGCATCAATTTTGATAATGCTTTTTACTACCGACATGATTAATCACCCAATTCAGTTTGCGTTATTTCCCCTGTTTCGACATCGGCATGAAGATGAACATGCCTTGTGTCGGCTTTGTCGTAAACATCCGCATCCGTCACCACCAAATTAAGCGCTGAATCTGGGTATTCATCACGCCCACCAACGATAGGCGGATAACCTGGGGGTGTGCCGTATTCGTGGGTATCGGTTAAATCATCCCATTCCCCGCCAAGCCCCGTGACAATCGGTATGCTGCCAACAATGGTGCAATCCACCGTGACAACGGTAAGATTTTTATAATCTTGTAGCGCCACGTCTGGCATCAAGGTGTTTTCCAGTACGCGAAATCGCCAATCATCGCTAATGACTTGCTCACCGTGTTTACCCAACTCAAAATTCACATTAAACGTGCGCTTTGCCTCGTTTCTCATGTATAGGCAAAATTGATTAGACAGCATCATAGCGCCTGAGTTATCTGGGCTAAAAAAGGCAATTTGACAACGAAATGCCGCGGGCATGGTTCGCATACGCACCACACGGCCAAGTGGGTCACTAGGCACCACAACTTCTAGCCATTCTGAGCGACCAATTACCTGTTCAAAATCGGGTGGCGCTTGAATGGGTGCAATGGCAGTGGTCATGACGGGGATAAAAGCGGATTGCGCTTGCCCTGGTTCGGTTTGGGTGGTTTCCCATGCCTTAATCATGGCTTCTGCATCGTCTATCATGTTGCTACGACAAGCCATGATTGCGTGTTTGAGTGGCGCTGTTTTCCACCGATAAAGCGCTTGACCTTCTGGCTTTGTCCATACGCGAAAATCACGCAGGAATTTTGCCCACGCGATTTGCACACAGTCCAAGCTTGATTTGATGGGTGTTACCATAATCTACCTCTGAATAATTTGCGGCCAGATTCTTTGCGTTCAGTGTCCTGGCGCGCTACTTTTTCTTGTGATTCGTCATCGGTAGCGGCACGCATGGCATCGATTTTTACGCTATCAAATGCCGCATACTGTTTCTCAAGCTCAGCTAATGGCACGGATGGGCAAATAAGACTGTCAATCATGGCTATTTCTTTTTCTTCTCGACGCTTAGCGATACGCTCTTGGCGCTCAACATAATCAAAAAAGGAGTTTTGCGCGGCTATGGCTTCTTTTTGGTAGTAATCGACCATGCCTTTAGCTTGTATGGCTTCATAGATACTGTCATATTGAGCGACAAGGCTGTCATGCAACACCATCTTCACTTGCGCCATAGCTGGGTCTAATTGGTCATCGCTCAAGCCATCGAACATCAAGCCATCTAGCAAGCCTGCGCCCTTGTTGGTGTGGTAATTAGGATTACGCACATAGTCATACCCATAAAAGCCTTGCACCACGCGGGTGCCATCCATCATGGGCTTAAACCCACATGCGCTGCTAAATCCGCCAATGCCTGCTTTGTATTGTTGGTAGGCGTACTCACCCGCTTCATTTTCCAAAAATTCTTGTTGGTGGGTGATATCACCATTGCTATTTGCAGTAAGTTTGATAGTGCGAATGGCTGGTGCGATTCTGATTTCTCGTCCGTCATCGGTCATTACTGTGTCGGGTGGATTCATGCCATACAAGGCGCGCAACTCATGGCCATAATAGCCGTACATATCGCCTGTCTCGACCAGCTCTTGTGTGGCGGGTGAATTGATTGCATCGACCATCGAGCGAATATTGACATTGCTACGGTCTTTGCCTGCATGGGTGCGGCCACGCTCTTTGATGTTGTAGGTAATAATTTTTGATTTTCTGGATGACATAAAAAACCCTTACAATTTGGCTGATAACCGTTATTGTAAGGGTGTCAAGTGTTGGTTGTAGGTGGGTGTTCCTAGATGATAGCAGCGTTTCGATTAGCCAGTCTAAGATAAATTTCATTATTTCCCATTAACTATGGATGATGCTATCTTACTCCTATTTTTAAACTCCTTCTTTTCTTCTTCACTTAAATTCTTGAATGTAGCTGATAGCGATTTTGCTAAGGTTTCTGTTGTCTTGCAGCTTTTCATGCTAACCGTGTCAAAGGTTTTAGCCATTGCGATAAAATTTGATGAGGTTAATCCACCGGCTGCACCTGTTTGCGAAATAACCTTTTGTTGCAAGTCACCTTTAACGCGCTTGTAGTCATTTCTAACCTGTTCTTGTGGGTATCCGGTTAAGGCAATCATCAAGGAACCAAGACCATTCATTGTTATATTGCGTAATTGATAGTCCGATAGTGACCGCTGTGGCGCAGCCAATTCAACCAAAGAGATTGAACTTGCAGCGCAAGAAATTAAGTCGTTGTATTCGCTTTTATTGATAGCATTTGCGCTAATTGATGTTAAGCCTAAAGATGCCAGCAAAAATAATAATGATATGCGTTTCATAAAAGTCCTTTATGGTCATGCCAAAGATAGCATAACCATAAATTATCATAGCTAAAATTTACAAGAAAGATATTTTACAATCAACCATACCATCTATCCTCACCAAGCCCGCCAGTTACCGCGTGAGCGATGCCACGGTCACTGACGTTTTGCGGTATCGTCGATTGGTTATTGCTCGATAGCATGAGCGGTTTTTGCGTGGTGCTGACCGACTTAGTAACTTTTGGTGGCTGTGGTAATGGTGGTGCTTTAAGCGGCGGTAATGGGGTTGGCCGAGTCACACTACTGATTGGACTGTTGGCCAATGGCATCAATCTTGAAGCCGATGGCTGCACTCCCTTGTACTGACTATAGCGCCCTTTCACCTTGCTAACATAGTCTCGCGTTTCTTTGAATGGCGGGATGCCACCATATTTTGCCACATTGCCTTCACCGGCATTGTACGCGGCTATCACCTTGGTTTGGTCGCCTTTGAATTTCTTGTTGAGGTACGCCAGGTATCTTGCCCCACCTTCGATGTTTTGCGCGGGGTCGTTTGGATTGACCACGCCAAAACGCCTGGCGGTCGCTGGCATTAACTGCATTAACCCTTGAGCGCCAACGGGTGAGCGTGCGTTAGGATTAAAACCTGACTCAGTGTGCATCACAGCCTTCATCAAAGCGGGGTCAATGCCATTTTTAGCGGCTGATTTTGCGATTAAGCTGTCATATTGACCACTGTTTACGCCAGTTTTCCCACTATCGCCACTCTTACCTTTTTGCAACTGCATATAGCGATTGGCGGCTTCTTGAGACTTCCAGTTAAAGTGAATATGCCCGCCTGTTGCGCCTTTTGATGGTTTTAAATACTCATCCAGCATGCCAAAATCACGGCCTTCTACAAAACCCATGGATGCCATGTGCTGCCTAATTTGGGCAACTTCTGGGGTCGCTTTACCCATGCGCCCACCCTTGACCGACATATCAAACGCCAAGCCTTTTGGATGATAACCGCCACGGCTTTCATGGAATTTGTCATCAAACGCGCCAAACCCTTTTACATTATCACCGAGTAACTGCTTCATGTTTAATGCAGCCGCATAGGTGCCTGCATGCGCTAAACCGCCATTGATTGCAGACTCACCCACCAAGCCAGTAGCTTTAAGCTGTGATTGTAGCGACTTGGCATCACCATCGACACCAAACCAACCGCCAACCATATCTTTAGTTCTGCCCCATAAGCTCGATGACTCACCATCGCCACCACCTTGACCAGAACCCATGCCAAGCAAACCTAACGCCTTGTTTTTTACCCAATCCCAAATACCTGTCGCGCCCAAAAAGAATGGTTTTAACCCTTTGGTATAAATTGACTCCATTTTTTTTGGTAAATTGGCTTGATTTAGATTGCTAGTCCATCGTGATATATATGGCGCTGCAGTTTCGCCTAATGCTTGCCCAGCATCATGCCCAAACCAACCACCAGCCAAACCACCTACCACGCCACCAATGACCGTTCCTACAACGGGAACCACTGAACCCGCCATCGCGCCAGCGCTTGCACCTGCCAATGCCCCACCAAGCCCGCCAGCAACGCCACCAACACCGCCGCCCTTGTCTTTGGTGTCAAGATTATCCCAGTTCATCGCAAGCGAACCTGCGCCCAATAAGGCACCTATCAGCGGCAACCGCTTGCCACCAAACTTGAGTAGCTTGCCACCAACACCAAGCGCACCGCCTAACAAACCACCCAGTAAACCACCGCGACCACCGAGCAAACCTGATAGTAAACCACCACCGCCACCGCCAGTATTGCGATTGTTGTTTAATGCATCTTCTATATCGTCAAGGCTTTCTTGGGTTTCTCTGTCTCGTCTGCGCTCATAGCGTGACGGCTTATTTTTACCGCCAGTGAGCCAACCAAACAAGCTAGTGAGTGGTGATAAAGCGTCTTTGACCTCATTAAAACTATCGATTAATGGGTCTAGGTTCTTGTCATCAATAACAACGCCTTGCATATTTTCGCCAACGGCTTCACCGATGCTTTCAGCCAGGTTGTTATTTTCTTGATTGTTTTCTTGATTGGCCGTAAAGCGTCCGCGCTCATCACGGTTACGGTTCGATGGGTTGCGATTAGCGCCATTGCTAGAGGTTCTGCGTTCTGCGCGTTCCTGCGCGTTATTGGCGTGCTGTGTGATGCGATTGCGCGGATTCGCTGTACCACCACCTGACCGACCACCAAAATCGCGCCGTCTCGATGTAGGCGAAACCCTAACGCTACCGATTGGGGGTTGAGTGTTGGCATTATCTGACGCACCTTGCCCGCCACCGCTGTTTGATTGCGATAATTGGCGGTTAGTGTTGCGCGTATTGTCACGGATGCGGCGCAAGTGGTTTTGCGATTGGTTTAACTCACTGCGTAAGATGCGGATGATTTCTTGTGTGTCCTGGTGAACCGATTGAGTTTGACCTTCAATCTGCCGCAAGCCAACCAAAAAACCACTGTTATCAAAATTTAATGGGCTGTTAGCCATAACCTATCCTTAAAGTAGAATACTGTAAGGTAAATTATGGCTTAGCGAAGGGGGTATTTTTAGGAATGTTCCTACAGTTAATCCCAGCCCTCATCTTCATCCTCATCGTCTTCGCTATCCTCATAAGTCGCGGCATAATCGGATTCGCCAAATTCAGCATCATCCAAGGTTAAATTCTCAAACTCTGGCAAGCGTTTTTGCATGGCTTGCTGTAACTCATCGCGTTTGCGCTGTGCTTCTTCATAGATGCCGTCTAGCGCCTTCATGCCTTCCATGCGTCGGTCTTGCTCAGACATTTCAAAATCTTCCCACTTGATGCCACACACAAGCATTTCTTGCTCAAACAGCACTTTTTGGCTCATGGTTAAGGCGGTCAAGGTTCGGCTAATACTTTCAGCCGATACCAAAATTTGCTTAATGGTTTCACCGTCTTCATCTGGTTTCAAACCTTTCAATGCTTGCAGTAAACTTGCATTAGTTTCCCAAAGCTCGCCCGCCTGTCTAATCCGTTTTCGATGCTTGATAATGACTTCGGTTTTTTGCTGATTGTCTAAAATTAGCTTTTCAACTTCTCGATATATGCGCTTTTCAGATTCAGTCCATAAAACCAATCCTGTGTTGCAATTTTTGTTGCAATCATCATCGCTTGTTGCACTTTCGCTTTCTTTATTGTTTTGCTCAGTATCATCAATATTTTGCGATGAGTTATCATCGGTTTTGTTGCAATTATCGCTGGTTTTTTTTGCTTTTTTTGTTGCATTTTTGGGCTGTTTTGAGCGACTAGAAGATGACTTGTTGCCACTTGTTGCATCTGTTGCATTTTCTGTTGCATCCAGTGGCGTTTTGCGTTGCCATTTTTCTTTTTGGCGGCGCCTGGCAACACTGCTATGGTTTTTGGGTGCTTCATCTGGGTATAGCTCAACCAATCGGTCATGAACATCACGGTCGGTCATGCCGTGGGTGTTTTCCCATAATACCCTGGCGGCTTCCCACATATCAGGCGGTAATTCTTTTTTGGTTCTAGCCATCAATTACCGTCCTTCACGTCAACAACGCTTAAACGTGGCTCAGGTAGTGGTAGCGTGTACTGTTTTTTGCCCAACACATCCGACATCAACAAATGACCGTCTTCTTTGTCGTGGCGCTCAGCAATGGCATCTAATTGCGCTTGCATCTGCACCATGCTTTGCGCTTCTTTAACCTCTAGGCTTCTGCAAATATCCCCAAGCTTAGATAGCATCGCGTATAGTTCTGGGTTTTGGCTGTGTATTTTTGCGGCATTGGTCACTGCGTATATTGATAGGTTTTTGGCGGCAACCATCAATTCAAGGTATTTATCAATGTCATGACGCTTGATGTTGTTTACGACAACTTCCGTCATCGAGTCGATAATGGGTTGGATGAATTTATGGGTATTGAGTTTGACGTTGTTTACAAATGCTGCTTTTACGTCGTTGATGGGCTCACAGCTACGACCCAAAATGAAGTCAACCGACTGGCCGTATAGGTCAACCAAAATCAAAAAAGTGTAGATATCGATAGTTACTTTGCCGTTTTCAATATCGCTAATTCGATTGCGATTTTTCTTATCCCAAGTAATATCCATCACTTGCGACTGCGTATAGCCTGCGTTTTGTCTAGCTACTCTTAAATTATTACCAATGACTTTGTTAATTAAAAGACAGTCATTCTCTGAGTAGTGCCTTAGTACAACTTGTTTTATTCCAGCCATTGAAAATCATCCGTAAAAAGTTAAAATAACTTTAACGGTCATGTGGTGTGACTGTTTCTTAATAGCTTGTGGTATTTTTCGCTGTAGGATAAAACCCGTCTCAATGGCGGGTTTTGTTTTTTTTATTGAATGGGTAAACTAGCTTTCGCTTGCTTCAATCTCGCCAACTTGGTCAACATCATTACTGCCGGTGCATTTAAAGCCGTGATACTGCGCTTTTGGGCATCGCTTATTGCCGCATTGCGGGCAAACAATGAATACTGATGGTACTGAAAACGGACTCAATCCATTTGCTAGTAACCGCTTACGGGTCAATCCATCGCATGACAAACAACACGGCTTGTATGGCGCGCCTACATTAACTGTCTTTCTCATCGTTATCAGCCCTTAAATTCGCGTTCAAGCTCGACTAGGCGGGTCAAGGTATCAATGGCTTCTTGAATGTCTTGCATTTCATCTTTTGCCCCACGAGCGCCGCTGCATAGGATTTTTTTGATGGCATGATGTTTAGCGCCTGAGCTGTCTTTAACGCCAAACGCTTTGCACAATGCGTAAATATCCATTTCATTTAGAAATGATACGTCTTTGAAGTAGTGATTATGCTTGCGATTAGGCTTGGCATCGTCATTGCTATCAGCATTGATTCTTGCGCCAAATAATGACTTGGTTTTGCTAAAAGCCGTGCCAAATGAAAGGATTTTTGAAGTATCTGGCTTGATGTCATCCGATGGCTTAAACTCGCCTTTTTCCCATGCTTCTAAGTCACATGACTGCGCTACAAGCTGGCAGTAATCATCTAGCCAGTTCTTGACATTGCAAGTATCGGTATGGCGGTTTCCTTCTTCGTACCAATCGTATTCGACCCATGTTTCGCCAAATGACAAACCAAAACCCACGATGCGGACAGGTTGAAAGTCATCGTCATCACCAACATTCCAAATTTGACCAGTGATTAATTCTATCGTTTTCGATGAATAGTCACTGGCCTTGATGATATTCACCCGCGTTGGGTCAAAAAGTTTGGTGGTTTTATCCACTTGATGCATACTCATGGTTTCCTCGGTCATCTTGCCTGCCTTTTAGATAAGCAAACAATACCCAACGCATCTAAAAACTCAACGGGAATTTTCAGCATTTGTGATATCGCACTCTAAGTCATGCTTTTGATTGCGGCCAACACCCATGTAATCGGTAATAATCTGCTTGGCTTCATCAAAACCACGCGCAATAACCGCTTTGTAGCCTTGCCTGGTTAATCGCTCAATCCATTCTCGCTGCTCAGGGGTTACTTGCCCGCCCTTTTTAACTTTCAGCTCGATGCGTAAACCGTGATAACCTTGCCTGGCGATTTCTAGCACTAAGTCTGGATAACCCTTGCGGGTGCCCATGTTTTTATTTTTTTGACCTTGCGGGCAATACACGCGACCCGCCTTGCTAATCCTGGTTTCCTTTTTGCCTTCATTGGGGGAATGGTGCAGATACTCACCTAGCACCTCATCCCCAAACTTAACTCGGTTGCACCAGTTGACCAATTTAATTTGCGCCTCAGATTCGCTCAATGAGTCATTGTGACTAAAGGCTTCACTGATTTCATCCGCGTAACGACCACCGATGTCTGATAACTTAATTCTTCTAGCCATGAATTACTCTTTTTGGGTTTTGTTTTGGTGATGCCTGGCTAAGCAAAAATTGCTGTTTCTTGGTTAGTTTCATATTCCATTTCCTAAAATTAAATCGCCAAATTCATGCTCGATAGCTTGTCCATTTAGCCGCCATGAAGCCCACTGCGCTGGGTGTAAGTCCTCATTGTTCGGGCTTTCGATAATGCGCCCGCTTATGTACTTGATTGTTTTAAGCTCGTTGGTCTTGTTGTCGCGCCAAGTAAGCTCGCCGCGCTTAACTCCACAGACGTAATAGCCCGTGCTAGTTAATTTATGGTTTGGATGACGAAGGCAGGTCATTTACCACCATCCAAAACCTTAAAAACTGGCTTGCGTCTTTTTATGTTCTGGCTGTTTTCAATGCTTTTGATTCGTCGGCGTTCTTCTAGCGATTGCTCAAAGATTCTTCTATGTTTTTCCAAAAAAGTTTCCTCAGTCCAATCACCATCTTTGGTGATATGCTCAAAATCAGCCTTGGTCAGTTCTTCGATATTTAGAATTTCGATGCGGTCAAAAAGTCCAAACGCTTCTTTTGCTGATTCTTCAATGTATGCGTGAGAAGGTCTGTATTCTTCTTCATCAAAAAGCAAATCTTCGATGTAGGTTGATGACCATGCCCTGGGATTACTCACCCAAGGCATGTATAATTTGATTTTTACCGCAAAATAACGATTGCCTTTACTCACGCCCTCACCTCAAAGTAACATTCGTCTAAATTAAATAATAAATCCTTGTCAAATGCGTAGGACGCGCAATACTGCTTTGCCTTAAGTTCCAAGTCATCCATGTTCTTTGGGTTTTTAACCACAAGCGTCTCAACCTCGTATTCCTCGCCTTGTATGCCAAATAAGCGCAGGTCAA
This sequence comes from Moraxella sp. CTOTU48717, assembly GCF_032057165.1. NCBI lineage: Bacteria > Pseudomonadati > Pseudomonadota > Gammaproteobacteria > Moraxellales > Moraxellaceae > Moraxella > Moraxella sp. CTOTU48717. Next base: position 22,434 of record NZ_DAMBBC010000008.1, on the reverse strand, counting down.
TGTGATACACGCGCTCTTTAGTATCTTTGACGATATCTGGCAGTATCTTGTCGAGATTCTTTTCACCACACCAGTCACCGTAAAATCTCATGCGATTGACTCGCCATTCTGGGGGACGAGAAGCCATGCTAATCTCCATCCAGCCTGCAAACTCACAGCCTTCTCTCTGGTCTCTGATAGCAGGGAATGAGTTACGCTTGATGATTTGTTTTGCTTTGATTTTTAACGCCACTTGAGCCGGTGTTAACGCGGTCAATGGTACGCTTCGGCTCACCTTGCCTTGATTGCGCAGGGTTTCAAGTTTCTGTGGATTGTATTTTTTGTTGCGATTTTTAGACATACGCCACCGCCTTTTGAATTTGTTTACCTATCCAAGCCATAACAGGCACCGCCATTGAATTACCTAACGCTTTGTAGCGTGGGCTGTCTGGGCATTGGTCAGCGGGTTTTTTGCGATATGGGATTTTGGTGTAATTTCGCGAAAAGCCCTGCAAAATTTCACATTCCGTTGGGGTCAAACGGCGGATGATTGAGTTTGCGGCAACCGCATGACGGTCTGCCGTGGTAAGTGTGTAGCAAACTTCTTCATCAAAACCATTGCCATTGCCACCGTTTTGCGGTGAGCGCCCTATGATATTGCCTGCTATCGATATAGCCTGTCTTTGCATAACCAATGGCGTATCACCCCTGATAGAATCATTTTGCCCACAAGTTAGAGTTCCGCATGTTTCACCAACGCGCCAACCGTGATGTTGATAAGCATCAAATAAAACTGGTTTTTGATAGGTAACTACATTTTCTTGCCCATTATTTCGACCAAGGCAATTAGCCGTGGTTTCGCTTGTGATAGGATCTTGGGTGCCGTGAACGACTACCAAGCTCTCACTGCCGCCACCTAAAACACCGCCACTTGCTTTTGACGTTCCCCCAACTTCACTGTCTACGAATGTTCCGAATGAACCCTCTCTGACAGTGCTGACATGAGTATCGGTGGCAAAATCTTGCCCCGTCTCTCGGCTCGGTGGAGTATCCCCGCACACGCCTTTTGGCTCAAGTAGTATCGGGGGTCTATCTTGCCAGTTTCCAAAATCGACGATAGCAAACACACGCTTGCGTCGCTGTGCCAGTCCGAAGTATTGAGCGTCAAGCACGCGCCACTCGACAAGTCCATTTTCGCCCAACGCAACGCCCGTGTTGCCCCAACCGTTTGCGGGGGTGTTGATATTTCGGTTAGCTGATAATTCTCTAACCACTTCTCTAAAGTCATCGCCTTTGTTGCTTGAGAATGAGCCGGGGACGTTTTCCCACAATGCAAATCTGCACCCGTTATGCTGTCTTGCGTATGAAATAAGTCTAATTGCTTCATAAAATAACCCTGATGATTCACCTTGCAAGCCTTTGCGATTGCCCGCTACTGATAAATTTTGACAAGGTGAACCAAACACCACCAAGTCAATTTGCCCTAAATTTTTAATATCTTCCTCGGTGATTTTTGTCACATCACCCAAGTTTGGTACGTCTGGATAATGGTGCGCCAAGACAGCGCACGGGAACGGCTCAATTTCAGTCACAGCCACACATTCCCACCCTAAAGGTTTCCACGCTACCGTACACGCTTCAATACCGCTAAAAAGTGATAAATATCTCATCATTACCACTCCCCCATAATTGCAACGCCTGCTTTTTGTCGGTGACTTGGCCAATCGCATTTGACCGTAATTAATTTTTGTTGGTATCTATCCCAAGCGCGATCCCCCATGAATATTTTTATTTCATCTAGGTCCATATTGGTTGTGATAATCGTAGGCTTTTTCTGATAACGACCATCAATCAAATCACCTAAACGACTTCTATCGTTGGCCGCATTGCCTGTGGTATCGCCATCGCCTAAATCATCAATCACAAGCAAATCAAATAGCTTTAGCTCTGCCAAGACCATTTGTTCTGACGGCTTTGCTTTATCCGTCCAGTTTTCTTTGCAAAGACGGGTGATTTCGGCTGAGCGAATAAACTTAGATGGCTTTATCGCGCCTTGATTGAATTGATGCTGAAACACTGCACGCGCCAATGCGTTTGCAAGCATGGTTTTCCCGCTACCCGTACTGCCATAAAGCAAGATATTTGGTTTATCGCAGTCAAACGATTTGGCATACACGGTTAGATTCTTAATGAGCTTGGTTTGGCGCTCGACCTGCACATCGTCGTATTGCCAAGCATCAAAACCGTTAGCAGTCACATTGATGCCACAATTTGCCATTTGCGCTAACATGCGTTCGCGGTGTGATTGCTCGTATTGGCGCTGCCTTTCGATTTCTTGATCGCGCGCTGAACACAAGCAGCATTTAGGCGCAAACTCTAAGACTTGCACAAACTCGGTTTCGCCGTGCATTGGGCAAATGTCGTTAAACTTTTTCACTGAATTTGTTATCGTTGTAATATCCATTACCACGCCTCCGGTGCCGGTTGGTCAATCGGTCTTGCTACAAGATTGCCATTTTCATCTGCTTCAAAAATCGTGTTGGGTTTAATCATGCCGGTGTCGTTTGGCCGAAACTTGTGATTAACCGCCAATGGGTCATTGGTGCTGCCAAAATTTTGTGGCTGTTTTGCTTTGCCCGCCAGTGGTTTTTGAGCGTTACGCATAACCCAATCACGAAGTTTGTTTTTTCTAAGCGAATCGGTCACTATGGGTTTGCCGATAATGGCTTGGTCTGCATAGTAAACTTTAAAGTCCGATGTGAGTTGGTTGTACTGCTGCTCAGTCAAGCTTCCCACAAACCCTGCTGAGAACAACATGCTGCGAATCTCGTCTAGCTTTGGCGCTACCCAGTTTTGAATATCTTGAGCATTGGCTTGCTTGACCTGTTCGGCTTTTTCCAAGAACGCATCAGCAGTTTCACCCACACACACACCGCTTTGGGGGTTTGGGGGTGTTTGTGTGTTTGGGTTATGGGTAGATGGGTAATTGGGTAATTGGGTAGATGGGTAGCTTTCATCTAGGTTATTGCTAGGTTTATCTTGGGTTTTTTCTAGGTTTTCGCTAGGTTTTGATTGGCTTTCATCTTGCTTGCCATTAGCTTTTGTTTCGCTTTGACTTTGCTTTGATGGACGACCACCTTTTTTACCGTTCTCGCGCGATGCTTCAACGCGGTCAGTCGTATCATCTAAAATAGATTGGCAGTAGTCGCTATAGTAGCCGTCATCGGTCAAGACAAAGAAGTCGTCCAAAATGTTTTGCAAAGCTTCTTTTTCAGCCTTAGACTTGACGCACAAAAGACGCTCAAGTTTTTTAAGGTTGTCAGTAATAGGCTTCTCATCTTTGACGTAAAGATCAAGAATGTCGCGGAATAAACCGCGCTCGATAATTGATAGATGGCGTGTGGATTTATCAAAATCACCAATGTTGAATTTGTAATAGTGCATCACACCACCCCTTGCTTATTTGTATTTTTCATGATTAAATATCCTTGTTCTTGATTTCTCATATCTGAATACCAAAACCCTAACGAATCGCACCTCGTTAGGGTTTTTTATTTTCCAGTGATAGTTTTTTCCATCCGAGAAAACACCCTGCTTCATTGTGGTATCTTTCAAATCCCATGCGCGCTAAAAGCTCATTAATACCGCAATGATTATTGATGCAGTCAAAAGCATCCTTGCGAATAAGCCCTCTTTTATTGACGTTGTTTTTAACGATTTCCCTAATATTGAAATTACGCGCTTCAAGCGCTGACATATAAGGTCTGTTAGTAGCGGTCTTTGTGTTTGACTGTAGGCGACTATTAACAACGCTTGCAACGTCATATCCATCTGTCATATAACCGACCGTCATTCTGCCTTGCTTGATACAGCGGATGGTTTTGCCTTTGTTTTCAAATTCGCGGCGGATATGGCTAATTGTCGATGAAATGTCTTGTTTATCGCCGAGCTCAGCATAATCACGGATATAGATGACACCTTTTGACTCAATATCATTTTCAAGGCGGGTTCTGAGTGGTTTTTTCTCGTTTGCCATGGGTGCCGCCTGGTTAATGCCATAGCGATGCTTGGTCGCGCGGCTGGTGACGCTCAACTGATTGACGAATCATGTCTTCGCGTCTTGCCAAATCTAACGGCTTTTCAGGCTTGTTGAATTTGCTTGGCTTGGTTGATTTTATTTTTTTCTGTTTTAAGTTCATTGTTGACCCCTGGTTTAACGTGGCATAACCACGTCTTTAGCGACGAGCAATCCATTCATCATGAAGACATGGCTGTCAGCCTGGTTGTTGCGATGCTCGTCTTGAGCGTCGATGATGTGAATTCGCGCTTTGTTGTCAGTGCGTATTGCTTCGTGACAGCAAACATCGTCTGTGTTGTTGCAAAAGTTGCATGGTTTGGTTTGGTGGTTCATTCTGGCACCTCATTTACGCTGATAACATCAAAGTATGGCTGCTCACCATTTCGCTGACTCGTTCCTTTTAGCTCTAATTCAACTTGATACCAGATATACCCAGTAGTAATTTTTTCTGAATTGAAAATTGCATTACTTACCATTGCTTTGTAGTCTTCGATGTCATCAAAAAGCACAGGTTTGCTAACTGAAATTAAAGCTAAATTTTCGTTAAACGAATCTGCTGTAAAATCGTCATACATTACTAAGACTGTAATTTTCATCACGCCACCCCCTCAGTCTCTAACCAATATTTACATTCATCTGGATTGAATTTCGCCACTGGATTCTCCTATCGAAATAAAATCTGTAAAAATTCTGGGCTTTCTGCCGAGTTCTTTAAAATCTCTTTAAATGCTTCGGCAATGACAGGTGAGCACATCAAGTCATCTTTATCAGATAGCTTGATGCCAAGCACAGCAGTCAAAACGGCAAAAAGCTCAATGCGACCTTCGCTTTTGAGTTTCGACACACCGCTTTCACTTATCCCAACTTTCTCACCCACTTCTTTTTGACCAACTTCGGAAAGTCGAGTCAATAAAAGCCGTTCGTTCTTTCGTGCGATTTCCTGCAACTCAGGTGATAATTCACTTATCGGTTTATGGCACATAGGTCACTCCTAGGCGGTTTCGGGTTGAAGTTCGTTGTAAGCGTCAATTAAGGCTATTCCATAATCATAAGAAATGCGTTTCTTTGGCTTTCCTTGATTAAGGTCGGAAATGACGCTTTGGCTGACACCGGTTTTTTTAGAAAGCTCAATTTGAGTTTGACTCTCAAGTAGTTTTCTTACAATTTCTGTCCAGTTGGGATTTTGCCCAATCATGAGTATCTCCTAACGTTATTTATTAAAATCATAATATCGTAAATACGTTATTTAATCAACGTCAAAACGTTATTAATTTATATCATAATCACGATAATATATTTAGAGGATTTTAAGATGCTAGAAACAGTGGGAAGCAGGTTAAAAAAGGCTCGCAAATATGCAGGTTTAACCCAAGTCGAATTAGCTAAAAAATCTGGCAGCAAACAAGGTGCTATTTCTGATCTTGAAAGTGGCAGAAATGAAAGCTCAACTAAATTAGTTGAGATGGCACAAGCAATGGGGGTTAGTGCTAATTGGCTCGCTACAGGCAAGGGTGAAATGATACCTTCAATAGAAAAACCAAAGCCCAGTATTGACCTTCCAGCTAGTAGCCCAAGCGTGGTTGACTTAATCACCAATATTAAAGACATGGAAACCAATGGTGAATTATCGCCTCAAGTCATAGCGGCAATTAATGGCGTAATCGATGCGGTAAAATCTGCTAGCCAAGCAACGAATAGTGAAGCCAAAAAGACTCAGCCAATAGATTTCAAGGCACTACAAACAGAAGCGGTGAAAAATCATGGCAAAGATTGAACTATTACCCCCTGATAATTTTAGAACATTTAAAACTTGGGTATCTGACAAAGGCAATCTTAATCCTGTTTTTGTGGCAAGCTTTGCACATCCAAACGAAAAACGCCCTATTGATATGTATGTCAAAATCTATCCTATGACCGTTGAGGATAGATCAATATTTAATGAGATTGTCGCTTATCTTATGGCGGATGCTCTGGGAATACCGCAACCGCAATATGCCTGTATCGCCTTTATACAAGTTGCTGAGATAATGCAAAACGATGATGTGGGTTTTTTTGATACTGATTTTGGCAAAATGATTAGCGAGTATGATACCTACCCTGTTTTTTGTACCTCCAAGATAGATAAAAGCCTGACCGCATTTGAATACACCATACAAGCACATGGCAACTCGCCAACCCCGTCCGCATTGATCACAGAATTAGCCGCATGTAATGGGTTTACTAAAGCCGCTGCTATGGATAGCACCATTGCTCATATCGACAGGCACATGAATAACCTACTTCGTACAGGCAAAAACAAATATTTCTTTATAGACAATGATCAATTGGTCATAAAATATCAGCATCATGGCTGGTTAGTTGCTGACCTAGATGTCAATAAGAAGTATAATAATAAACTCTATGATTTTGCTAAAAAGGCTTTCAATAGCAGACAAATAGGGAAGTTTAACAGTCTGATGATACATGAAAGCCAATCTCACGCCCAAGCATGGCAATCTATTTGTAGTGAGTTAGAAGACTGGAAAAATAAAATCTACCAACAGCACGTTGCTGACTACAATGATTTTATCGAATTCTTATCCGCTCGCTGTGTGAGTGCTCATGCCCATACAACATCAAGGGTACAATTGCTAATATGAATATCTCATGGGAAAACCTAATCACACCTAGCAATGAAAAACCATCTACCATTAGCGGCGAGTGGTTTGCTGTCCGCTTTATGCCCGACCGAGTAACAGGGGAGATTTTTAACCTTGGCGTAGCGTTTATTGATGATTTTTCAGACTGCCATTATCGCCTATTACCCAATGCCAAAGCTTTCGATTGCCTGTTTGGTAGCCTAGGCGTGGCAAATATTCAGTTCATGCTCAATGTCGTTGACGAAATGCTGTCAAAAAATCACTACGACATACCGCCATCACCCCATATTATCTATTCTGAGCGCAGAACTGCCCGTGGCGACAGTATTGATGAAATACTTGATGATTTGTATCGGTCAATGGTGTCGCTTGTCTGTTCGGATGACAAAAAAGATGAAGAAAGCAAGGAGCGAAAAGCTATCCCGACCAAACAGGTGCGTTCAAAAATATTTAGCGATATGAAAAAACGCTATCCAAAAGCCTATGAAAAAGCATATCATCCCGAACCTATCGCCTTGACCAATCCTAGAACTGGTCGCCAAATCACAGTTGATATGCCGATTGCAAGCTATACAGGGTATGAAAGAAACACCAGACAAGATTACTATGCGTCTGTGGTGTCAGCTGCTTACTTAGATTCTGTTCACCGCGTTCACCAAATTAACTATGTAGGCGTGACCAATGTCACCAATATTTGCGAACTGCTGGGCAGAAATGAGGTGGCGCAAGCGGCTTTGATTATTTACAAGCCTGAAGAAAGCAAAATTTTTGATGAAAAGTATCAGCTTGAAACAGATTATGAGCTAGACAAGTGCCTATACTCACTGTACCAGCTTGAGAAGGATGGTTATGATATCAAAATAGATATCCGTGATACCCAAGAAGGCTGCTTGGATTCATTAATGCATTTCATTAGCTAGTATCAGTCATAAACAACAAACCGCTTAATTTAAATATAACCCTATAAGATACTACATTCACTCCTTTTGTCAAACCGCCCACTGAGGCGGTTTTTTTGTGCCTATTTTTCAATAATTACAATTCATTTACAAAAAATATCGTGAAAATGATAATTGAATATCGTTTTTACGGTTGTTATTATATCGTTTTTACGATATTATAAATCCATCACCACGATAAGCCGATTATCGCGAAATTCAATTCCGGCTTAGACAAGCCTAGTTAGTTACTAGGCATAGCTAATCAATCTTAGCCACTGTTGGTACAAGGTGGCTAACGTGGATTAACTCAACAAAGGTGAAATTATGAACATAGAGAAAATCAAGCAAGCCAAAAACATTCGTCAAGTTTTTGCTGAATTAAAAATGCCTTATTCACAACATACTGAACGTGAAGAACTTTTGAGATTCATTGGTGCAAAGTTTCGTGAAGAATGGCAGGTAGTTGGCAGCGAGCAAGCTTTGATTACAGCAAAGCGTCGCATTGTCACGGCAATGGGCGGTACAACTGAACAGTGGCACGAAGTTAGCCAACGCCCAAAAGGTCAAATGCAATTAATTTAAACAACAAAAAACCCTGCGGACTATCACATCAAACAGGGCTTTACTCAACTTATAAGGAGTGACCGAATTATGGCACAAAAACCAAAAACGCGCAAATTTGAAGTGTTTTATCGTGACGCACGATATCCAAAAACGCTTTTAAGCGCCGAAGTCGAAGCATTTAACCCCACGGCAGCGCGCGGCGCGGTGCGTTGGGATGCCTGCAAAGATGGTATCGATATTTCAATCAGCAAGGTTGTCGAAATCAAAGAGGAGTCTGCCGCATGAAAGATAAACTTTTCACCCTCTTAGGCAAGCTCACCTTTGCCATGCTGTGTATCTTGGCATTTTTGGCGGTAGGTAAATTTGTCGGTCACGGCATCAGCAACGCATGGGATAGACAAGCGCAAGGCGAGCAAGCCTACATCAACAGCCACAAAGCTGACATTCAAGCTCACTGGAATAAGGAATAAGCCATGAATATCAGAATCGATATTGAGCAGGTGCGCAAAGTAGTAAATCCAGAAACTTTTTTTTGCTACTTTGGCGCAGTCCTAATCGCAGACAGCGGCGCTGGTCAAGAGACACACTATGCCATTAAAACCATCACCAACAAAACCACGCCAAAAGAATTTTTTGTGAAAAAAAATGGAAAGTGGTTGCCACACGCTAACAAAGAAATCAATGCGCAGTTAACCGAGAAGTTTACTGAGTTTATGGACTTATCGGGCGGACGTTGGGATAAGACCGATCAACCAAACCGCTTAAAGCTACATTTTGAAGATGGCATGACAAAAAACCGTGACCTCAATGCCATGCTCACTGTTATGAAGTTTGACGGCATATTTAACGGTCAATTTATCCGTGTTGAGTATGACGAATACTTTACCCGACCTTTTGACTTATCTAGCGACTGGACAGCGTTTGAGCCATCGAAAGATGATAAAAAGCAAATCGACGCATTCCCTCGTGGCGTTCAACGCTATCTAAGCAAAAAGACCACGGCTATCAAATACCAAACGATGCGCAAAGCTAGTGTGGTTTTCTGATGAATATCAGCGATTACTTTATCCCAGAGCCAAGCGAGAATGACTTGGCTTTAGAACAACATCAAATCGAACTTGAAGACCAACAAAAGGAACAATCTTATGTCAAACCTAGCCGAAGTAATGCCAGCATTGCCGATGACTGCACCGACCACCACTGCCCTTTCTAATAATGGCGTGTTTCAAGTCACTAACTTTAATGAAGCAATTAACGCCGCCAGTTTTCTATCAGGTTCAAGTCTGGTGCCAACTGATTATCGCCGTTGGGTGCCTGTCAAAAACCAATACGGCAAAGCCGTGACCAATGCGGACGGCACACCTCAGTTGATGGAAAACCCAAACGCCACCTCAAACTGCCTTATCGCTTTAAACATGGCAAACCGCATGGGCTATGACCCGCTAATGATTATGCAAAACCTGTATATCATCGAAGGTCGCCCAGCGTGGTCAAGCCAGTTTATCATCGCCGCTATCAACGCCTGTGGCAAATTTGACCCACTACAGTTTGAAATCGTCAACGAGGGCGAAAAGGAAATCGAGTACGTCAACAGCTATTGGGAGAACGGCAAAAAATTATCCAATCAAGCCACTGTCAAACTTGAAAATCTTACCTGCATTGCATGGACAACTGATAAAAAAGGCAATCGTCTGCAATCAGACAAAATCAGCATGGAAATGGCGGTTAAAGAAGGTTGGTATCAGAAGAACGGTAGCAAATGGCAAACAATGGCGGGTCAAATGCTGCGTTATCGTGCAGCCGCTTTCTTTGGTCGCATCTATGCACCAGAGATTTTAATGGGTATCTATGCTGCCGATGAAATCCGTGACTTTGTTGATGTGACGCCAGAGCGTGCGCCACAGCCAGCCGCGCAGCCAAAACAGCAACAACTACCCTGCTACGATATCAAGCCGCTATTAGCGCAAATCGAAGCGATTACCACGCTTGAGCAGGTTAGACCGCTTGGCGAGCATATCAGGGAACTTAGCGAAAATCCAAATGTTAATCTTTGCGGTGATGACCTGCCAACGCTTAGAGATGCTTTGACCGCCAAGCGTGATGTTATCAAAGCCCAACTCGAAAGCGCCAAGACAGATACCGTTGTCGAAGCCGAGCCGGTTGCCAATGATGAGCCAGTCAGCGAGCCGAAAGAAAAAGCCACGTTGACAGGTGAAAAAAAGGTTGCCAGCGACCTGATGAAACTAATCAGCGGCATGACGCTAGATAATGTTAATGATGTTCGCGCTGAACTATACGCTGCCCAAGCGCAGTTAAGCGAGGCAACCTTCAATCAGCTAGATGCAGTGCTTGAAAGCAATCTTGAAGCATTGACCCAAGCCTAACCAAAAAAGTGCCACTGGCAACGGTGGCATTTACCATTGAATAAATAAGCGAGCGAATTATGAAACTAGATAAGACTTTAAATTTCAAGAAAGTGCGGTGTGTTAAGGGTTATGATGATTGCCTGGAAATTGGCAAAGAATACAATGTTATAGATATTAGCGTTGAAATAAAGGTAAAAGATGATAGAGGCGAATTACTTTATTGGGAATCTGACTATTTCGAGCCAGTCCTAGCCGATAACAGCATTAATATACAAGATATCGGTACTGATATCTTAGATACTAACGCTGATATCAAAGATACGCCTAAGTTTAAGATTGGAAGCGGTTTTTATTTTGGATTGAATTCAAAAATCTATATTGTCAAGAAATGTACTGATAATGAAATTTTTGCTAATGACCCTTACGACCCAATCGAATTGCTATCGCTTCGGAAAATTCATTGTTGCCCAGCCACACCCGAAAACTACGAGCGGTTACAAGCCACATTCCCTGATATCGAGTTTGAGCAGCCGCCTAAGGAATTGGCGGGAACCGACCTGGCGAAAGCGTTAATCGAAAAAGGCTGGGTTGGTTTTAATTGTCTGTGTGGGCATAGCGGTGATGAAAATGCAATTACAGACACAATCGTCACCGGCATAAACAATGATGGGCAATTTACTACTATTGATGGACGGCTATTCAGCAACGCTATCCCAATGAAGGGGTGGCGGCCACTGCAAGCGCGAGAGGTGGGATTGTGAATAAAAACCGCCAACGCCGCCATCAATTCTACTATGAGCGATTGAAGCGCGAAAAGTTGAATTATGAGAAGTTTAAACAGGCAGTCAAAGCGCTGCCAATCAATATCGAAATGTTAACCAAGGAAAACCGCAATGACAACAAAACTTGAAACCATGCTCAATGAGCTAATAGAAAACTTGAGTACGGCGCATGTTAACCATGCTGAACTTGAGCCAATCAAGCAAGAAATACTACAAGAAGCGCTTAAGCCGACCGTGTATCAGCTTGAATATTGTGACGGCGAATACACTTGGGTTTTAGTACGCACCTATGATAAAGCAGAATTAGACAAGGTTATTGCAGACGTGCGTGAGTATGATAAAACAATTAAAAACCTTGATTTTGATAATGACGATGCATTGGACAATTGGACTGAAAACCATCCGTTATCAAAATTTAATGACTACAGGTTCGATGATTTACTTGACATAGTTGACGATAAAGATGGGACTTGGGCAAATTACTTGCAAATTGACACCATAAAAGTAAGCGGAGTGAGCCAATGACACTAGAACGCACAACAATGACAATGACGGACGCTGTGGTTCAGCGTCCAGAGCGTCCATTGACACTGGTTGAGAAGTTGGAGCAGAAAGAAAGCGAAGTATCACAAATGATGCAATCTGATGACGCACCTTTTCCATATCACTACATGGCTGGGAAACTTAATGCCTTCCGCGAGATTGTCAACATCGTCAAGCAGCACCAGTCATGGCGCAAAATGCCAAGCGATGAAAAACCGCAGGATATGCAAGCCTACAATCTATTGCTCAAGAACGATAGCAGTGAATACCCTACGCTTTATAGTGTAGGACTATTCAGACAGCATGCAAGCGGTCATGTGTGGCTAAGTCTAGTTGAAGCTGAGAAATACATTGATGAATCAAAAATCTTAGCATGGCAGCCGATGAGTATGCCGAATGATGAATTTTTTGAGAACCTAAAGCAACCGCCAAGCGAGGTGCAAGATGACTAATGACCAAATCAAAGAATTAGCCATAGCCAATGGCTTTAAATTAGAAGAGCAGCCAGACGGCACGATGAACTTAAACCCTTATGTTTATGAGTTTGCAAGCGTGGTTTTCAGTAAAGGCGTTGTAACTGTTTTTGATGATATTTTAACTGACTTAGAAGCCAACGAAAATGCTAATACGATATCAAGCGTTATTAGGTCTGTTAAAAAGCACACTGAAAATTTAAGCGAGACTAACAAAAAAATGTTAGGAAAGATAGCAGGCAAAGAGGAATTAGTATGAAATTAAATGTAGCTAATGTCCGTTATTGGCGAAAGAAAGGCGGCTGCGAGCTGTTAGTTATTTGTGGTCTAAACCTAACAACAGGTATGGCAATTATTGATGATGATAGCGGATTAACGCATGGCAATCAGATTTCTATTGATGAACTAACAAGAGATTACGAGCCTGATAAGATTTTTAATGAAAGCGATTGATAGGGAGTGAGTATGATTGACAATCCAGTGATTGAAGATAAACGACCAAAGAATATGCTAACCGCCGACCAAGCCGCTAAAAAGTTAGGCATGGCAAAGTCAACATTTTATGAAAAGGTCAGAAACAACCAAGCGCCAAAGGGTTACAAGTACCCCAACACGGTAGGCACCTGGTGGATTGAATACGAGCTTGACGATTGGCTTACTGAAAACTTGATACCAGCGTGACTAAGGGCGAGTACACTACTCGCCTTTTTTTATCAGCGAAAAAAGGTAGTCAGCCCATTTTTGCATCATTTCGCGGCGCTCGTCTAACCATTGGACGCGATTGTATGCCCTGCCATTACTATCACGGACTTGGTGCCCAAGTTGCAGCTCTATCCAGCGATAATCATATTTAAACTTTTCTTCAAGCACCGTGCGAGCGATGGCACGAAAACCTTGTGACGTTTGCTCAGTATTTTCAAAGCCCATGCGCCTTAACGCCTGATTAAGCGTATTTTCAGACAATGGGCGTGACGTACTGTTACTTGATGGAAAAACCAATTCAGCGTTTTTATACGCCTTCATCTCTTTTAAAATCTCAACGGCTTGTGCTGGCAAAGGTGAAATCATACTCACGCCAGTGGACTTGCGCGTTTTATTTGGCGTATATGACCAGTTATTATACTCAAAGTCGATATCTTGCCATTTAAGGTGACGTATCTCACCAGGGCGAGCAAACATGATAATGGCAAACAATAACGCCTTTCTTGTCGCAAAATGCCCATGATAACTATAGATTGACTGCACAAGTCTAGTTAATCCTGCTTCATCTAAAATGGCAGGCGCGTGTGTCGTTTCAGGTGTCATAAACACGCCGCGCAGATGAATACATGGATTTTCTTTGGCGCGCCCAGTTGCGATGGCATACGCTATCGTTTGGCTCATCATCGAGCGCATTTTCTCAAGCTTGGTTAAATGCCCTGCGGACTCCACAGGCTTTAACACGCGCATACAATCTTCGGTTGTCACTTGGTTAATTGGCTTATTGCCAATGACCGCTAACATTTCCTTGATATAATTTTCCATCTTTTCAACGGTTTTGGGCGCATACTTTTTGGTGGGCAACCATTCTTCAAAGACGGATTTAAAATCGGTGCGATGTTCGTATTCTTTGCGGCGCTGTTCTTCTTCAAAGTGGGTTTTGGGGTCAATGTCTTTTGACAGTAATTCTTGGCAGTAATTTTTTTGCTTGCGTGCATCCGCCAAATTGACCGAAGGATATCGACCAAGGTTAACCATATCTTTCTTTTTTGTAAAAGGCTTGCTATATTGTAAATACCAAGTTTTGGTACCAGAGCTTGCGACATTTAGCAGTAAACCTTCGCCATCGTACAGTCGATACGGCTTGTCTTTGGGTTTTGCTTTGTCTATCTCGGTATTGGTGAGTGGCAGGGTTTGGCGGGGCATAACAGTAATCCATTTTGCAAAAGCAGTAAATTATCAAAATTTACGCCTAGATTACTGCTAAAAATCACATATTGCAACATACGCTCACATACACAAGCATACAATAAAAAAGCCCAAACTCGCTGTGAGTCTAGGCTTTTCATACGTTAGCATACATCAGCATACTATCAAATGGTACCAGTGGTCGGACTCGAACCGACACGCTTTTAAAGGCAACGGATTTTGAATCCGTCGTGTCTACCAATTTCACCACACTGGCATAGATGGCTATAGCTTTTTAGTTTATTTCTAATTGGCTATGTGGGGTGGTATTTTAGCAACTTTTTTTTTTTTTGCAACAACTTTTTCAATTATTTCTCCCTCAGAATAAGAAATACGTAAAAAATAATTTTTCAATAAAATCGATACGTTTTTTACACACTCACTTACTACTTTGTATAGTATTCTTGCCCGCCACTTAATCATAATATCGCTAAAACTAGGGTAAAATTTGTTAATTTATGACTTTTAATCAACCTGCTTCGATCTTTTTTAATAGGATGCTATGTATTGTCACAGCATTAATGGCGGGTTGTAATTCTTCAAATAACAATCAAAATTCAACGGCGGCCAATAATCAATCTAGCAAAGAACCTGCCAAAACAATTTCAACCAATGCGCCTGTTGCCTCTTCACCCAAAGCGACTGAGACTCTACGTATTGCCGCTTTTTCCAATCTTCGCATGGTATTGCCTATTTTGGTATCAGATTTTAACCATAATTACCCGAATATAAAGATTCAAATTACTTTTGCGCCTAATACTGCGCTGTATGATAAGGTCAATGCCAATCCTCAAAGTTTTGATATTTATTTAGCGGGTAATCAGAGTTATCCAAAGCAAATGCTTGCCAGTGTTAAGGGTGTTAAATCATCGCCTTTTACTTATACCCGTGGTCAGTTAGTGCTTTATAGTCACAAATACCCTATGGACATTAGCCCTACAACCACGCTTGATCAATTGATGCTCGACAATAAACCCTTTAGTTTAGCGATAGCCAATCCAGAGAATTTAGCTTATGGCGTGGCAGCAGAAGCCTGGTTGGTCAATCAAAACCTTTATAATAATATCAAGCCTAAGATTATTTATACCAATACCCTAGATGAAACTTTTGCGTTAACTGAAAGTGGAAAAGCAGATTTTGGATTTGTAAGCCTCTCGCAAGTATTGAATAAACCCAATAACATTGCCCTGCAAAATGTCAATACACTAAGCAATAACTACTTGATACTGCCTAAAAATAGTTATCCGCCAATTCTGCAAGATGGCATCATTTTGAATCACCCTGAAACCAGTCAAATCTTTGTGGATTATCTAAAGTCGGTAAAAGCACAAGATGTTTTAACCGATGCGGGGTTTTTGCCGATTTGTACCTCGACAACTATCTTACCTGCTTGCAAATAGGGGGTTGGGTGTTAATTATCCGCTACTTGCAAGTCGCGAATTAATTTGCAATCGCTGATTTTAATTGATTAGCCAGCGCTGCTAGACGCTCATGATCGCCCTGTCGATCTTCATGCAAGCCGAGATGATAGATACTGCTTGGAATCAAATGAACGTGGTAATGAAATACCGATTGTCCTGCTTCTGCATTATTTAACTGCATCTGCACAATACCTTGGCGGTTAAATATCTTGCGCTGCGCTGCCATGACTTTTTGCGCGGTGCTGAAAACTGACACAATATACTCTACTGGCATATCCGACAATTCAACGGCTTCACATTTTGGAATGACTAAAACATGCCCTTCTGCCATTGGCATGATATCCATAAAGGCAAGCGTTTTATCATCTTCATAAACTTTATGGCTAGGAATCTCGCCACGAAGAATTTTGGCAAAAATATTTTGATTGTCATACTGCATTGATTACATTCCTTTTCTTATTTAAATCAGACTAAAAAACGAGGCTAAGAAATAAGCCCTAGCAATTAGACTCAGCAAAAAAATCTAATATGGTTTCATTCAAGATAAATTGGCGATCATCACCTAGCATAGTCACATCATAATTATGTACAAAGCTGACTGATAGGGCACGGCTGGGATCACACCAAGCCATTGACCCATTATATCCCATATGTCCAAATGCATCAGACACATCATGGAATAGACTAAACACGCGATGGTAACCGAGTCGCCATGCCATAACCGCTGGCATGATTTTGTCAAATTGCTCATTGTGAATGGTTGAAAGCGCCTTAAAAACAGCAGAATTGATTAGCGTTTTACCTTGCCAAACGCCGCGATTTGCAAGCATTGCATATATTGTAGCCAACGCTATCGCACTGGCGACACCATTTGCGGCAGGAATTTTCGCCTGTAGCGTGACAGGGTGATAATAATTAAATTGTCTGCTACCGATGGGTACCAGCGCAGATTTATAGTCTTCGATATTGATATTAGCAGGTTGAAAATACAGCGCGTTAATGGCCTGCGTTGTCAAAGGAGAGCCCGATTGAGACAATGTTAACCACTCGGGGTAAAAAGGCAGTGATTGATAAAATTGTAGCGTTGAGTCGGCATCTTGAGTGAGTAAAGGTTTGGCTTGAGTCTCTTTGGCACGTATTTGACCGGCAACCTGCTCGACTTTGTCTTTGGGTACCCCAAAATAGACTTGACCGACCAAATTAAGCGGTTCCAATAAATAATATTCTAGCACTTGCTGCAGGGGCAATTGGGTTACTTTTTCAATCAGCCCACCTAATACCCAGCCTGATACCAAGGCACTATAAGCGGCGCTAGAATCCGCACTGGATTGAGTCGACTGATTAACAGAATCTTTATTAGCTGAACCACTACCTGAACTATGCGTATTAGTTGGACTATTTAATGCCATTTGCTCAACATTACTGAGCATCAATTGCCAATCTAGCATGTCTTTGGCATGTTCGGTAATACTGACAATATTAAATAATCCCGATTCGTGCGTTAGTATATCGCGCAAAGTGACGCTATCTTTGCCATTTTGGGCAAACGCTGGCCAATAACTAGCAAGGGTTTTGTCATAGGCTAAAAGGTTTTGACTCACTAAAATATGAATCAACGTAACCAGTATTCCCTTGCCTGTCGAAAAATTCAGCGACAGGGTGGATGGCTGCCAAGGGGTAATTTGCTGGTTAGTTTTATCAATATTTGCTACGCCATGGGCCAGTTGAGTGACCGCTTTACCTTGATGAAAAATGACAAGACTGCAGCCACCTACCTTTTGATTAAGATCAAATTGTGATAACAGTTGTGCTAGGCTTTGATTGAGCGCTTGATAATCCATTAAATCCTTCATTGCTTCAATAGCATCCTAAAAAACCATTTCCTAAAAACCATTGTGCTAAAAAACACCTTGCTAAAAAAATAGCCGCTTAACATTGAACCCTTATTGACCTTCTTTTTATCGCTATTATTTAGCCTGCGCTTGGGTGATTTTCCCAATCAAATTGGCTTTTGGTGTAGTAGAATCATACACACCAAAATCCACCTGCTCATCACGATTATCAAATTTTGCGATAAACTCCACCTCAGAGGGCAAAAAAATCGGCAATTTAAACGTCACATCACAGGTAAAGCTCTCTGGCAAATCGCCCAACGCCCCCAAGCATTTGGCTTTGGTCCACATACCATGGGCAATGGCTTTTGGAAAACCAAATGCCTTGGCGGATAAAGGATGCAAATGAATCAGATTAAAATCCCCAGAGATAAACGCATAGCGACGCCCGATATCTTCGGGAATTTCCCAAAATTCATGCATATCGTTGTCATCAAGTGTGGGCTTGGCTTCTACTTGCGTCGTCGATGATTTTTGAGTCGTTTTTTGACGTTTTTGGCGTGATAAATACGTCGAAGTCCCTTCCCAAACCAGTTCATCTTTTTCAAAAACTTTAGTCACAAAATCAAATTGCTTACCACGATCATGGTCGCGCAGGTTAGCAAAGCTCACCGCCATTTTAAAAATTGCGCTATCTTTAATGCGCCGATATTGGGTAACACTGTTTTGCACATGAATCAAGCCGAGCATAGCAAAGGGAAATGGCTCTTTGACCATCATGTTCATCTGTAACGACTGCGACAGCACCGCAAAATACGTCGGGGGCACATAGCTATTGTTTTCAAAACCACAAATCCTCCGGTAATCGGCTAAGTTATCATGGTCGATTTCAAGCATATTGACGCTATAAGTAGCATTGGGCAACACCGCATTGGCTGATTTATCTTGGTCGCCAATGGGTAAAAAACTTTTAATAATATTGGCATAGGTGGTGTGCGGCTTTGGCAAACGACTAAAATTTTGGTCTGACATACAGACTGTCCTTACTTTTTTACTTTTTAAGCTTGAGCCAAAAAATGGCTATTTGATTAGATAGTGTTCGGGTATATTCCATTACTTTTCATTACCGTCAGATCTCAAAATCTGAGAACTTAACTTATTATAAACCAATGTCACACTCTAATTGTTGATTTTTTGCATAAAGCTTAGTTTAAGTTTGACTTAGAAAAAATAATGAAAAAAAATCAGTAGCGATATTTTCGATACTGATTTTTTCAGCCCGTCAATAATTACGCACCCAACACACTTTGACCACAGACACGGACAATGTTGCCATTGATGCCGCCCGATGCAGGGCAAGCCAGCCAAGCAATGGTTTCAGCCACATCAATCGGCAAACCGCCCTGGCTCATTGAGTTCATCCTGCGACCTGCTTCTCGAATCGCAAAAGGTATCGCAGCGGTCATTTGGGTTTCGATAAATCCTGGGGCTACCGCGTTGATGGTAATACCGTTCTTCAACGTAGGCGCAGTCGCTTGTACCGCGCCAATCACGCCAGCTTTGCTCATGGCATAATTGGTCTGTCCCAAATTGCCGGCAATACCACTAATGGATGATACACATACAATTCTCGCGTTTTCATTGAAACTGTCATGACTGAGCAGATAATCATCAATTTTTTCTTCTGCATTGAGATTGACGTTCATGACGGCATCCCACATGTTATCATCCATTTTTGCCAATGTCTTGTCACGGGTTATGCCGGCATTGTGGACAATACCATCTAAGCCGCCACGTTTGGCTGCCGCTGCGGCTATTTTTTCGCCAGCATCGTCGGCTGTGATATCTAATGTTAAGGTAGAACCGCCTATCTCACCTGCCACTTTTTGCAAGTCCGATTGCTGTGCAGCCACATCGACACAGATGACATGTGCGCCATCACGCGACAATACTTTCGCGATGGCTTCACCAATACCTCGGCTCGCACCAGTCACCACCAGTGTTTTACCTTTTAAAGGCTTTTGCCAATCAACCGTGACTGGGTTGCCTTCACCCACTCTCACCACTTGTCCTGACACATACGCAGAACGCGGTGAGGCAAAAAAACGTAAAGTAGATTCAAGGTTTTGCGCCGCATTTGGGTCTACATAGATAAGCTGGCTTGTGATACCGCGCTTAAACTCTTTACCGACGGATTTGACAAATCCTTCTAAAGCACGCTGGGCGGCTGCCTGTGCGATACTGGTGCATTTTTCAGGTGGCAAGCCAATGACGATAACGCGACCTGAGCGGTCAATCGAACGCGCAATCGGATGAAAGAAGTTGTAAACTTGTTTCAGCTCATGGGTTGTGTTAATACCTGAAGCATCGAAAATAGCCACTTTAAAATACTGATTCGCGCCAAACTGCTCGGCGTCAATCGTCGCATTTTGTAAAGCATCACGCGCTGACTCATTGAGGTCTAGATAGACATCCGCTTGCACATTGGCCAATACTTTGGCGATGTCATTTGCCAGGACAGCGTTTTCACTGACCCCAAAAATGACACTGCCTGTCACAGGTGCTTGACCGTCTTTATAACGTTCAAGGCTGATTGGCATCGGTAGCCCCAAATTTTGGGCAATCTTACGTCCCAATGGATTTTGCACAAATTCGGAATAATGGTCTGACATAAGGACTCCTTTGAAGAATTAGTTTTGCTTAGGCTATTAGATAAGGCTCAATTAAAAAGTAAGTTAAACACTCAATTAAATACAGCTGCTAAACCTATTTACTGTGTAAATTTTATACCAATCAAGCAGCCTTGAATAGTCATATCAAATAAAATTTTATTGGTTTTATTGATTTATATAAATTATCGTTATATATATACCTTTAGGCGATATTTTTGTCTAAGTTTTATGGTAACATCACTGCAACTTAAAAAGTTTAGTTATTTTTAAAAAATTTAGTTATTTTTAAAAAGTTATTTGGTTTAAGCTTAGCCAATTTTTTTAATTGATTGCTCAAAAGGACTTTTCTATGGACAATTTTCAACATCCCACTCACCAGCCTACTGGCAAAAAGGTCGCTATTTTAGGTGGCAACCGTATTCCATTCGCTCGCTCAAATGGCCAATACGCCAATGTCAGCAACTCTGAAATGTTGACAGCTGCGCTTAACGGCTTGGTGGAACGCTATAACTTACAAGATAAACGCTTGGGTGAAGTTGTGGCGGGCGCGGTCATTAAATTAAGCCGTGATATCAATCTCACCCGTGAATGTGTGTTAAGTACGGCGTTAAGTCCGCAAACGCCTGCTTACGATGTGTCACAAGCGTGTGGCACTGGACTACAAGCGGCTTTCGCAGTGAGCAATAAAATCGCCTTGGGGCTGATTGATTCAGGGATTGCAGGCGGTGTTGACACCACTTCTGATGCCCCTTTAGGCATTGGTGATGGGCTGCGTAAAGCGCTGTTAAAACTTAATAATGCCAAAACCAATAAAGATCGCTTACAAGCGTTATTAAGCATTAATCCAAAAGACTTGATTGATGCACCGCAAAATGGTGAACCGCGTACTAAATTATCGATGGGTGACCACCAAGCCATCACCGCACTTGAATGGGCGATCACCCGTGAAGCGCAAGATGAGTTTACCTTTAATAGTCATAAAAACTTGGCGCGTGCGTACGATGAGGGTTTTTTTGATGATTTAATCACGCCATTTAAGGGTTTAACACGCGACAATAATCTACGTCCTGATATTTCGTTAGAAAAATTGGCGTCATTAAAACCTGTATTTGGTAAGAAAAATGCCAACCCAACCATGACGGCGGGCAACTCAACACCGTTGACCGATGGCGCATCTTGTGTGTTATTAGGGACAGATGAGTGGGCTGCAGCGAATGGATTAAAACCGCTTGCTTATCTCACCTACCAAGAAACCGCTGCAGTTGATTTTACAGGTAAAAAAGGTGTTAAAGAAGGCTTATTGATGGCACCTGCGTATGCTGTGCCACGTATGTTGGAACGTGCAGGATTAACGCTGCAAGACTTTGATTATTATGAAATTCATGAAGCATTTGCCTCACAGGTATTGTCTACGCTTGCTGCGTGGGAAGACGAAAGTTTTTGTAAAGAGCGCTTAGGTCTTGATAAGCCACTTGGCGCGATTGACCGCAGTAAACTTAACGTAAATGGCTCATCACTTGCTGCAGGACATCCGTTTGCCGCAACGGGTGGTCGCATTCTTGCCAGCACCGCTAAACTACTGGATCAAAAAGGGTCAGGTCGTGCGCTGATTTCTATCTGTGCGGCGGGCGGACAAGGTGTGGTCGCCATTTTAGAAAAATAATCAACTAGCTAATACCAAGTACTTATACTTAAGTACTTATACCTAAGTACTTAAGTATTCAAATAATTGATAAATAAGTACTTAAAAAATAGTGTAAAAAAGGCGAGATAACGAACTCGCCTTTTTTATCGCCTAACTAAATTTGATCGGTTTTTCGCCATCTTCATCTTGCGGTTTATTTGGGTAGTGATGATCATGACCGATATCACAGTCTTCTGCCGCTTTTTTGGGTCGATGAATATAGCCAGTGCGCTCTTCTACGCCCAAAAATTCATGCTCCCACACCATCACCGCTTGCATACAAGTTTGACGCTGTTCCTCCGTCAACTTTCGACCATCTTCCCATTTGCCAAGCGAAATCGCTTGACGAAATTTTTCAACAATTTCAGGCGTTAACGCTGATAAAATCGCTTGTTTATCCATGACTGAATTGTCCTTATACCCTTGAATAAATCAGAATAGTTTAAAAAAATTTTGCTAAATAAACCCCACTCTCAACACTTTTAAGCGGGGTTGAAACAAAGAAGGCATGAA
>NZ_DAMBBC010000007.1:0-123026 GCF_032057165.1 Moraxella sp. CTOTU48717 | reverse complement strand
GGCATGGTGGTATTGGTTTAAAATGCTTATTATATTACAGTTTTAACTATAAGTTTAGTCAGTTCTAAATTTGCGATAGCTACTGAATCTATGCCCAATTAACCAACACGCACTTAACTGATACCCATTTAACAAAGCCTGTTTATCAACAGGCTTTGTCATTAGACAGTTTATTTTATAGATTATTAATTATTACAATAGTTGATTAAGATAGCTGGTTAAATTTGGGTAGCTTACCATGGGGGTAAAATAACACCCGTCAAAGCATGATATTTTGATATTAGCGTCGACATTTGGCGGTGGGTTAACTGCTAAATCATGCGTTTTATGCTATAATTATTCCTTTTTACTATCCTAAAAATATTACGTCATCTGTGTTACTTTTCTAAAAGTTTTGATTGGGGTTTTTTGCAGCTTTTGGTCAAAATTGCGCATTGCTTTTAAACGCATGGTTGTTAACTTAGCTATCGCCTTGAAAAGTAAAATAAATAAGATGACTCGTATATTTAAGTAGCTTGATAAAAGGAGCGTGCATGTCCACCGATTCCGTTAGCCCGATTGGCATCGTCGATGAATTAAAACAATCTTATCTCGACTATGCCATGAGCGTAATTGTCTCCCGTGCTTTACCTGATGTGCGTGATGGGCTCAAACCTGTTCATCGCCGTGTGTTATACGCGATGCATGAATTATCAAACGACTTTAACAAACCTTACAAAAAATCGGCGCGTGTGGTCGGTGATGTTATCGGTAAATACCACCCACATGGCGATACTGCAGTGTATGACGCGATTGTGCGTTTGGCGCAGCCGTTCTCAATGCGCTATATGCTCATCGATGGTCAAGGTAATTTTGGCTCAGTGGATGATGACCCTGCCGCAGCGATGCGTTATACCGAAGTGCGCATGCAAAAACTTACTCACCAAATGCTGGGTGATTTGGATAAAGACACTGTGGATTGGGAGCCAAACTATGATGGTTCAGAGCAAATGCCAAGCGTCATGCCAGCCCGTATTCCAAATTTGCTTGTTAATGGTGCCACAGGCATTGCGGTGGGTATGGCGACCAATATGGCGCCACATAATCTGACCGAAGTGATTAATGCGTGTTTGGCGTATGCCGATGATCCGCACATCTCGGGTGAAATGCTTATGCAGCATATCACCGGTCCTGATTTCCCAACAGGCGGTATCATTTATGGCCGCTCAGGCATTGTCGATGCTTATCGCACCGGTAAAGGTCGCCTGCATTTGCGCGGCAAATATCACATCGAACCGATGAGTGAAACGGGCGCCAATAAAGAGCGTGAGCGTATTGTATTTACTGAAATTCCGTATCAAACCAATAAAGCAAAACTGATTGAAAAAATCGCAGAATTGGTACGCGATAAAAAACTTGAAGGCATTAGCGAGATTCGTGATGAGTCAGATAAAGATGGCATGCGTATCGCTATTGACTTAAGACGGGGTGAAAACGCGGAAGTCATCGTTAACAATCTATTTATCCAAACGCCTTTAGAATCGAGTTTTAGCATTAACATGGTTGCCTTAGATGAAGGTCAACCTAAAATCATGACGTTGCGTGATTTGATTGCCGCTTTTGTGCGTCACCGCCAAGAAGTTGTCACTCGCCGTACTATTTATGAGCTCAAAAAAGCGCAGGCGCGTGGTCATCTGCTAGAAGGGCTAACGATTGCCCTTGCCAACATTGATCGTATTATTGACACTATCAAGGCATCGGCAAACCGCCAAGAAGCCCGCGATAACTTACTGACCAATACTTGGCAGTCAGGTGGCGTGATTGCCATGTTAGAGGCAGCAGGCAGTCATTCGATTCGCCCCGATGTGATTGAAGGCGAAGACCTAAATGCCCCATATGGACTGATTGATGACAACCAACATTATCGTCTATCGCCTGACCAAGTCAATGCTATTCTGGATATGCAGCTGCACCGTTTAACAGGGCTAGAGCAAGACAAGCTACAGCAAGAATTCAAAGAAATCTTGGCACTCATTGCCCAATTACAAAGCATCTTGGATAACTTTGACCAATTAATGCAAGTAATCAAAGACGAATTAATCCAAATCCGTGATGACTTTGGCGATGCACGCAAAACCCAAATCGTCGATAGCCGCAGTGACTTTAGTCGTGCAGATTTGATTCCTGAACAGACCGTTGTGTTGACTGTTTCACGCACGGGCTATGCCAAAACCCAGCCTATCAGTGACTACATCGCCCAAAAACGCGGGGGTAAAGGAAAGTCAGCCACTGCCATGAAAGCAGACGATGTCATTGACCATATGGTGGTCACATCGACACACAACAATGTGATGATTTTTACCGATCGGGGTCGTGTGTTTGGGTTGCAAGTGTTTGAAGTGCCTATTGCCAGCCGTGGTTCGCGTGGCCGTCCGATGGTCAATTTGATTGCGCTCGATGCCGATGAAAAAGTCACCGCCATCTTACCTGTGACCGAAGACGACAAGCAAAATGACAATAGCTATGTGTTCTTTGCAACCGCATCGGGTATGGTAAAACGCGTCCAATTGTCACAATTTAAAAACCTTCGTGCCAACGGACTTCGCGCTGTTGAACTGAACGACGGCGATAACTTGATTGGCGTTGCCATTACCGATGGCGAGCAAGACATCATGTTATTCTCCAATGAAGGTAAAGCCATTCGCTTTAATGAAAGTAAAATCCGTGCGATGGGTCGTACCGCAAAAGGGGTACGCGGTATGCGGGTGACGCTACTGGCCAATCAAGGTATCGAAGACGAGGACGCCGAGCTTGAAGACGATAGCCAAGATGACCAAGACAATGACAGTGTCGTTGCGGTTAGCCGTGTGGTGTCGTTGGTTGTTGCCCCACAGCAGGGCGAGATTTTATGTGCTTGTGAGCGGGGCTTTGGCAAACGTACACCTGTCTCTGATTTCCCTGTCAAAGGTCGTGGCGGTAAAGGCATTATCGCCATCAAAACCACGGCGCGTAATGGTGAGCTGGTGCAGGCGTTAGCGGTAACCGATGCTGATGATATTGTGCTGATTTCTGATGCCGGCACGCTGGTGCGTACACCTGTCGGGCAAATCGCGCAAACAGGTCGTAATGCGCAAGGGGTCACCCTGATTCGTATTTCACAAGATGAATCATTGGTATCTATTGCTTTGGTTGAAGGCGGTAGCGAAGACGAGCTGGACGAAGATATTGTAGCGTCAGAATTGGCTGACAATATTGCGCAAGACAGCGCTGATTTACAAGACAGTGCGGATTTGCAAGACATCGAGTTGTCTGAAGCGCTGCAGCAAGATGGTTTACTAGAAGCCGATGCACAACAGCTAGATGACTAATTTGTAGCTTTGTTATTTGTAACCTCGCTTTATCAAACCAGCTTATCAATCAATAAGCTGGTTTTTTTTCGATCAATTCTACAATTTCGCAACAGCCAGCAAGTTTAAAGCCTTATAAAATTTGAAATTATCTTGTTCTAACAATCCTATTACATTAAAAGACGAGTATACCTATGTCAAAACTGCATCTACATCACCTTGAAAAATCACGTTCATTCCGAATTCTTTGGCTATTAGAGGAATTAGAACTGCCTTATCAGTTGACCAAGTACGAACGCCATCATGGTTTGGCACCCAAGTCTTTGCAAAAAATTCACCCGATGGGTAAGGCACCTATCCTGCAAGATAATGGAAAAACGCTGATTGAATCGGCCAATATCATTGAGTATTTGATTGATAACTATGACCAGTTAAGCGACCAGAAAGATGCACAGCCAATCTCACAACTGGTGCTGAATAAAAAATTTCGCCCAGATTATGGCAGTGAGGCGTATGAGCAGTATCGATATTGGCTGCATTTTACCGAAAGCTCGTTGATGCCCTTGCTTATTATCCGACTAATATTTGCTACCATGATAGAAAAATCACCGATAGGTATCAAGCAAGTGGCAAAATTACTCAAATCAGGGATAGACAAATCTTATCTGAATCATTCATTAACCGAACAGCTCAAAATGCTAGATAAGCATTTGGGTAGCAATGAATGGCTTGCTGGCAACCAATTTAGCGGCGCTGATATACAGCTTGAATTTGGCATAAACGCCATGCAAGAAACCCATAGTTTAGAGGCAAAATACGCCAATATTCACAATTGGTTAAAAAAATGCCAAGCTCGCCCAGCTTATCAAAAAGCGGTTGATAAGTGTTGATGATTGACTGTCAAGCGATTTAACGCTTTTATTGCTTTACTTTGTCGATAAATTTACTATATGGTCAGAAAAAATAGTTGTTTTTTTACCTTTATTTCATAGCTAAATACCTATCAAAAATTAGCGAAAATACTGAAACATTTTTTTTTATGTAAAATATTGCTATCGCTATTTATAACAATGTTTTGTGTGTAATAGTTGAATACTTTGAGTCGTTTACAACCTAGCTCCATTCTAGGTTATTTCCATGGATGGATGCCATTGCCAGAAGGAACGAAAAATGCAATATCAGTATTTTAAAGACCCTGATAGTCAAGAAACCCAAGAATGGCTTGACGCCTTTGATTCGGTGATCAAGTCAGTGGGAAAAAAACGTGCCACTTTTTTACTAAAAGCCATCTATGATAAGGCGGTACAAGAAGGGTTACGCGTTAACCGTCTTGACACTGCTTACATCAACACTATTCCTGTAGAAGATCAACCCTCGTATCCCGGTGATTTAACTCTAGAGCGTAAAATTCGCGCTATTATTCGTTACAATGCGGTGGCGATGGTGATGCGTGCCAACAAAAATGACGACGACTTAGGCGGTCACCTAGCGACGTTTGCCTCAAGCGCGACGTTATACGAAACAGGTTTTAACCATTTTTGGCGCGCAGCGAGTGAAAGCTTTGGCGGTGATATGATTTATTATCAAGGTCATGGTTCGCCAGGGATGTATGCTCGCTCATTTTTAGAAGGTCGATTGACTGAAGAGCAGCTAACAAATTTTCGCCGTGAAGTAGGGGGCAAAGGGCTATCTAGCTACCCACACCCTTATTTGATGCCTGACTATTGGCAGTTCCCAACCGTGTCTATGGGTTTAGGCCCAATCATGTCAATTTATCACGCGCATGTGCATCAATATCTTGAAAATCGCGGCTTGATTCCAAAAGAGGGTCGCAAGATTTGGGCATTCTTGGGCGATGGTGAAACCGACGAGCCAGAGAGCCTAGGTGCTATCTCACTAGCCGGTCGCGAGAATCTAGAAAATCTGATTTGGGTGATTAACTGTAACTTACAGCGCCTAGATGGTCCGGTACGTGGTAACGGTAAAATCATCCAAGAGCTTGAATCCGTGTTTCGCGGTGCAGGCTGGCGGGTGATTAAAGTTATTTGGGGCGGTAAATGGGATACGCTACTAGATAAAGACCATACGGGCGCGCTCAAACATCGTATGCTTGAGACCCTCGATGGTGAATATCAAGTCTATAAAGCGCGTGATGGTAAATTTGTCCGTGACTATTTCTTTGGTAAATACCCAGAACTTGCCGAGATGGTCAAAGATTGGACTGACGAAGAAATCCAAAATTTAGACCGTGGTGGTCACGACCCGATGAAGGTGTATGCCGCATTTAGTGAGGCCATGAAAGCCAAAGGTCAGCCGACGGTGATTTTGGTTAAAACCGTCAAAGGTTATGGCTTATCTAACCAAAGCCAAGCGGTCAACAAGACCCACCAAATCAAAAAACTCGAAATTGATTCATTAAAATATTTCCGTGACCGTTTTGATTTGCCATTTACCGATACGCAGCTTGAAGAATTGCCGTTTTATCGTCCTGATGAAAATTCTGCTGAAATCCAATATCTGAAAGGTCGCCGTCAAGCACTGGGCGGACATTTGCCCAATCGCCGTAGTGGTCATATTCCACTCGATGTCCCAGGGTTAGAGATTTTTGACAAATTACTTCAAGGTAGTGCAGGCAAAGAACAATCTACCACTATGGTATTTGTACGCTTGCTAGCGGCACTGCTAAAAAATAAAGCGCTGCAAGAGCGTGTGGTGCCGATTGTTCCTGATGAAGCCCGTACTTTTGGTCTTGAAGGTATGTTCCGCCAATTGGGTATCTACTCGGCATCGGGTCAAAATTATACCCCTGAAGACCATGAAGCCTTGATGGGTTATAAAGAAGCCAAAGACGGTCACATGCTTGAAGAAGGCATTAATGAAGCGGGTGCGATGAGTGCTTGGATTGCGTTAGCAACCAGTTATTCAACCAATGCGTTACCGATGATTCCTTTCTATATCTATTATTCGATGTTTGGTTTCCAACGCGTCGGTGATTTAGTTTGGGCCGCAGGGGATATGCAGGCGCAAGGCTTCTTGCTTGGCGGTACCGCAGGTCGTACTACACTCAATGGCGAAGGCTTACAGCACCAAGACGGTCATCAGTTGATTTTATTTAACACGGTGCCAAACTGTGTCACTTATGACCCATGTTATGGTTATGAGCTAGCGGTGATTGTACAAGATGGTCTGCGCCGTATGTATGGTGAAGGTGAACGGGTTTTCTATTATATCACCTTAATGAATGAAAACTACGAGCAACCAGCTATGCCAACAGAGGTAGAAGAAGGCATCAAAAAAGGCATGTACTTGCTCAAAGACAATGGTTCAAAACAAGTGCAATTGCTGGGTTCGGGCGTGATCTTACGTGAGGTTGAAAAAGCCGCACAAATTCTAGCTGAAGAATTTAACATCAATGCCAACGTGTGGAGTGTTACAAGCTTTAATGAACTCACTCGTGAGGGCATGGCATGTGATGAGTACAATCGTCTGCACCCATTAGATGAACAGCGTACGCCTTGGGTTACTGAGCAACTTGCCCAGCATGAAGGGATTGTAGTCGCCGCCACCGACTATATGCGCATTTTCTCTGAGCAAATCCGCGCCTACCTACCAGACAGTCGACCGTATGCTACCTTAGGTACCGATGGTTTTGGTCGTTCTGATAGTCGCCGCCAATTACGTAGTTACTTTAAAGTGGATGCCGCCCATATTGTGGTGGCAACGCTCAAACTATTGGCAGATGAAGGTGAAGTTGATGCGCGTTTGGTCAAAGATGCGATTAGTAGCTTAGGTATTGATGCCGATGCTTCACCTGCTTGGCATCCTCAAGTACAAATCGACCATTCTCCAGATGCCCCAGCGATTTTAGGCGCGCATCCAAAACCTGTACCAACCTTGGTTGAAGAGGATGATGAAGCGATTTCAGCAGACGGCAAAGCAGAAGATAAAGCCGATGCGCCAATTCTTAACGACAAACCTGAATAATAGAAATCAATAGTAGGTAATCAGCCACGTATTAGCGGCTGATTACCCACTTAGTAGAAATAAAAATTTAAGGATAAACCCATGGAAATCAAAGTTCCCGACTTAGGCGTTGATAGCGCCGAAGTCAGCGAAATTATGGTCAAAGTCGGCGATGTCATCAATGTGGACGATAACATTGTCTTATTAGAATCTGACAAAGCCTCCGTAGAAGTACCTGCAACATCAGCAGGGACTATCACAGCAATTAGTCTTCAAATCGGTGATAAGGTCAAAGAAGGTGATGTGATTCTCACCATTGATAGTGCAGGCAATAGCCAATCCAACACTGCACCTGTAGAGCAACCTACGCAACAGACAGACCAACAAGCAGCCCAATCTCACGAAGCTAAAGAAGCTAACGCGACTTCATCGCAAGCGCCGTCTATGGCTGCGCCAAATCAATCACAGCCAACATCCGCATCAGCTGAAGCAACCTATACATTGCCAGATTTAGGGGTGGATACCGCAGAAATTAGTGAATGGTTAGTCAAAGAGGGCGATACTGTCACTGCTGAACAACCGCTGGTATTGGTCGAATCCGATAAAGCCTCGGTCGAAGTACCGGCACCTGTCAGTGGAAAAATTGTCAAATTTTTAGTCAATGCAGGTGATACGGTCGCCAATGGTCAGGACTTTATCGTGATGGCCTCCCAATCAGCTTCGCAACAGCCATTAGCCAGTGACCCATCAGAACAAGTCGCTAGTCAAGCCAATTCAGCTGCAAACCAAAATCAGCCACCCGCTCAAACGGTATCTGCGCCTCAATCATCCACACCCGCTGGTAAACAAACCTTTGGTTTGCCTGATTTAGGGGTAGAATCGGCACAGATTAGTGAATGGATGGTCAAAGTAGGCGATGAGATCACAGCAGAACAACCATTGTTATTGGTAGAATCCGATAAAGCCTCGGTGGAAGTCCCTTCGCCAGTCGCCGGTAAAGTGGTTGAATTACTGGTTAACGCTGGCGATACCGTCACCAATGGTCAAGACTTTGTTGTGATTGAAGCGGCGGGGTCAGTGCAATCAGCATCACAGCCGCAAGCGACCACCAATACTGCTCAGCAAGAAATCGCTAAAACGCAAAATACCGCGTCGACTTCAACTAATAGCGCTACCACAACAGCTATCCAGTCAAGTTCACAGTCAAAACTGTCTGAAGCACAAATTAATGCCAAAAACGCCGCGGTTTATGCAGGGCCTGCGGTGCGCAAACTTACGCGCCAATTGGGTGTTGATGTCAGTGAAGTGATTGGTACGGGCGCTAATGGGCGTATTGTCAAAGAAGACGTGTTTGCTTATGTCAAAAATACAATAAAAGCAGTTAGCACACCCGCAGCAGCAAATAATATATCTGCGCCATCAGCGGCTCGCGCAGGATTACCTAATTTACCCGATATGAGTAAAACGGAAATTTGGGGAGAAATTGAGCGCCAAGATTTGACCCGTCTACAAAAAGTCTCAATTCCGCAGCTTAATTACAATACCTATTTGCCACAAGTCACCCAGTTTGATTTGGCAGATATTACCGATGTTGAAAAATTGCGTGGCGACCTGAAAGATGAGATGAAAAAAGAAGGGGTGAGTTTAACCATTCTGGCTTTCATCATGAAAGTAACTGCTTATGCACTGATGCAACATCCAAAATTTAACAGCCATTTAAGCGATGACAATACCCAGATTATTATCCGTAAATCCGTGAATTTAGGCTTTGCTGTAGCCACCGAGGAGGGTTTGACAGTCCCTGTCATTCAACGTGTAGAGCAAAAAGGTATCAAACAACTAGCGATTGAAATCGGTGAACTTGCCAAAAAAGCACGTGATAAAAAACTATCTGCCAAAGAGTTAACCGGCGCGTCATTTACGATTTCAAGTCAAGGCAATCTTGGCGGTACTTACTTTACGCCGCTGGTCAATTGGCCACAAGTTGCGATTTTAGGCGTGAGTGAATCTAGCATTCAGCCACGTTGGAATGAGACTAAAGGCGAGTTTGAGCCACGTTTAATGCTACCTTTGTCATTATCGTATGACCACCGTGTGATCAATGGTGCGGACGCTGCAGTATTTACCCGCTATATTGCAAAATTACTAGCAGATCCACGCCGCGTGTTGTTATAAATTGCAGCGCAAAAAAACCTAGCGTGTCATGTGCATGCTGGGTTTTTTAATGCCCAAAAAAAGCCCTTAGTCAAAACTAAGGGCTTTATGAATGCCAACAAGCTTATTTTTCGGTTTTTGCTAAGAAGAACCAAGTATCCAACACTGAATCGGGGTTCAGTGAAACAGAAGTAATGCCTTGTTCCATTAACCACATCGCTAGATCTGGATGATCAGAAGGACCTTGTCCGCAGATACCGATATACTTGCCTTGTGCGTTACAGGCATCGATAGCCATTTTCAGTAGTTTTTTAACCGCTGGGTCACGTTCATCAAATGATTGAGATACGATACCCGAATCACGGTCAAGACCAAGCGTTAACTGGGTTAAATCGTTTGAGCCGATTGAGAAACCATCGAAGTATTGTAAAAACTCTTCTGCCAATAAGGCATTGGTTGGCAACTCGCACATCATGATGACGCGTAAACCGTTTTCACCACGTTTAAGACCATTTTTCTCAAGCAGTTCTAGTACCTTACGCGCTTCTTCTGTCGTACGTACGAATGGAATCATGATTTCAACGTTGGTTAAGCCCATTTCATCACGAACACGTTTTAATGCGCGACATTCTAATTCAAAGCAGTCACGGAAGTTTTCTGATACGTAACGGCTGGCACCACGGAAACCAAGCATTGGGTTTTCTTCAGATGGCTCGTATAGTTTACCGCCGATTAAGTTTGCATATTCATTCGATTTAAAGTCAGACATACGTACGATAACTTTCTTATCTTTGAATGCGACGGCTAGGGTTGAAATACCTTCAACTAATTTGTCAACGTAGAAATCAACCGGTGAAGCATAACCTGCCATGCGCTCTTGAATTGCCTGTACGATTTCGCGTGGTAGGGTGTTCATGTTAAGTAATGCTTTTGGATGCACGCCAATCATACGGTTGATGATGAATTCTAACCGTGCCAGACCCACCCCTTCATTAGGGATTTGGGCAAATCCAAAGGCGCGGTCAGGGTTACCCACGTTCATCATAATTTTAAATGCTAAGTCTGGCATTGACTCAATTGAGTTGTTTTGGATTTCAAAGTCCAATTGACCTTCGTAGATATAACCGGTATCACCTTCTGCACAAGATACAGTGACTGCTTGACCATCGGTCAATAGGTCAGTGGCGTTACCACAACCCACGATGGCAGGGACGCCCAATTCACGCGCGATAATTGCCGCGTGACAGGTACGACCACCACGGTTAGTGATGATAGCAGCCGCACGTTTCATGACGGGTTCCCAGTCTGGGTCAGTCATATCAGACACAAGGACGTCACCTTCTTGTACTTTATCCATTTCATGAATTGAATTGACCACGCGTACCGTACCTGCGCCGATACGTTGACCAATTGAACGACCTTCACAAATGACATCACCTTTTTCTTTAAGGATGTAACGCTCCATGACATTTTGACTTTCACGACTTTTTACTGTTTCTGGACGCGCTTGCACAATGAATAATTTGTTGCTATCACCATCTTTTGCCCATTCGATATCCATCGCATGACCATAATGTTTTTCGATGATTAACGCTTGTTTGGCAAGTTCAACCAATTCTTCATTGGTCAGTGAAAATTGGTTGCGTTCTGCTTTGTCTACTGGGACTATTTTGACTGATTTGCCAGCTGAGTGCTCGTCTGCATAAACCATTTTTTGTTGTTTGCTGCCGAGGTTGCGGCGAATAACCGCGGGTTTACCGGCATTTAATAACGCTTTTGAAATGTAGAATTCGTCAGGGTTCACCGCACCTTGCACCACCATTTCACCCAAGCCATAGCTTGCGGTGATAAATACCACATCATTAAAACCACTTTCGGTATCAATGGTGAACATCACACCTGAAGTGCCTGTCTCTGAACGTACCATGCGTTGTACGCCAGCTGATAATGCAACACCTGCATGCTCAAAACCTTTATGAACGCGGTAAGCGATGGCACGGTCATTGTATAAAGAAGCAAAGACTTCTTTAATAGCAATCAAGATATTGTCAATACCACGGATATTGAGGAAAGTTTCTTGTTGACCAGCAAATGAGGCGTCTGGTAAATCTTCAGCAGTCGCTGATGAACGAACCGCAACAGCGATGTCCTCGCCTTGGCTCATCTCGGCAAAGGCATCACGGATTTCTTGTTCCAAATCTTTGGGCAACTCTTGCTCAATAATCATGTCACGGATTTTTTTACCCGTGGCAGTCAATGCGGCTACATCATCCACATCCAGACCTTGAAGCGCGTCTTTGATTTTGTCTTGAAGACCGGTACCGATTAAGAATTTGTTAAAAGCTTCAGACGTTGTTGCAAAACCACCTGGTACGCTTACCCCTAAATCCGTTAGGTGACTAATCATTTCACCTAATGAAGCGTTTTTACCGCCTACTTTGTCAATGTCGTTTTTGCCTAACTTGTCGAGTGAGATAACTTGTGCGTTCAAGGTGATAACTCCGTGAAATAAAGATTATTTTGAAAAGATTATAACGGTATTTCGTAGAAAATTCATCTTAAAAAATGATTTTCTAGCAAAAAATTTATAATTTAAAAAAAACTGTCAGCGATCAACAATTCAACTAAAATTTTGCTTGGATATCTTTGAGTTTAAGGGGGTGAAAAACGTAGATAAGCCTTCAATGACAATAACTGATGGCTAATTTAAGGCAAATTAAGCATCGATTTGTTAGATTAAAGCCTACAAGTCACGTATAATAACAAACTCTCGACCTGTAAGACAAACGCCTGTAAGACAAATGCCCGTGAGACAAACGATAGTGTCTGCACTGATAACGACATTACTAGATGACATTCACTGCC
This sequence comes from Moraxella sp. CTOTU48717, assembly GCF_032057165.1. Taxonomy (NCBI): domain Bacteria; kingdom Pseudomonadati; phylum Pseudomonadota; class Gammaproteobacteria; order Moraxellales; family Moraxellaceae; genus Moraxella; species Moraxella sp. CTOTU48717. The sequence continues at coordinate 110,718 of NZ_DAMBBC010000007.1, read as the reverse complement.
AAAAACGCGGTGAATGAGTGAGGTTACTCCTCAGTGTCAGTTCAAACCAGTGTTAATTTAAATTAGTATGGACGCTTCTTGTCATTTTTTTGGATAATTTTTCATGACCATTGAGAAAATCAAAGCCACGATTCAAAATAAAGACGCCTTAAATTTTGCAAATTCTCAGTCGTTGCGAAGTGTGTTTTTTATCTCCGATGGTACCGCGATTACGTCTGAAACCCTAGGTCGTTCTATTTTAAGCCAATTTCCCACGGTACCATTTGAGACCCGGGTTATTCCTTATGTTGATACCCTCGATCGCGCCGATGAAGCGGTCAATCAAATCAATCTTGCCCACCAGCGTGATGGGGTAAAGCCGCTAGTCTTTGATACCATCGTTGACCCTGTGATTCGTGAACGAATCAACGGTGCAGATGCCTTTAACTTGGATATTTATGAAGGCTTAATCAGTAAAATTGCCGATGAAATCAAAGTACAACCTGCACCGCATACCGGTCATGCGCATGGGGATGTCGATTCTGAGAACTATAAATCACGTATCGATGCGGTGCATTTTGCTTTAGACAATGATGATGGCGCGCGTACCACCCATTATGATGCGGCAGATATTATTTTGATTGGGGTATCACGTTCAGGCAAAACGCCCACCTCTTTATACCTAGCGTTGCAATTCGGTATTCGTGCGGCGAATTATCCGTTGACTGAAGATGATTTATATGAAAATTCGTTGCCCAAAGCGTTAAAGCCCTACCGTGACAAATTGTTTGGTTTGGTGATTGACGCCGATCGACTGGTAAAAATTCGTAACGAGCGCCGTGCAGGTAGCCGCTATGCAAGTTACCAGCAATGTCAGCAGGAGTTGCGCGCCATTCAAGGTATTTATATTTCTCAAGGGATTCCAAATATTGATGTATCAACCATGTCGATTGAAGAAATCGCGACGCGTATTTTACAGATGACGGGGTTAAAACGCCGGATTGGTTAATGTAATCTCTTAACATACGGTTGATTTATCGTATTTTATATTTAATTTAAAAATTTTTTATTCATTATCTTTTTATTCATTACCAAGGCTTAAAATATGGGAGCTAATATGCCAAAAAAACGGATTAATGACAAAGTCACTCAAATTCCCCCTACAAACAACGACAACGAAAACATCTGTGATGCCAACACACAGTCAATTATTGAGCCCCAAGAAAATATTACCGAAATTTTGGCAAAACCAACCAAAACTGAAATTTCGGACTCTGATAAACAAGCCAATACCGTCAGTATTAGTGAAGACGATGATAAGGTAAAACATTTTGATGATGCATCGGTGCATTTTGATTTAATTAGCCCGCTAGATAACACCCGTATCAATTTAAAGCGTTACAAGCGTCAAGATGCCGTTAGCCATGCCTATGATTATGATGCTATTGTGATTGGTGCAGGACCCGCGGGTGAAGCAGCAGCGATGAAAATCGCTAAATCTGGACAAAAAGTTGCCGTGATTGATCCACGTAAACAAGTGGGCGGTAACTGTACACACGTAGGCACGATTCCAAGTAAAGCATTGCGTCAGTCAGTGTTTAATATTATCGGTAATCGCCGCGATCCTATCTTAAACCAAGGCATCGACTATCACCAGATTCCACTTAATAAAGTATTAACCAAAGCGCGCGAAGTGGTGCGTAACCAGGTAGAAACGCATACCCGTTTTTATGAGCGCAATCAAATTGACTTAATCAATGGTTGGGCAAGTTTTAAAGATACCCATACCATTCATGTTGATATGAGTGATGGTACCGAGCAAGACATTACCTTTGAACAAGCCATTATTACCGTGGGTAGCCGTCCTTATCGCCCTGATTTGTTAGATTTTAGCCATCCTCGTGTGTTTGATTCCGATAAAATCCTGCAAATGGATTATGTGGTACAGCGCATTATTATTTATGGTGCGGGCGTGATTGGCTGTGAGTATGCGTCTATTTTTACCGGTCTTGGCTATAAAGTAGATTTGATTAATACCCAAGAGCAGTTGCTTAGCTATCTGGATGATGAGATTTCTGACGCATTGTCGCATGACTTTAGACAATTTGGCGTATTGATTCGCAACAAAGAAGAAATCGAACGGCTAGAAACTTATGATGACTGCGTAATTTTATACCTAAAAAGTGGTAAACGCATCAAATCAGATGCTATTTTATGGTCAAACGGTCGCTCAGGTAATACCGACAGTCTCAACCTTGCCGCCATCGGACTCACCGCAAACAGCCGTGGTCAACTCAAAGTCAATGAACATTACCAAACCGATATCCCAAATATTTATGCAGCAGGGGATGTCATTGGCTGGCCATCGCTGGCATCGGCAGCTTATGACCAAGGGCGCTGCGCTGCTGCTTATATGGTAGGCGATGAAAATGCACAACCTGTTCGCAGTGTGCCAACGGGTATTTATACCATTCCTGAAATTTCAAGTATTGGTAAAAACGAACAAGAATTAACCGCCGAAAAAGTGCCGTATGAAGTCGGGCAAGCTTTCTTTAAACACCTTGCCCGCGCACAAATCATCGGTGAGCGTAGTGGGGTGTTAAAAATACTGTTTCACCGTGAAACCTTAGAGATTTTAGGTATCCATTGTTATGGCAATCACGCCTCTGAGATTATTCATATCGGACAAGCAGTGATGGAAAGTAAAGGCGGCAATACGCTAGAATACTTTGTCAATACCACCTTTAACTACCCAACGATGGCAGAAGCCTATCGCGTTGCTGCACTCAATGGTCTTAATCGGGTGTTTTAATGGCGCAGATTAATGTAAAGCTACAACCCCAGTACGTAAAATTACAACCGCAGTTGCAACAAGCGCTCTCTGAGTTAAAGTTGCAGCTATCGGATGAGCAGCAATTACAGCTCCTGTACTATCTACAGCAGCTGTTATTTTGGAATAAAGCGTATAATTTGACCGCTATCAAAGATGACCAACAAGCGTTAATCAAACATATCTTTGATAGTTTATCGATTGTGCCATTTTTGCCAGCCGGTGATTTGCTAGATATTGGGACGGGTGCGGGTTTGCCAGCGGTGATAGTTGCTATTTGTCAGCCACAACGTGCGGTGACAGCGCTTGATAGTAACCAAAAGAAAATTCGCTTTATCAAACAGGTCGCCAGTGAACTGGGGTTAAAAAATCTAACGCCGGTTGCCAGTCGTATTGAAGCGCATGCAGGTAGTTATCAAGTGATTACCTCAAGGGCGTTTGCATCACTGGTGGATTTTGTCACCCATAGTCAAAGCAAATTGGCAGACAATGGTATCATTTGTGCCATGAAGGGGGTTGAACCTGTTGACGAGATTCAAGCCCTTCAAAATGAGTGGCAAATTAACACCCAAGTGTTAACCGTGCCAAAGCTCTATGAATCACGCCACTTGATTTATTTGCAAAGATAAACACCCCATTTCAGCCAGTTTTACCGGTATTAGGGTTTGAAAAACTGGCTGTTTTTGACTACAATTTTCAACCTTTTTATCAACACATTGCGAGACAGTTCATGGATATTTTAGCCATTGCTAATCAAAAAGGTGGGGTGGGCAAAACCACCACCGCGGTTAATTTGGCAAGTGCACTGGCACATCGCCGCAAAAAAGTTTTACTGATTGATTTGGATGCCCAAGGCAATGCGACTACGGCATCAGGGCTGGATAAACGCGAGTTAGAGTACAGTATCGCTGATGTGCTATTAGATGATTTGCCAATCCATGAGGCGATTGTCAAAACCCCGAATGGGTTTGATATTGTCGGTGCCAACAATGAATTGTCAGGCAGTGATTTGCATTTAAGTCAAAAGCCTGAAAACCATGCAATTTTGTCAAAAGCCATGCAGCAGCTTGCTGATATGCCTGCCAAAAACGGCCGCGCGCCGAAACCTTATGATTTTATAGTAATTGACTGCGCCCCGAGTTTAAGTTTACTTACCATTAATGCAATGTGTGCCACATCAGGGGTGATTATCCCGATGCAATGTGAATATTTTGCATTGGAAGGATTGGCAGATTTATCGCAAACCATTGAGCGTTTGAAGTCGCTAAACCCAAACTTGCATATCCGCGGTGTGTTAAGAACCATGTTTGACCCGCGCAACACCTTGGCAAATGATGTCTCTATGGAATTGATCGAGCATTTTGGTCCGATTTTATTTAATACCATCATTCCCCGTAATATTCGTCTAGCAGAAGCCCCTGCGCACGGCATTCCTGCGCTTGATTACGAGATGAATTCAAAAGGCTCACAAGCCTATATTCGCCTTGCCAATGAAATTATCAAGCAAAGTCGCCAATTCCAACTTGCCTAGCTTAAGCTGTTTGGGCACTTTCTTTGTTAATTTGTTGGCGAGTGCGCACTGGCAAAAGCAATGAAAATATTTTTCAAGCTATGGCGAATCTGCTAAAATAGCCAGTTCAAAAATGGCGGCATTGGTTTAATTTTTTATCAGTCATTTTTAACTATTTAATGGCATTGGGAATTTCGACATGGTTAAAAAGCGTGGATTGGCATCAAATCGAGGACTTGATGCGTTACTCGGCTCAATCAAAACAGAAAAATTGATTACCGGTAATCTAATCGATGCGAGTGTTCGAGCCGCTGTCGATGACGCTAAAAGCGCTGAAAAACTAAATGCCAAGCCAACCGATGATGGGCAAAATGTCTCAGATGCCGAATCAGCCGAAGCTTGCGATATTATAGCCGTAGCCAAAAAATCGCCTACAGCGGCGATAACCCCCAAACCACTCACCCCAAAACCCGCCAAAACAGTAAAGTCAAATACCCATAACGCATCCATAAATAACGATCACAATGATAATAGTAATGATAGTAGTAATGTGTCTGGGTTAAATTTGATGCATATCAATGTCGCTTATTTGCAGCGTGGCAAGTATCAGCCGCGCATTGATTTGGACGAAGATGCCTTGCAAGAGTTGGCAACGTCTATCAAGCAGCATGGCGTGATGCAGCCCATTGTGATTCGGCCCTTAGCAAAAGTATTGCCCAATTCCCCGATTACCCATGAAATTATCGCGGGTGAACGTCGCTGGCGTGCGGCGCAAATTGCGGGTCTAACCCATATACCCGCCATCATGCGCCCCATGTCAGACGACTTGGCAATCGCTTTGGCATTGATTGAAAACATCCAACGGGAAGATTTGAGCGTCATGGAACAGGCTGCCGCATTGCAGCGTTTTCACGATGAATTTGGCATGAGTCATTCGCAAATTGCGGATGTGGTGGGTAAGGCAAGAACAACGGTTTCTAATTTGTTGCGTTTGAACCAATTACATGACGATGTCAAACAAGCGCTAAACGAGGGGCAGATGGACATGGGGCATGCCAGGGCATTATTGTCGCTGTCACCCAAACAGCAGCCTGTTATTGCCAAAAAAATTATACAGGGTCAATTGACTGTTCGTGAGACTGAAGCGTTAGTCAAAGATATTTTAAATCCAAAAGCGCCGACACAGAGCCAAGAAATTGATTATGATAGGCTGCGACTAAACCAACACCTCTCTGAGCAACTCGGTGCCGTGGTAAAAATCAAAGGCTCATCAAAAGGCAAGGGGAGTATTGAGATATTTTTTCACAACGAAGAGGAATTGCAAGCTTTGATTGTGCAGTTCCAGTCGCAACTTGAGCATTAATCTTGCGCATTAGATTAGTTTTCTTAATTTATTAGTCATTGACAGGCAAAGGCAGTATAACGGATGTGGGAATTAGTTAAAGCAGGCGGTTGGTTGATGTGGCCCATTGTCTTATGTTCGATTTTGATGTTAATTATCATCATTGAGCGCGCGATAAAACTTAAAGCCAGCACAGTGACACCCGCCCATCTGCGTGAACAATTGATGCAGCGGCTGATTGAGCAGAGCGATATTGATCGTGAATCGCTTGAGAATGTCAAACTCAATTCGCCTTTGGGTGATATCCTCGCTTCTGGACTCATGAATCGCCAGCATGGGATTGATTCAATGACCATGCATATGGAAAACCGCGCCAGTATCGCCATCCACCAATTAGAAAAACATATTAATATGTTGGGTACCATCGGTGCTATCGCGCCATTGTTGGGTCTTTTAGGTACCGTACTGGGGATTATTTCATCCTTCTTAGCCATTACCGAAGGCGCAATGCAAGATCCGACCATGCTGGCAGCTGGCGTATCACAAGCGCTGATTACCACAGCAGGGGGTATGCTGGTTGCGATACCTGCAGTGATGGCTTACCGTATTTTTCAGCGCCGTATCATTGATATCAATGCCGCGTTTGAACAAGAAGCGGGTTTGATGATGCAAGAATTACTGGACTATGGTCTAATCACGCCTCGTTAATGGCATATAGCTGCGTAAAAAAGTCAACCCATGCGATTTCGTAAACCCACGGTCGAACCATTGGAAATCAATCTTACCCCGATGATTGATTGCTTGCTGTTTTTGATTGTTTTTTTGCTGCTGTCGACCACCTTTAACCATTTTAGTAAACTCAATATCATTTTGCCGCAAGCAGAGGGCGTACCGATTACTGATAAAAGCAAACGCATTGAAATCGCGGTGCAAAAAGATGGTAGTTATCTGGTCAATGGCATTGCTTTATCTGGTAATGGCGAAGCTGAATTGACAGCGATGATCCGTCAAGAAGCGGGTGAAGACCGAAAGCAGCTATTTGTTATCTCTGCTGATGCCGATACCAGTCACCAGTCGGTGGTTAAAGTGATGGATATAGCGGGTAAAATGGGCTTTATGAATTTAAATATCAGTACTGTGATACCTGCCACTTCGCTCGATAGTAATATAGCCCCAGCGCCCGATGCCAAATAATTTTTATTGTTCAATTTACTGATACAATAGCTGTTAAGTCGTTCTTTTATATATTGAGATGCCATGACCGTTTCAAACCCTTTCAATGCTCACCCACGTTGGCAGACCTATCGAAGATTGCTAGGTTATCTCAAGCCGTATTGGTGGGCGATGACGCTGGTCGTCATTGGCTTTACCTTAAATGCAGGCACCGAAGTGGGCATTGCCAAGCTGGTTAAATTCATTATTGATGCGATTAATGAACGTGATCAAGCCCATATCAATCTTTTTCCAGCCTTAATTGTGTTGTTGTTTGTACTGCGAGGACTTAGCTCATTTTTGGGTAATTACTTTAGCGCAGTGATTTCACGCAATGTCGTCTATCAGCTGCGTATGCAAGTGTTTTCAAAATTGCTCAGATTACCTAGCCAATTTTATCTTAACCACAATGCCGGTCAGATTTCTGCAAAATTAATTTTTGATGTCGAACAGGTGACTGCGGCGGGTACCGATACGCTCAAAACCTTGTTACGCGATGGTTTGACCGTGATTGGGTTGTTGGCGTTTTTGCTTTACAGTAATTGGAAATTAAGCCTGTCGTTGTTTGTGGTATTGCCGCCGATTTTATTGTTAGTCGGTAAAGCCAGTAAACGCTTTCGTAACCTGTCGCGCGGTATTCAAAAGTCCATGGGCGAGGTCAGTCATATTACCAATGAAGTCATCACAGGCTACCAAGTGGTCAAAAATTATGGTGGTCAGCAAAATGAATTGACAAGGTTTAATAACGCCTCTTTAACCAATCTTAAACAAGGGCTAAAGGTGGTGGTGACCAATAGCATCAATACCCCATTAATTCAATTATTGATGGCGTGCGCGATGGGGGTGGTGGTATGGATTGCGTTAAGACCCAATGTATTAGGTGACACCACCGCAGGTGAGTTTATCGCTTATATCAGTGCCGCAGGGCTATTGAGCAAACCCGTGCGCTCGTTGACCGATATCAACCAAGGCTTGCAAAAAGGTTTGGCGGCGGCGGATTCTATATTTGAAATGCTCGATGAAGCCGAAGAAAAAGACACAGGCAAGGTTGAAAAAACCCTGAGTGGTAAAATAGTACTTAACAACCTAAGCGTCACTTTTGAGGATGGCAAACAAGCGCTCAACAACGTAAATTTGGTGGTCAATCCCGGTGAAACGGTGGCGTTAATCGGTCGAAGTGGCGCAGGTAAAACTACCCTAGTCAACTGTCTGATGCGCGCGCTAGAGCCTACAGCGGGCAATATTTATCTTGACGATGTCGCTATCGAAGATTTGACATTACATTCACTGCGTAGTCAGATTGCCAGTGTCAACCAACAAGTGGTGCTGTTTGATACCTCTATCCACAACAATATCGCCTATGGCGAATTATCTAACCGAACTTCGGAGCAAGTGATTGATGCCGCAAAATCAGCCTTTGCGCACGATTTTATCATGCAATTGCCGCAGGGTTACCAATCAAAGATAGGTTCACAGGGTCTGCAGTTATCTGGCGGACAACGCCAACGCTTATCTATTGCACGTGCTTTGCTAAAGGATGCGCCTATCTTGATTTTGGATGAAGCCACGAGCGCGCTAGATAACGAATCAGAATTTTATATCCAAAAAGCGCTGGAGCGCGTCATGCATGGGAGAACCACCATCGTTATCGCGCACCGATTAACGACAATCCAAAATGCCGATAAAATCGTGGTCATGGATAAAGGTGAAATTATTGAAGTCGGTACCCACGACAGTTTGCTAGCCGCGCAAGGTACGTATGCCAAGTTGTATGAGCGTCATTTTGAAGAGGATATATTGTCAAGCTAATGCAACATACACTACTACAGGCGTGGCGCAACAAATCTCTCTGGCTATGGTTGTTATTGCCCGTGTCTTGGTTATATGGATTGGTTTTTTGGCTCAATAAAACTATTTATCGATTAGGGCTAAAACCCGTTTATTATCCCAACGTGCCCGTCATTGTAGTGGGCAATATCACGGTTGGCGGTAGCGGTAAAACGCCGCTAATCATTGCGGTGGTAACTTACCTACAGCAAAAAGGGCTGACAGTCGGCGTCATTAGTCGTGGCTACGGCGGACAACCCAAGCTGATGCCCTGTATCGTGACAGCAAATTCAAAGCCCAGTGACGTTGGTGATGAGCCGTGTCTGATTGTGCAGCGTACAGGTGTGCCAATGGCAGTCTGTCCAAACCGTGGGCAGGCAATTGAGTTATTGCTTGAGCAATTCCCAAGCATTCAACTTATTTTGGCGGATGATGGACTGCAACATTTTGCCTTGGATAGGGATGAAAACTGGATTGTCGTCGATGCCGATCGCGGCTTTGGTAACCGCCAGCTATTGCCCACAGGCTTTCTACGCGAACCGATTAAACGCCTGTATCAGCCCAATACCACCGTCATATTTCACCAAAGTGATTGGCAGGATACTCAGGCTTTAACCCATTTTTCAAATAGCCTAAGCAAAAATTACCATAGCCTATCACCCGATGTTCGTATGCGTTTGCTACAAAAACCGCTAGTACCTTTATTTAAAGCGCCTTTATTTAAAACCTATTCGCAAAATAGCTTACCTGCCCAACAAGTGATTGCCATGACGGGGATTGGATTGCCGCAGCGTTTTTTTAATAGCCTAAGCCAATTAGGGTTTGACATCATACCGATGCCATTGAATGACCATCACACTTATAGTTTGCAAGATTTTGCCAACTTGCCAAAGTTACCGATTATCGTCACTGATAAGGATGCGGTCAAATTGCGTGTCATGTTCGCCCAAGGTCATGAGAAAAATGACATTGCAACAAACATCTGGGTGTTACCAGTAGAAGCTGAATTATCACCCGCCTTTTATGCGTTAATCGACCGACAAATCGGTGGATTGGTTACCCTTGCTGACAATGCTGACAATGCTGACAATTAAAAAATTTGTAGGAAATACAATATGTTAAAACATTTGGTCATACCAGCCCGTCTAAAAAGTACCCGACTACCCAACAAACCACTGTTAGAAATTCATGGTAAGCCGATGATTCTATGGGTGATTGATCGTGCCAATGCGGTGAAATCGGCGGGAATTGCCGATGATATTTTTGTGGCAACAGATGATGATAGCATCGCTAAACTGTGTCAAGACTATGGGGCAGCTGTCATCATGACTGACCCCAATCATGCGTCTGGCACTGATAGGCTTGCTGAAGTAGCTAGACTTCAGCAGTGGTCAACTGAAGATATCGTCATTAATATGCAAGGCGATGAACCACTCGTGCCTGCAGGACTCATCAAACAAGTGACTGAGCTTCTGCTACAAAAAAAAGATTGCGTGATGGCGACTTTGGCTGAACCCATCCAAAGCGTTGAAGAGTTTTTACGGCCATCGGTGGTCAAAGTCGTCAAAAATGCCCACAAGGAAGCCTTATATTTTAGCCGAGCGCCGATTCCTTGCGATCGCCATACAGCATTGTTGACCGAACAGCCAATCAGTGATGAAAATAGCGCGCCAAAAAACGCTTACCGACACCTAGGCATTTATGCTTATCGGGTCAGTTTGTTACAACAATTTAGTGTTTGGCAGCAAGGCGAGCTAGAGCAGCTTGAATCATTGGAGCAATTGCGTATTTTGGAGCAAGGCATGCGTATCGCCATTGATACTGCTTCAGAGTTGTTGCCGCCCGGTGTAGACACGCAAGAAGATTTGGATCGGCTCAATGATTTGACGTTATCAGAATTATTGAAATAATAAAAAAGCCCAAGTTAATCTTGGGCTTTTTTATGGTTTGCGTTTTTATGGTTTTGATTAGCTGTTTAAGCTAAATAATTCAAGCGATTTCACCAAAGATAATGAGTTGAGGCGGGCTTGTTGGTCATAAATATTACAAGTGACAATCAATTCATCAGGGCGGATAGTCTCAAGGAAATGGTCAAGTTTTGGTTTGACACTGTCAGGTGTACCGACAAACGAGATTGCCAACGACGATTCAACCATGTATTTCTCTGCAGATGTCCAAAAAGCATCAATATTCTCAATTGGTTTTGGCATTTGTGAGGGTTTACCACGGCGCAAATTGACAAAACTTTGCTGCGCTGAGGTAAATTGGTAAGCGGCTTCCTCATCGGTTTCTGCTAAGAGCAAATTACTCGCTACCATCACATAAGGTTGTTGTAAGTAGCGAGAAGGCTTGAAATTCTCACGGTACAATGTCACCGCTTGCGATAACATCTGCGGGGCAAAATGAGACGCAAATACATAAGGCAACCCTAATGCAGCAGCGAGACTGGCGCCAAATAAGGACGACCCTAAAATCCAAACAGGCACATTTAAGCCATTAGCCGGCATAGCAGTCACTGTCTGACCATCGAGCGGGTCAAAATAATGCATCAGCTCTTGCACATCTTGCGGGAAGTTTTCGGCATCATTCATGGTGCGGCGCAAGGCACGGAAGGTTGCTCCATCCGTACCAGGGGCACGGCCGACGCCAAGATCGATACGTTCGCCATACAAAGTGGCTAACGTACCAAACTGTTCTGCGACCACTAACGGCGCATGGTTAGGCAACATGATACCACCCGAGCCAATTCGAATCGTTGAGGTGTGAGCGCCAATGTGAGCTAGCAACACACTGGTTGCAGTACTGGCAATGCCGCGCATGTTGTGGTGCTCAGCCAGCCAATAGCGGTTAAAACCTACTTGTTCGGCAGTTTGGGCAACAGTCACCGCTTGCTTAAGCGCGTTTTTAGCGTCACTCCCTTCAGGTACAGGAACAAGGTCTAAAAATGAAATAGGGATTTGTTTGGTCATCATTATAGTCATCATAAAAAGAATAGTAGTCCCTTTATAATGGCGAATCCAAAAAAATCAATCACCCAAATTGTTGCTGACAAATATCAATGAAAGCTTTGCCAAAATTACGGATATCGCCATCGACACGGGTGGCTATCCACGTCACATGTTTTCCAAAAATCTTCGTTGGAATTTTGACAAGATTGCGATAATTCTGACCTTCAAATGCCATTTCAGCAATCGTGCCCACGCCCATACCAATACCGACATAGGTACTAATCACATCGGCATCCAAAGCAGTAAGTACAATATTAGGCGTCAGCTGTGCCGCGCTAAAGGCTCTATCAATCGCACCACGGCCCGTAAAACCGCCGTGATAAGTGATAATCGGATATTTCGCTAAGGTTTGGATATCAATCTCAGTGCGACTCTCAAGCTCATGTCCCACTGGCACAATAACATGATGATACCAATCATAATAGCGAATACAGTGTAGATTATCGTGCGCAAGCAGCGATTCAGTTGCGATGCCAATGTCAGCTTGACCTTGTGCCACCATATTGGCAATCGACTCGGGGTCAGCTTGATGTAAAATCAGATGGACATTGGGAAATTGTTGTTTAAAGCGCTGTACCACCCAAGGCAACACATAACGTGCTTGGGTATGGGTCGTGGCAATTGACAACTCACCCTGATGGGGATTTTGAAAATCTAAAGTTAAATTTTCAATCGACCTTACTTCCACAAAGATTTTCTCAATATGCGGCAGTAGCAGCTCCCCGATAGGAGAGAGACCCACCAATCGCTTACCCTGCCGCACAAAAACTTCTGCTCGAAGCTGACTTTCGAGCGCGGCAATATGCTTACTAAGACTGGATTGACTGGTGTGTAATACTTTGGCAGCTTGGCTTAGATTGTAATTATTAATCACAGTCTGCCAAACGGTTTCAAGTTGTTTGAGTTGGATTTGTAAATAACGTTGATTGATGACAACATTGATTGCCATAAAATGACCTTAATAAAAAAACGAAATAAAAATGCTCGCTTTATGAGCTTGGTTGAACTTAAATATTAACAAAATTAGCCATTAGACTGATTTTTTACATAGCTTTTTAATGCCATTAACACGATTTTATCAAGTGACTCGTCAGCAAATTGCTCAGTGGCTTGAGAAATAAGCTGGCTGGGTAACTGTAAAGTGACTTCGACGGTTTTTCCCATAATTCGTGATAACTCAACACTCACGATGGCCCAAGTATAGCCTGCGTATTTAGGTTTTATCAAATGCTCGGTGACAGACGAGGGCTCAGGAATCGGTAAATCTTCTTCAATTAGGTGATATAAATGGCTCATCACCGCCATACGTGTATTAGACACTGCGCCTGCCATGCTACTATCGACTACAGATATGCTTTCAATATCAGGTACCGTGACATGATAGGCATTATTTTGCTGATAGATAGCAATCGGGTATTGCATAATTTGCCTCAAAGCTGCTAACAAAAAGGTTGAAAGTCATCGCAGGGTGTCAAGTATAGCATATTACCATAAAATAGCAGGTTCAAAACCTAGCTGCTTAAGTCAGGCCTATTTAATAGGCCTAAAATTTAAGGAATTGATTAATGTGACAAGTATACAGACATTGACTCAGTTATTGATTCAGTTGTATTGCCACCTTGTTTCAGATATCAACGTTTCAGACATCTATAATAATTTTAGTTTGTCTACACCTAGAAAACCGCTACAATAGCAAGATTTTAATGAAGTTTTGTGGTAAATCGTGCGTGATCAGTGAGAGGTAACATGCAAATATCAAAACAACCTGTGTCAAACGACCAAGCGGCGCTACCCAGCGAAAGCTCAACAGGCACAAAAAAGTCTTGGGGCGAAGCCATCAAAGCCTATATGGACAAGCGCGCTTGGGTGATGTTGCTATTGGGTTTTTCTTCAGGGTTGCCTTATCTATTGATATTTTCTAGTTTGTCAATTTGGCTCAAAGAAGCAGGGTTTGATATCAAAATTATCACCATGTTTAGTTGGGCGATGCTGGGGTACTCGTTTAAGTTTGTTTGGTCGCCCCTCGTCAATGCCGTGCCGATTCCACTGTTAACCAAAATGCTAGGCCAACGCCGTAGTTGGCTAGTTGTGGCACAAATTGTGGTTGCCTTTGCAATTTTTATGCTTGGTAGTTTCAATCCCACCAGTGATGTTGTACTTGATTACATGGCATTTTTTGCCGTGTTGTTAGGTTTTTCAGCGGCGACACAAGACATTGTGATTGATGCTTATCGCATTGAAATTACTGAAAAATCTATGCAGCCCGTACTCTCTGGTATGTTTATGGCAGGCTACCGAATCGGTCTGATTGTCGCAGGGGCGGGAGCGCTGTTCTTGGCAGAATATTTTGGCTCGACCAAAGCCACTTACAACTACGCTGCTTGGCAACAAACCTATTATATTATGGCATCCTTGATGCTCATAGGGGTTGTCACCACCCTTTTGATTAAAGAACCCACCGTCACCCGTGAGCAGCATGAACGCCCGATGTCGGATTATTTTCAACTGTTTTTACTATTTTTAATTTCAGTGATTGCGCTGATTGCCAGTTTTATTGTCATCGGTCATGTGCTTCCAGAGACTGAGTCAAAATTTTTGGGCTTTGTTTATGAGAGTATTAAATTTATTGGCGCTGTTGTTATCGCCATTGGCACCGCGTTAGTGTTATTAAAAGCCAAAATCATCAAAAAGCAAGTCGCGGTTGACATGTGGGTCGCGCCGATTCAAGACTTTTTCATTCGTTACGGGAAAAAAGCCGTATGGCTGATTTTATTGATAGGCTTGTATCGTATTTCAGATATTGTGGCAGGTACGACGTCAAACTTGTTTTATGTTAATTTAGGCTTTAGCAAAACCGATATCGCCTTGGCGGTCAAAACCTTTGGTATGGGGATGTCAATTGTAGGTGGTATTCTAGGCGGCTTGCTTGCCGAGCGTTTTAAAATCATGAACGCTATGTTGATTGGTGCTATTTTAGCTTCAGCCAGTAATTTATTGTTTGTGATTTTAGCGGGCAAGGGACATGATTTTTTTTACATGTACTCAGCGGTGATGTTTGATAATCTCGCATCAGGTCTAGCAAGTGCTATCTTCGTCGCCTTTTTATCGGTATTGACCAATATTCGCTTTAGCATGGTACAGTATGCACTGCTTAGTTCATTGATGACGTTAACACCAAAGATTTTAGGTGGCTACTCAGGTGCGATGGTAGAAACCATGGGGTATCCTGCTTTCTTCACCTTTACTGCACTGATTGGCATTCCTGTGCTGTTGTTGATTTATATGGTAGATAAGCATGTGATGAGCCAAGATGCGACAAGAAGCGATAACATCACCCATGAATAATCCAGTATCATCTTACACTATTCAATCATTGTTGGCTGTACCAAGCACGGTTGAAAAACACCTCCGCAAACAGTTACTGGGTGAGTATCTTCATGTAGGGCAGACTTATCTGATTACTCATGATAGCGAAATGGTAACTGCAGCAATAGCTACTCAATATTTTGCAGCGCTAGATGAGTTGATAGCCGGTAAACCATTCGCTTATGTACTAGGTAAACAAAGTTTTTGGCAGCATGAGTTTTTAGTCAATCAGCATACTTTAATACCGCGTCCTGATACCGAGCGGTTGATAGAAGCAGTGCTTAATCACCATAAAAATAGCCTAAGCAAATCAATGAATATTTTAGATTTAGGCACTGGGTCAGGTTGTATTGCCATCACGCTGGCAGAGGAATTTAGAAATTCATCCGTTAAAGCAGTAGATAAATCGCTTGATGCACTGAAGGTGGCAGCACAAAATGCGAAGAGAATAGGGGTTAGTAATATCACGTTTTTTGAAGGCAGTTGGTATGAACCCTTTATGACAGCCCAAGCAGACGAAAACAACAAATTTGATATCATCGTGTCTAATCCGCCTTATATCGATCCCAACGATCCCCACTTGGCAGGCTTAACCGATGAGCCTATTAGCGCGCTAATCGCGGATAATAAGGGTATGGCGGATATCTGTCATATTGTCAAAACTGCGCCACAATTTTTACAGCCTCATGGGTTATTAGCAATTGAACATGGGTATGATCAGGGCGAACAGGTTAGGGGCGTGTTTTTGTCAAATGGCTTTGGCGATGTAATCACCGTCAAAGACTATGGGCACAATGACCGAGTAACGCTGGGTGTACTAAATTAGTGTACTAAATTAATGGGCTAAAATAGCCTAAGTAAATATGTGAAATTTAACAACTATGTCAGAACAAACAGAATTAACCGATGCAGAAATGCTACGCTATGCCCGCCAAATATTGCTAGAAGGGTGGGATATAGAAGCACAAACGCGGCTAAAAAATAGCTGTGCGATTATTATTGGCATGGGCGGGCTAGGCTGCCCACTTGCAGAGACCTTGTGCCGTGCTGGCATTGGCAAAATGCTTATTATTGACGATGATACGATTGATGAGAGCAATCTGCAGCGGCAGTCGTTGTTTACCCCTAACGATATCAGTCAATCTAAAGCGCTGGTAGCCAAAGCTAAATTACATGAAATCAATGCATTTTGTGATGTTATCGCCATACAAGCACGTTTAACAGCCGATAATTATCAACAAATGGTTGAACAAGCGAAAATAAATAGCCTAAGCAAATTAATCTGTGATTGCACAGATAACTTCAAAGCACGAGACCTCATTAATACCATCGCTGTCAAGTCAAATTTGTCACTATTATCAGCCTCTGCCATTGCGCAAACCGGGCAACTGGCATTATTTACGCCACAGCAGGGTTGCTATCATTGCTTATTTCAAGGGGCAGGGGATGACGAGCGAACGTGTGCCACTAGCGGCGTGCTTGCTAGTACTACCCAAATTATCGGCAACCTTCAAGCCCAAGCGGCTTTGAGTTTTTTGGGACTCGGTATCAATCCTATAGCGCAAACGTTATTGCTATGGAACGGCAAAACCATGAATCTTAAAAAACTTCACTATCGTAAAGACGCGAACTGCGAGATTTGTAGCCAACCATCGGCTATCACAGACGTAATGTAAACTAGAGTTAATCATGCAAAAAAATCACTTTTTGAAAAAATCCTTAAATGTCATTCAGCGGGTCGGGAAGACGGCAACCGTGGCTGGCAAAGCAGGGCTGCGCATCACCCAAGGTGAAAAAATGACCCCAACGCTGCTGCGCCAAAGCTTTGAAGAGTTGGGTACTACCTATATCAAAATCGGTCAGTTTATTGCCAGTACCCCGTCCATCTTTCCCCGCGAATATGTGACAGTATTTCAAGGCTGTCTGGATCAAACCACGCCCATGCCTTATAGCTATATTGAAGGTGTCTTAAGAGAGGAACTGGAAAAAGATGGGCAGACATTGGAAGATATTTTTCAAAGTATTGAGGTCAAACCGTTAGCGTCTGCATCCATCGCCCAAGTTCACAGTGCTATTTTAAAAAATGGCGATAATGTGGTGTTAAAAGTGCAAAAACCTGAAGTAGATACCATCATTCAAACCGATTTAGGCATGATGGTTGGGTTGACTAAACTGATTGATAGTATCGCACCGTCGCTAAAATTTGCCAGTATTTCACCCATTATTGATGAAATCCGTTTGCGCATGGCAGCAGAAACAGACTTCTTACAAGAAGCCAAAAACATTGATGATTTCCAAGATTTTTTAAAAAAAACAGACAATCATAAAGTAGTCGCGCCCGATGTTTATCATGATATCAGTACCAAAAAAGTACTTGTCATGACCCGGTTCTTTGGGGTGTCGATGATTGATGATGCCGCCATGCGTCAATACTGCAAATACCCCGCACAGGTGATGACAGATACTTTAAACACGTGGTTTTCTAGCTTGATGCTGTGCAATAGTTTTCATGCCGATTTGCATGCAGGTAATTTGATGTTGTTGACCGATGGTCGTATTGGCTTTATTGATTTTGGGATTGTAGGCAAGCTTGAACCCAAAGCGTGGCAAGCCAGTATGGGCATGATGGATAGTTTTGCTAAAGAAGACTATCGCGGCATGGCGCATTATATGGTTGAAATGGATATGACCCACGCGCGAGAGCAAGTCAATGTCGATGTCCTTGCCCAAGATCTTGAATCAGTGATGAAAAAAATCTTGGCGGAAGATAGTTTATTTATGGGAAAAACCATCGACCAAACCATGCCAAACCGATTAAAAGATCATACTGATGAAATCAACCAAATGTTGCTTGAAATGGTGGAAGTCGGTAAACGCCATGGCATTCACTTTCCAAGAGATTTTGCGCTACTGACCAAGCAACTGTTATATTTTGACCGCTTTATGAAAGTACTTGCCCCTGAAATGGATATGTTTCATGATGCGCGGATTAAAATGGCATAAAAACGCGATGAATTAATCCTCTTTGCGCTGTAGCCATGTTCTAAGCCAAGTTAAAATCGCTTGGTGGTGTTTGATACATAGGCTCAGCGCCTTCAAGTCTGCTTTTAGGGTTTTTTGTTCGCGCTGTAGAGTTTCTAACATCAGTTGAACCACCAACTCTGTCACCAGGTCTGAGATATCATCAATGTTGCGCTGACTGAGTTCTTTAAAAAACCGCGCCCAATGTTTGATAAGTTTGTTTTGCTGCTCTGATGTCAAGCCCGCCAGTATAAAATGCGCTTTGGCATTGATTCGCTCGTAAGTTGACCATTTTGGGTTATCAAAATCCTGCAATCTTGATTGAATGGTTTGAATCCAAGTAATCAACTTCAATAGTTCTTCATCGGCAATGGCTTGCCAAGTTAGGCAGCAACTTTCATCATAGTTTTTGCAGGGCGTATCCATGGCATGAGTGATACCCTCAGTGTCACCCGTTAAATTTTCGTCCAATCGAATCGGGGCTGTCGGTTTGGTAGAGGGGTGTTTCGGTTTAAAAACATTAGCCGCTTCGCTGCGCTGATAAATATCGCGGATGACAGATTGGCTAATGCGGTTATTTTCCAGACTGCCTAACAGCTCTGGTTGAAACAAAAAACACAGCTGCAGATGCAGTTGTACCGTCAATTCGCTATCAAAATTGAGCAGGGCATCTTGCGCTTGCCGTGCTTGGTTTTTTCGCCCCAATCCCATTTTGTTTTTGATGTCTTCACGCAGCAACCAGCCATAACTGCCTTTTGGCAGTTTTTGGGTCAGCGCAGAGAGCTGCTGCAAAATTTTGCTGCGATTTTCAGGGGTATTGGTAGGATATTGACGCGTCAGACTTGAGTACAAATACGCTGATAGGGGAACCGCTTGGGCGATTTGTTGCTGCATCGCTAACAAACCATGCGCTTTGACATAACTATCCGGGTCATGATTATCTGGCAGTGTCAAAAAGTGTAATTCCTTGCCATCAGTAAGGGCAGGCAACCCAACTTCCATGGCACGCCAAGCGGCTTTTTGTCCTGCACTATCGCCATCAAAACTTAAAGTAAGTCTGGGATTAAATTGCAGTAATCTTTCGATTTGTGATTGCGCCAGCGCTGTTCCCATGGAGGCAACTGCACCATACACGCCCGCTTGATGAAGGCTTATGACATCCATATAACCTTCAACCACCAGCCAGTCTTTGGCTTTGGCCTTGCGACCTTCAAAAAGACCATATAACACGGCTTGTTTATGAAATACCGGTGAATCTGAAGAGTTGATATACTTGGGATGCTCATCATCAGACATGGTGCGACCGGCAAAGCCGATCACGCGTCCTTGTTGGTCGCGGATGGGGAAAATCACCCGATTGCGCAGCAAATCAAAATCACGGCCATTTTGCGAAGTGCGCACCAATCCCAAAATTTTTAAACCTTCGATGTCTTGGGGGAAGGCTTCCTCAAGATGTTGCCAACCATTTGGGGCAAAACCCAAGGCAAATTCTTCGATAGTGTGCGGCGTCAGACCACGTTTGAGCAAATAATGTTGGGCAAAGCTATTTTGCTGTAATTGATGTTGATAAAACTGGCAGATTTGGGTCAGTAAGTCGTATAAACTTGATGAACTATCCTGCGGACTGCTATTACCCAAGTCATCAAAGGGTGAAAACCCGCCAACGCTTGCATCATCATACTCACCAAAAGGGATAAAGCTCGCATCTAAGTTATCAGATGTTTGAAAATCATCAAAAGCGTCTATCCACAAAGCCTCTGTATTGGTAATAGCCGGACGCTCGGCAACATCTGAGTCAGAGAGGGTTTGAGTGGAACTTTGAGCCAGATTTTGATGAGAGGATGCCCTTGCTTGCGATACAGCAGGTTTGGGTTGAATGGGTGTTTTTTTATAGGTATGTGATTTATTAATAGGTTCTTTGGGCAGCTCAATCCCCGTTTGACGGGACAGTTCTTTGAGCGCTTCGCCCGCAGTGAGGTTTTCGTACTCTTTCAAAAAGGTGAGCGCATTGCCGGCGACACCACAGCCAAAACAGTTATATAACCCTTTTTGCGGATTGACAAAAAATGAGGGCGTTTTTTCTCCATGAAAAGGGCAACAGCCTTTGAATTCATTGCCCGAACGTTTGAGCTCCACATGCTTGCCAATAATCTTGACGATATCGGCATTAGCAATGATTTGATCAATGATGGCATTGTTACTCATGGTAAAAAGCGCATTTCCAGTTAAAAATTAGCTGATTGAAAAAAAATAGCTAGGATAAACCTAGCTAATGTTAACAGGGTTTATAGATTATTTGACTTGACTGGTATTGTCAGGTGGCAGACCCAAACCAATTGTGGTCTCACGTGGTCTTGTCGGAGTTTCATCATTTGCCGTGGTAGCTGGACTTGGCAAGCGCATTGCCGCAGCTTGCTGAATTGAGGTCTGAATTACTTGTGGCTTGGTATTGCCTGAGTATTGACCCGACTGCTGGGCTAGCCCTTGAACAGCAGCATTTCGTGAGCTTTGACCGAGCACGCCCAATGTGGCTTTATTTAACCAGTTTGAACCGGTACGGGTATTATCAAGTTTGACGTTGCCACGCGCATCAATCAGACCAGGGTAGTTGATACGAAGGAGTTGTTTATATTGATTAGCGGTATCGGTCATTCCCAGTTTGTCATAGCTATAGGCGATGGTAGCAATAGACTCTGGAATCGCCTCGCTTTGTGGGTAGTACTGAAATACCCATTTAGCACGGTTGGCAGCTGCCACATAGGCTTTGCGTTTAATATACCAGCGCGCTACATCCATCTCACTTTCTGACAATTGGTTATAAATATAACGCATACGTAGCGCAGCATCTGGAGCATACGCACTATTGGGGAAGCGATTAATCAGTTGCTGAAAGTTATTAAACGCGATGCGCGAATAGCCCATATCACGGTGTGCAGGATTAAGTTTGGTGTACTTCATCACGCCGCCTGATGCTGCCTGCATATTTGAGATGCCGCGAACATAGTAAGCGTAGTCAACTTGCGGGTTGGATGGGTAAGACTGGATAAAACGATCAGCACTGGCAATCGCATCCAAATAGTCACCATGTTGGTACTGCGCATACATCAAGTCAAGTAACGCTTGCTCGCTGTAATCACCCACAGGATAGAAAGTCCGTAAATCGTTCAACTGGCTAATTGCTTTAGCAAGGTTGCCTTTTTTGATGTTGTCAGTCGCTGCTTGGTAGTAGCCTTGTTCGCTTTTTTCAGCTTTGGTCGCGACGACTTCGTCTTTGCCACCAAACAATTTTGAATTTTTTAGCGTTTGACAGCCCGATAAAGTGGTCAAAGCCAGAGTAATTGCGGTGAGACCCACAACTTTGGAAAGATGATGCATACGAACCTCAAATCTATTGCAAAAATATTTGCCCATCATAATACTTATTGTTCAAAACTGAATGCAAAATATTGTATTAAAAATTTCACTAAGTCTATCACGAAACGTTATACTTTGTGACCTATCCGCACATATTAATTTTGAAAATCCCTATACCCTAAGTCTGAACTGTTTATGACCACGCCAATCGCCTCACATCCGATCAACTTAAATCCAATCGAATCAAACATTGAATCTATGAACGAATCTATGACTCAAAACAATACCAATCAACTCGAAGAAGAATGGGAAAACCTGTCACAACCACACCCAAGCCATCAGGATCTGCAGACCCACGATGCTGGCAGTCATCAAATTGTCCAAAATTATACAGTCAACTCTGAGCAAATAGGGGAGCGCATTGATAAAATTGCTGCCTTGGTGTTTAGCGACTATTCGCGTGAGCAAATTAAAAATTGGCTTGAGTCAGGCGAATTAACCGTAAACGGCGCAGCGCAAAAACCCAAATATCGTCTTAAGCCCAATGATATGTTGGTGCTTAAAGCGAGTTTGACCGCTCAACAGCAAGATTTGCCTGAGAATATCCCACTTGATATCTTGTATGAAGATGAGGCGGTGCTGGTCATCAATAAGCCCGTAGGCTTGGTCGTCCATCCTGGCGCGGGCAATGGGTCAGGTACGCTAGTCAACGCGCTGCTTTTTCATTATCCTGACAGCCGCACGCTACCTAGAGCAGGATTGGTACATCGCATCGATAAAGAAACATCGGGTTTAATGGTGATTGCTAAAGACAGTCAAAGCCAACTGCATCTAATTAATCAGCTTAAAGACAAATCCGTGTACCGGCTTTATCAAGCGATTGTGTTAGCGTCCGCGGCTGAGCTTGCCCGCCATCGCACCATTGACGCCCCCATTGGTCGCCATCCGACCCAGCGCACTAAAATGGCGGTGGTGGGTAGTGGCAAACCCGCTGTCACCCATCTTGAGAAAATCACAGCGATAAGCGACGCTGTCTCATTGGTCAGCGTCCGCCTTGAAACAGGGCGTACCCACCAAATCCGTGTACACTTATCAAACTTGGGTTTTCCGTTGCTCGGAGATCCGCTCTATGGTGCAGCTCGTAAAAATGCGATATTGTTAAAAACTTTGCATGACGACCAAAAACACATCGTGCAACAGTTCCAGCGTCAGGCACTACATGCTTATGAGCTTGGCTTTATCCACCCAAAAACAGGCGAGCCTATTAAAGTGCAAGCACGCCTGCCCGAAGACATGCAAAAATTACTCGACACCCTAAAGCCCTAACAAAGCCATAACTTTTTACCGTTATACGACTTTGATTAAATGACTGAGGCGTTATTGAGGCGTGTTAGCGGGCAATTAGGGTACGCCCCGCTATTAACCCATTTTTTCCGTCAAATATTTCCAATAGCGTTTTGGTAAATACTGAATATGCAGCTTGCGATTCAACATTGACGCTTAAGCGATCGGCATACAATCCTGCTTCCTGCTTCCTGCATCAGCTCAGCAGACGCACCCGGAATGGTTTTTAGATGAATATAGCCATTGAATTTGTGCGCAAGGCACAAGGTTTTGGCGACACATAATTCATCGCGTAAACCCTGCATATCTCATATATCAGCGGATAAAAACATAAAAAATAGGTTGCAAAATTAAACTTAAGATGAGTATTTTACCTTATCAGAGACTAAAAATACGGTTAAAAAAAAGCAAGACGACAACGTGTGACGTCTTGCTTTTGGTAGATTAACTAATTAGTGACTACCAATTACGAATTACGGATTAACGATAATAGCCGGTGCGGTCGTGACAGGCACGGTGGTCATTGTCGCTACCGCAGGCGTTGATGCGGGTAGCAACACGGGGGTTGTCGTGGTAGTAGAAACAACGGTGGCAGGTTTTGACACGGTTACTGTCGCGCCTGAGCCTGTTTGTACCGTCACTGGGGTGGTGGTATTGACATTCGATGTTGATACTACGGTTGTACTGGGCGCTGTTGTTACCACAGGGGCTGTGGTAGTGACGACAGGCGTAGAGACAGTGCGATAAGTCGGCGTGGTGACAATTTGTGTCGGGTAAAATGGCATACCGTCAACGATGGTAAATCCATTAGGGCGAACCATCACCGTATCGCTCGTGCCATCGATATGTTGATTAACAATCGTTGTGGTTTTTGGCGCCACGCGGGTCGTGGTTACCGTTGTCGTTTTCTTAGCGGCGGCTTTAACGGTGCGCGCATTACTGGGCGTTGCCACGGCACTCATGGCAATCACCGCAACTGACGCGGCAACGATTTGGGATTTTTTTATAGCGGTCATCATCATATTGTGTTTCCTCAAAAATACACATGGAATTGATGAAATTATTATGCGCATATTGTTGATAGAAATATAAGTTATAAATGTAAATAACACGCAAAATTTGCAATTTATGCGATAACTGCTGTGAAAAAATGTAACTGCATGGGTCAATTAACCCATTGAACAGGACACTTTAACAGGGCTGAATTTTTGCTAATTAAAGCGCTTAGACCAGCAAAAAAATAGGCGTGACGGTTGTTTTATTGGGTTACAAGGTTTATCCTTATCCGTTGACATTGAATATTTGGGCAATGCCACGTTAGCGTAAATTTTTTAGCAGTCAAACTTATCAATTAAATGTAGGAGCTATTCATGTTTTCACATGTAGAACCGTATGCGGGTGACCCGATTTTGGGGTTGATGGACAAGCATAAACAAGACCCACGTGCCGACAAAGTTAATTTGGGTGTGGGTGTATATTTTGATAATGACGGTAAATTACCCGTCCTCAACTGTGTGCAAAAAGCTGAAGCACAAATCGCTAATCCACCAAAACCCCGTCCCTATCTGCCAATGGACGGTCTGCCAGGTTATCGCGCCGCTTGCCAAAACCTATTGTTTGGTAAAGACGCACAAGTATTAAAAGACAAGCGTGTGGCAACCACAGCGACCATCGGTGGTTCAGGCGCGCTCAAAGTCGGGGCTGATTTTATTCATGCTTGGTTTCCACAAGCCAAATGCTATGTGTCTGACCCAACGTGGGCAAACCATATTGGTATCTTTGAAGGGTCTGGTTTTGCGGTGGGCAAATATCCCTATTATGATGCAGCGACCAATGGCATCAAATTTGATGAACTCATTGCTTTCTTAAACACCTTGCAAGCCCATGATGTGGTGTTGCTGCATCCTTGTTGTCATAACCCAACGGGCGTTGACTTGACCCAAGCGCAATGGGATAAAGTGCTTGAAGTGGTAAAAGCGAAAAACTTGCTTGCCTTTATGGATATTGCCTATCAAGGCTTTGGTGAAGACATGGATGCAGATGTCTATGCGATTCGCAAAGCAGTGGATATGGGCTTGTTGTTCTTTGTCAGTAACTCATTCTCAAAAAATCTATCACTGTATGGTGAGCGCGTTGGCGGTTTATCTGTGGTGTGTAAAGACGAAGCACAAGCCAAAGCAGTACAAGGTCAATTGCAGTTTAATATTCGCCGCATTTACTCAAGTCCACCTTCGCATGGCGGTCACGTGGTTGATATCGTGATGAATGACGAAGCGTTATTCAATGAATGGGTACAAGAAGTGTATGTGATGCGCGATCGTATCAAAGACATGCGCCAAAAACTGCGCGATAGCTTAGAAGCCAAATTACCCGGTCGCAGTTTTGAATATATCACTAAGCAAAACGGTATGTTTAGCTATACCGGTCTCACCCCTGAGCAAGTAGCGCGCATTATCAAAGATTTTGGTATCTATATGGTCGCTAATGGGCGTATCTCGGTTGCCGGTCTAAACGCTAGCAATATCGACTATGTAGCCAATGCCATGGCAGAAGTGTTAAAAGACTAAGCGTATTACATGGGCTTATTAAATAAGCCTGTTAAAAAACTAAGATAGCTTAAATCATCAAAACCCTTAACCGCCTGTTAGGGGTTTTTTATAACTTATGATTTATAAGTGATGGTGTATGACTTATGATTAATGGGGCGGGGGAGTATTTAAGCCCTTCTGGTAAGATTGTAGAAATATTTTTGACTGTTGTTAATTAAATCCCCACAAAAAACCTTGCTTTTCGTATCGGCTTTTGCTGAGATACCGATTACAATAATTTTTATAAAAATAGGATATCTTTTATGGTCGCCCACAACCCCATACCCAATTTTCAAAACCCAGCTCATTCTACGCCGCCATCCATCCCGCAAGCCCCCACCCCCCAGTTTCGAGAAATCGACTACGGCAATAACGTTGCCCAGCGTACCCTGTGCGTTTTGGTGTTGGATTTGTCAGGCTCAATGGCGATACGCTCAGGCAATGGCGACAAACGCCGTATCGATATGCTCAATGAAGGGATTGAAGCGTTTTATCATGATTTGATGAAAGATGAAACAGCCCGCAACCGTGTGCGTTTAGCCATTGTCATTGTGGGCGGGGTCAATGATACCGCAGAGCTGATGATGGACTGGACGGATGCGATTGATTTTTTCCCCATTAAATTTCGTGAAAATGGCATGACGCCGCTCGGACAAGGTATGTTACTTGCGCTCAATTTGATTGAGCAAGAGCGTATCAATCTACGCGACAACGGTATCAATTATACCCGTCCTTGGGTTATTGCCATGACGGATGGTCTGCCCACCGACAGCCAAGATATGTGGCAGGCGGCTATTAATCAATGTCACCAAGCCGAACAAAATAATCAATGTATTATTTATCCGATTGCCATTGACGCAGGCGTGCAAGAAGTTAAGATGCTCAAGCAACTGTCGATTTTAACCCCCCCTGTGCATCTCAACTCCGTTAAGTTTGTCGAATTTTTTGTGTGGTTGTCCGCGAGTCTTAAGACCGTCTCACAATCTGCGCCTGGGGAAACCGTGCAATTAGGGAGCATCTCACCGTGGGCGACCATTCAAAGTTGATGGTAAAGACAATCACCTGCAACGCTCATGATAATAAAAAAACCTAAAAAAACTGGGGATAATGATGAACCAAACCACGGATTTGTTCGCGCCAACATCGCAATTATCAGTCCAACCATCTTGGCAAGTGTATGGCGCATCCAGTATTGGTAAATCCCATATCGACAGCAACCTGCCCAACCAAGACAGTATCTATTTGCAAAAAACCCAAGACGGTATGGTCGCTGTGGTATGTGATGGGGCAGGCTCGGCAAAATTTAGCCAAGCGGGGGCAGCGTTTTTTAGTCAATCAATTGGAAAAATGCTGCTCAGTCTCGGTGTGGGTCTCAGTGTTAGTCACAGTGTCAGTATCAGCGGCATTGCGTTTGATTTGGTGCAAGTCAAACAGCAAATTATCGAGCAATTATCACAAATACGCCTCGACCTGCAGTCACAGCTGACCGCTGAATCGAGCCTAAGAGATTATCACACCACCTTTACTGGGCTACTCATTCATTCAAATCATCAAGCACTATTGGTGCAAATCGGTGATAGTCCTCTTATCACCAGCCAATTTGTTGTCCGCCATCCTCACATTGATTATTTTACCAACTTGCAAGTGTACGGAGATGATAGCAAGAATGAATACGTCAATGAGACGCATTTTATCACCCAAGACAATTGGCAATCCTTTTTAAGGGTTGAGCCCATTGATTTATCGCAAGTGGATTGCCTTGCACTGATGTCGGATGGCTGTGCGGACTTGGTATTTGAAGGCGCAAGTGTTACGCCCAAAATTTACCGCCCTTTTTTTGGTAACTTGCTATTTAATTTAACCCAAAGTCAAAGCTTACAGCAGGGCAGCGCGATTATTGAACAGGCGCTTGGCAACCCTGCCACCTATCGATTAACCGGTGATGATAAATCCTTGGTGGTATTACTAAAAAATCAACAGCATTATCAAAGCCTTGAACCGATGGTTGAGGGGCAAAATAAAACCCTAGCGAATGACACCCTAGAAAATGACACGATAGCGACTGCACCAAACAACCCCACGGTTTGGCATGCCGATGCTGTCAATCATAAAAATACCCGCGCCACTAGCACGCCTGATGACGTAGCATTTAATGACATAACCTCCAATAACATCAATAACATAGCGCCTAACCCAAATCCGCACTTTGACAGTGTTGTACAGACTGCTCCTGCAACGCCAGCGGCCACAACGTCACAGGCGTTGCCCCCTTCGCAGTCCGTCAGTGACTCAACCAGACAGCGGCGTAATACTGCTATGATGGCTGGCGCCGCGATGCTCATTGGCACAGGCATATTGGGCTGGATAAATAAAGATCGATTGCTCCCCACGCAAACTGTCAACAATGCCAATACTGCGGCATCGGTGGCGAGCACAACGCCCATCTCGGCTATAACGCCCCCACTGACCGCGCACGCACTGGGTGATTCCTATGCCATTGACTTGAGCAAAGCCGCAACGCTTACCGAAAGTGGCAATCCCAGCGATGATCCCATCCTAAAGGTGATAGTAGCCAGTCCGCAAGGTGGTTCTATCAGTGTCATCGAGCAAAAATCCAAACCAACAAGCAGCGCTAAAACTAAAAACAATAATAAAAACGAAAACAAAAATAGGGTGAATCTGCCCTTATTATCCGCCACTGTTACCACGGTGGTCGCTAATAAAAACCCAACGGTTGCCAGTGGCGCAGCGAGTACAGCTTTGCAAAACCAACATACCGAGACTGAGGCTACTTTGGCGGCTACTTTGACCGACTCACAATTTAACAATCATGCTGTCAAACTTGCGGCTAAAGCAAGCTGCTTGCCAGTTACCGATACCCATGATTTGACAAGTTTAGGGGTCACCATCCAGCCCACGATGCATTACTACAACTGCCAAATTAGCTTGCCTATCAAATCGATAACGAGCCAAATAGCTGGGTTAAGCAAAAAGACTGAAATCTTGGATAGTCTGACGCTTGACAAAGGGTTATCAGAAATTTTAACTAGCTCTACTAGCCATAAAGCAGCTACCGCCTCTACGGGTTTGCCTGCTAGCACGGTCAGCGATTCTAGCGGCAATCAGCAAATACAGCTATACTATTTGGGTATTACTGACACAATAAATCATATGAGTGCCACTGCTAGCACTGAGTTAGCCGCTTTACCCACCTCATCTGCCAATCTTAAGAGATAGTTCATGCCGTATTTAATTGCAAACAATCAGCGTATCACCATTGATTTGCCTATCTCTCATGAGATCGGCTCTGGCGGTATGGGCATTGTCTACCGTCTTGGTAATCTGTTAGGCACGGGCAATTTGGTGGCAAAAATCTTTAAAAATCCCATCGACCCCAAAAACCCCAGCCTTGCCAAACTACAAGCCATGATGGCGCGCCCGCCTGAGCATATTTATGAAGTGATTAATGGGGTAGGATATACCCAGTTTGCTTGGGTGAGACATCTGATTGTCGGCGAGCATGATGAGCTCATTGGCTATGCCATGCCAGAGCTGGATTTTGATAGGTCGTTATCGCTCAATCCTTTTATGTACCCACGAGAGGCAGCAAAACTGACCGCGTATCAGCAGAGTCTCAATTATCGCGTGCAGCTGTGTGCCAATATTAGCGCCTTGATGGCGGATTTACATGGTCATGGGCATGCCTTTATTGATTTTAAAGAAGCCAATATGCGCCTGATGCCAGAGCCAAGCACGGGCATGGATGATGATTATAAAGGCTTTATCGTTGGGTTTATCGACTGTGATAGCTACCGTATTACTGGCAGTGATGGCAGCGTTTATCCAAGTCCTGTCATATCACCTGAAATGACCAGTCCTGAATACCATGAACACAAAGATATTGGTTTGTTGGATGAAAAACACGACCGTTTTGTACTGGCGATTGAGCTGTTTAAAATTTTAAACAATGGTATTCATCCTTTTTATTTTATCCCTGTCTCAGACCGATTAAAAAATGCTGCCCATCGCAACACCGACCAATTTATCAAAGAGCGGCTATATGCTTATGGCTTGCAGCCACACCCAGAGATTGCCCCGCTAAAAAACAGCATTCATATGTGTTGGGATGACCAAACCCGTGCAATGTTTGATAAAGCGTTTTTATCCACCCATCCAACTGATCGCCCAAGCGCCGCCGAGTGGGAAAACCATCTACGCGGATTGGTTCAACACCGCCAGTTTAAAGTGTGTGAAAATTATCCCAATGATGCTAGCCACATTCATTTTGTTGGTAAACCCTGTCATCGCTGTCTGTTTTTAACCGTACCCAATAACCCGTTAACCACGCCCGTCACACCTGTGCCCGCAATCATCGCTGCAGCGACAACCAGCGTCTGGCAAACCACGCCCACCCGTGCTTCTGTAGCGTCCACTGCCGCAAATCACCCAAGTCATCAGCCAAGCGCGGCTTTGGCCGGTTTGATGGGTGATGAGACATTGGCAAATAATCGTCGGCTTGAGCAATCGCTCAATACTCAGGCTAACAGTCACCGGGGCATACCGAGCCAACCCATCAATATAGTCAATGCAAATGTAGTCAATGCAGGGGATGCAGTCGATGACGCGACCCAAACACCGGCGACTCATTCAATGGCGATGCCAGATACGATGCTAGATACAATGACAGATGCGAGAACAGCACCCACGCATCACACTGATACTACAGAGACGACACCCACTACGCCACCGTATACTACTTCTACCGGTGAGGTATCTGTCAAAAAGCCCTCTAAAGGGTGGCTGATAGCGATGATTGCTGCCCTAGTGGCAATCGGTGGCTATGGCGTATCAAGGTTAAAATCCGCCTCAACACCGACGACATCACAATCCGCCACTACCAATCAGTCCGATAATACCAAAGCGGCAAGTACCGATGATAATTCACAAAAAAAACCAAAAAGCCAAAATAGTTACAGCACCATCATCAAATCGCTACCGACTGCAAAAGCCACTATGACGCAAGCGCTTAAAGAGCAAAGTGGCTTTTTTTCTTCCTCGTCGCAAACTAGCGTAGCCAAGCTGTATCAAGACACGCTCGGTATTAGCCCCGAGTTTTTTGATAAAGTCGTCAAGGTGGGTGAGTTTGCCGAGCCATCGCTCAAACAGCTGCAAGAGCTCGGTTACAGCCAAGATATCAATGCGACAAAGCAATACTCGCTTGAAGCCTTTCGCAACGCGGATATGGGCTATTTTAAACAGCAGCCCACGAATAAAACGCTCGCCAAACAACTCAATGAAGCAGCAAAAAGCTATTACTGGCGCAAAAAAGACCCAAAAGCCGCCGCTTATCTTCAAGCGCAAGCAGTGAAATACAATCCCAACCAAGGCGAATATGTCGCCAATTTTGCTTATTATTTATTTAAAAACAACTATCCTTATAGCAAATCTTTTTTGCTTTATGCGCTACAAACGCCGCGTGATAGCAGCAAATATCCCAATACGTATATGATTGAATTGGCAGCGGCAATGGCACTGCAAGCGGGTGATGACAAAGGCGCGGTGGGGTCGTTATTGGCACAGTTTTATACCACTGACGATCAACAAAAACGTTGCCAAAACATGTTAAATTATCCGCAAACCTATCCAGAACTGGTACCCATCGCCGAGAAAGTGTTAGCCATTATCGACCAGCAAAACAGTAGCGGCGCCAATCCTGTGCCTGCTGAGTGTTTGCCGCCATACAACTGGGTGGTTGGATCGTCAAATTAGTTTATCAAATTGAAAATATGAAAATATGAAAATAGGGTAGTAAACATCTATGATTATTGTCTGCCAACAATGTGGTCAAAAATTACCAAAAACTGCGGTTATGTGCCCAAATTGTGGCAGTCGTCAGTTTGCGCAACAATCTGATAATCATACTCAGCCGCAGCAAGCAAATTCTTTTGTACAGTCAAGTGGCTATAATGCCTATGACAGTACCCATAACGCGATCCAGCCCGAACATTCTACTTGGCAAAGTTATACACCAAATCCATCTGCAGGCAATTATCAACCGACCGATATGCCAGCTGTGCAGGCTAGTCAACCTATGCAGCAACCTGCTCAACCAATCTATGCACAGCCTAATTATGAACAGCCTGATATTGCTCAAGCGTCAAATCTACCCGCACAACCCTCTGACTATGCAAATCCTTATGTCGCTCCCGCAGTGCAACCACAGCAACCTAGCCAATACCCAACTCCCGCTACCAATCAGCTGCCTTCGACCGCGCTGCAGACTCGTAAGCCGGCTCATACCATGCTGTATGCAGGTTTTGTGCGCCGCGCATTGGCTTATCTATTTGATTTAGCGTTAGTCAGTTTATTATTGGGATTGGCTTATCAATTATTGTTGCCGCAGATTTTACCGCAGCTTGGCATTCGTGGGTTTAGCGATCAAACGCTTGCCTTGATAGCGTATGGATTTTATTTGTTTTATATGACGTTATTGACCTGTTTGGGACGACAAGCAACGGTGGGCAAGGTGATTATGGGTATGTGGGTGTTTGGTATGCAGGGTCAACGGGTTAATTTTTTCCATGCGTTAATCCGCGAAACCTTAAAACTTATCTTATTGCCATTTGGTTTTTTGATGTGGTTTACCGCCCGAAAACAAACGCTGCATGATTTAATCGCACGCACGGTGGTGTTGTATGACCCCAATTAATTTTTAAACAGGGATAACAATAAAAAAGTTAATCAATTTGGAAAACCCCATGCTAAACATAGTGAGTCGTACAAAAGCCAGCAAAAAACCCAACGCCAAAGCGCAAACGTTGAGCGAAATCATGATTTTAGCGGTGGTATGGCTCCTGTTAATTGGCGCATTTTTACTGGCAGATTACGCCCATTCGCCCAAACTGCAGCGTTATCAACTCGAACTCACCAGCTATACTGAAGGCATCGCCAAACCGCAACTGCTTAGCAAATATTGTGGCGACAACGTTATTACTAATCTGTATGACAACCGTAATGATCCTAACTATGGCATGACTCAAGCTTGTGCCCAAGCCAGTCAGCCTACACAATTAATGAGTGAGGCAAAGCAACATTTTGCCAAAACCCAACAAGCTTTAGCGGCCGCATGGCAAGCCCAAGGCAAACAGCAACGCCAAAACGAATTGGTTGAGAATGAAACCGAAGTGAATTTGGGTGGCGATAAACTCAGCAATCGCCAAGATTGGCTACACCTTAATGCTAGCGGGCAACTCGATAGTTTAGACAACTTAATGGCGGTAAAAACCGATAAATTATCCCCTGCCGACCAAGCTAATTTTGCGGTGTCATTGCTTGCGGTTGCCGATGGTAATCGACGTTTTGCCTACAATCGCCTGTTTAGCAATCAGCCCGCCATTGCCAAACTGTTAAATCAATCGGCAAACGATGTCGCCAGTATCTATGACGCCAATAACAACCAACAAAAAGCCCTGCAAGCGAACAATTTACTGCCGTTAATTGGCACGCCCACGCATTTGGGAATGCTCACTCAGGTGTGTATTTGGTCGTGGGTGACGTGGGGGTTACTGTGGCTGTCGCGGCGTAAGCACTGGCTAGAAGTGTTGCCGATAGCCATCACCGTGTGGGGACTGGTTATTGCGGGTGTTAGCCATACGGTGATTCTGCCGATGATGGTGGGGGGCGTGCTGTTTTGCGTCGGCGTGCTACTGAGTGTATTGACGATTTTTTCCCCCATGCGTCGGTTCATGGAAAAATTCCCCGACAACCGTGCCATGCTGTCATCTGCGTGGATTTATCCGTTGTTTGTAGGCTTTGCCACCTTTGGCTTGATGATTTTATTTGATTTAAGCACCCGTAGTTATTTGTCACTGCGTTATATTTTTCTCAATCATTTCAAAGATTTGTTTTGGTGTTTTGTGTTTATTAGCCTGGCTCGCCCGATTAGCAGTTTGCTGAGTTGGGGGCTTAAAACCCTCATTGCCAATAACTTACTACACAGCAGTTGGGGCAATGTTAAATCGGCGATGACTAAAGCACGTGTGTGGCTGCTTGCTTTTGCGGTGAGTTATTTGGGCTTGGCAGTGTTGATTCACAGTGACAGTGCGAAAGTCGCTGAACTGTCAAAGATTTGGCTGATGGTGTTTTTGGGTGTGTTTTTGGCGATTAACCAACGCGGCTTGATTAATCATCTGTTTTTCCGCTCCAAAAAAATGACCCTGCTGCTTGCTTTTGCGGTGGTGTTGCCGTTTATCGCACTGGGTATTGCCAATGAAAAAGGCACCATGCTGGTATTTTTGTTTTTGTTTACCTTTTTGGTGGGCGTGGCGCTATCCAACAAAATTTTCCAAATGGGCGGACGGGGTTACATTTT
Organism: Moraxella sp. CTOTU48717; assembly: GCF_032057165.1. Taxonomy (NCBI): domain Bacteria; kingdom Pseudomonadati; phylum Pseudomonadota; class Gammaproteobacteria; order Moraxellales; family Moraxellaceae; genus Moraxella; species Moraxella sp. CTOTU48717. The sequence goes on along the minus strand of NZ_DAMBBC010000007.1, from coordinate 76,966 downwards.
GGGCGTGTTGTCGAGTACCGCGATTTTGCTTTTGCTGATGATGGTGTTGGTGAATTTAAGCGGATTTGATGCGCGTACTGCCGAGCGGGTCAATGCGTGGGTCAATCCGTTTGTGGCGAGCAACGATCAGATGGCGATTTTGCATTGGTTTCGCGATAGTGTGCCGATGATTGGCTATGGGTTTGGCGATATTCCGTGGTGCGGTTATCATTTATCGGGCTGTCAGGGCGTGCCGCTACAAATGCAAAGTGACTATACGATTACCTCGGTGATGGCAGTGGTGGGTATCGGGGCAAGTGTGGTGCTGATGATGGTGTATTTTGCGTGGCTGGTACTGATTGCCCGTCAGCAGATGGCGTTCGCCAGTGAGCAGATGAAATCACGGCTGTTATCGGGTGGTTATTTTTTGCTGGCGTGGGTGATTTTGCTGTGGGTGGTGATTACGGTGTTTCAGGCACTTGTCACCATTTCAGGGAATTTAGGAATTTTACCGCTCACGGGGGTGACCTTGCCGTTTTTAAGTTATGGCACCAGTAATTTATGGCTCAATAGTATTATGCTCAGTTTGGCGCTGTTTCAGCCAAAGCTGATGTTGGACGGCAATAAACCATAAACCGTATGCTCAATAACTTATCCAATTGTAGAAACGTCAAATTTTAGTAAGGCTTGCAAAAATTAAAGGTTCAAAATGACCGAAAACCAAACCCCGAAAGACGAAAACAGTCAAGAAACTATGAACAGTGGCAAGTTAGAAACTGTTCAAAAAATAGATTCTAACATCTTACCACAAGATAATAATGTCACTGATTCAACCACAGAGATTGAAGAAACAGCCACGCCTGCCAATACCTCCGACAATACGCAAGCAAGTGAAACAAAAAATAGTAACAAAAAAATCAAAAACGACGGTAAAGTTGCCAGTTTTCGGGTTTCTCAAGCGCTTTACAAAACCATTTTGACCAACTTACAAGTAATTTTGGTGGTGTTTGTTGTCGGCCTTATCGGCTGGCTGGCCTGGTATCTCTCGCCCTTAACCGCCTCAAATACCACGTACAATGCAGAGGCGAATGAAAACGCCGTGTCACTTGTCGTCGATAATCTGGGTATGGCGGATGTGGTCAACCAAGCCAACAGCCAAAATACTAATACCCAAAGTGCAAACGCTAATCTATCAACTTCGGTCAACGCCACGCCTGCCAAAACGTGCGACTTAATGCAGCCCAAAAACCAAGCCCGTTTTACCGACAGTATCAACCGAGTTAATCAAAGTCTGCTCAGCTTGTATCAGCAAAAACGTCTAGCCAACCAATACCAACTGCAAACTGCCAGCCTTTGGCAACAAGCCTGTGAGCAACATATCAACGAAGACGCGTTAGCCTTTGCGCTAAAAACGCTTGCCAACCCAGAGCGGTTGTTGCAACTACAATGGCGAGAACAACAGCCCAATCGCCGCAATCAAAACGACCCCAATGTCGCACATATGCCAACCAATTGGCTCACCCAAACCAACCCTTGGTATGGGCTACCGGGCTGTGTATACATCAAAACCGCCAAAACGGCGGACAATCAAACAGGCTATCTGTATGTCGATAGTCGTGGCAATACCATGACTGACACAGGTGACGTTGACTCATTAACCCAGCTTTGTAACAACCCTAGATTGATTCCGATGTCGGTCAAGTCCTTGGCGGTCAAACCATTGACAGGGGCGGCGACTTTACCCAATGCACCAGCATCTGACCCAAATAATGCTTTTAATAAAACCAAAAACGATATTCAAAACCAAGCCAATGGCGTGTTGCAAACCCTACAAGACAAACCCACGCAAGACCCGAAGAAACGGATTGCCTCCACCAGCAAAACTGAGGTTGCTTTGCCGACCAATCTAGGGTTGATGTATAGCGAATTGTCCAACATTCACGCCAGCCATTTTGACCGCCAGTTATTGGATGCTTATCAAAGCTACCAACAAAAAAATGATCAACGCAGCTGGTGGCAAAAACTCACTGCACCGCCAATCAATAGCATCAATGTCGATGGCTCGGATATCAAAATCGGCTACAACATGGCGTTAACCCTAGATCCCGCCGTACAGACTACCGCCCAGCAAGTAGCGGATTGTGTTACCAATAACCCCAATGGCACGGACTGTAATAACGTGCTTTCGCCTGCGTTGCAAAACGTCGCCAATGGTATGTATGAAAACGCCTTGGTACGCAGTATCGGTATCGCGGTGATTGATGTCAAAACCCAAGGCGTGCTTGCCCTTGCTAGCGCTGACTCCAACTGCTACCGTGCCGATAATGGCGATACCACGATTAAGCCCACAGGCTGCCCAATACTGTGGAAAAAAGACTGGAGCAAGCAAAACCTCATGAACCATGCTTTATACCAAACCGTGTACCCAGGTTCGACCGTTAAAACCGTACAAGCATTGGCACTGGTACGCGCCAATCCACGGTTTAAAAATATGCAAACCCCTGAAGCGCAATATCTTAAACAAGTAATAGCAAGCTCATCTACCGAAAAAGTGGCGAATTTTTTATATTGTCACCGCACGACCAGTGCGATGTCATTGCAACGTGACCGACAAGGCGTTTGCCCAGGTATGCCCGCCTTTAAAAAAGCCAGTGATGACATGGGCTGGAGTGTGAATTGTGCCGATAAAGGGGGAGTGAATTGCGGATTTAAAGATTTACTGTTTGGTAAAGCCTACAATAGTGACCCGATGCTACAAAGCCGCTATTTCTCAGGCGTGCTGCTCACCGATGGCAAGCAAGATTACACCACCAAGCAATTACAATTTACCGAAAGCCAAGTGGCAAGCTGTGTCAAAGCCAATGGCGGACGTATGAATGGGGCGTGTCGTCAAGGGGGCGATATGCTCAATGCCAGCATGAACCAAGTGTTTGGCGCAGGTAATGCCAAAACCTCGGTACTGGGTGTGTCGGATATGTTTGCCAATCTGCTGATTGCCGATAATGGCGCGACCCAACGTCGCGGCGTGCATTTGATTGAGGATTTGTGGGGCGTCAATCAAATTCCGCTGCGCCCTAAAGCCTGGCGAGGCGATGCCCAAAGCCAAGAGATATTGACCACAGCTACTAGCCAACTCGGCGCCATGCCTCTGGGCATCAATCAATCTGAGGCCCGCGGTGCGCTTAATTTATTATCAGGTACGCTGCTAGCAGGCACAGGTTTGGGAGGCGGCAACGGCACAGCTTTCACTGCCTGTAACCAAGCGATTGGTAGCTGTGCTTGGACACAGGGCGTGATAGTGGGCAAAACAGGCACACCCGGCTTTAACTACCCAACCACACAAAACGGTCGCAGCTTTTATACCCCCAATGTCACCGTCACTATGGTGGCAAATCTGTGTAACAATGCGGACATTCGCGCAGGCAAAACTCAGCCATCGGTGGCGTGTTATGCTCGTCCGTATAAATGGTTTGTCTATGGGCTAAAAGATAAAAATGGCAAATGGGATAAAGCGGTAGCGGTATTGGTTGAACGTAACTGGACTAAAAACGGCTTGGTCGATGACCCCCGTGATGGCATTAACCGAGCGGTACAGGCAGGCATGATATTAGCCAAACAGATGTATCAAAGCTCAGCGATTAGCCGTCCTGCCAGCGCCAAGCCACTGGCTGATTCAGTGGCTAGTCCAGTGACTGATACTACGCAAGCTGTTAAAAAAACGCAAACCCATTAATAAAAAATTTCACCATTAAGAGTAAATTATGGCTTACATCACCACCAACCACCGGTTTATCATTGACGACAAACACCCAAGCGATGTGTTTGATGAAATGGAAAATTTCTTTAGCCTATACACCACCGCCATTGATGACTTACAACGGGTGAGCGTTCAGCTGTCCGTGCCGACGAGTTTTGATATCACTGCCAATAAGAAAATGGCAGAAAGCTACCGACACTTTACCCAATCGCTCAAATACACCATGCCTGATATTCATATATTGCCGATTAAAACCCATGCCGCCCAAACAGCGGATGACGATGACACAGTCAGCGAAGCAGATAATTCGGTCATTTTGCTGATTCAACGGCTTGACGGCTATGCGCTAAATGATGAAGACGAGAACCCCAGTCTATATCAAAGCCTGTTAGGGCGACTGATGCCACGATTTGCCGAAGAAAAATCTGCCACAGGACACTACCCTGAACGCGCCCCAATTACCTTACCTGAACCTATCGCGCAACCAGCGCCTGTAGCACCGATACCTGTATCGCCGCAGTACCCAACCCAGCCTGTTTCGCCACAACCGCAGCCTGATCAAGCTTATCAAATACCTGTGCAACCAACAACACCGCCTTCAAACCCCAATCCAGTGCCTGCAGTTGCGCCGATGCAGTCGCCGCTGGTCAATACCGAGCCTACACCACATAAGCCACAACCTACGAGGGTACAACCGCCAACAGCTGCGCCCAAGCCGATGGTAACTGTGTTGCCAAACATCCAAAAATCCGCCAAGCCGTATCAAGATTTATTGACCGATGCGATTATGGCAGCGGCGAAACAATGGGTAAATAAATCCCAAGTGATTACTCAAATCACCTTAAAATCTAATGATGGACTGACAACCGCGATGGTAGAGCAGTTATTTAGCAGTTTTAATCATGCCCATAAATCCACCAATACCCCGCATGATGCCATTGATTTGGTATCTTACGGCTATGAGGTGTTAAAACCCAAGCTTGCCACAATTGGGGTAAGCTTGTCCGACGAAGCGCAATTTGGGTTAAAAGCCAAAGTGCAAGCCACGCCAACGGATATCGCACGTTTGCAAAAAGGTGAGGTATTTAGCAATGAGATTAAACTGGGTGTTAAATTCATTACTCAGAATCAGGCACAGCCAAACTCAAATCATCATATCGTAGCAAGCCCGCCCGCTTTTAGTACTGCTAGTACTGCGCCACGCCAAGCGCAAAGCAAACTGCCGCAGTTGAACCAAAATCTACAGCAGATTGTTTTGACCATAAAATCTGTGGATGGGCTAGGGGAGCGCCAACAAAAAGTACGCGAGTTTCCGATTGTGTTTGCCAGTCGCGAGGCGCAAATCGCCCATGCCTTACGTCTATTTGCCGCCAATGACCTAAAGCTTGCCAGTGGCGTGTATTTTGCGATTGTCGAATCTCAAGGACAGCTGCTGATTGATGAGATTGATCCCAACATCAGCATTACCCGAAACGGTCAACCCATCAACCGACATGATGTTTTGCTGCCCAATGATGTGCTAAGCATTAATCATGCGATAACCGTGCAGTTGTTGTTAGCCCAATAAATGGGCGTAAAATAAAACAGCATCGATAAAGTGGTTTTTAAAAATGATAGATTTAACATGATAGAGCGTGGCATGAAACCCAGTAAGTTATATTTACCCCATGATAAGTTGTATATGGGTGGGCGGCTTATCGATTATTTGGCAGCGCATTTTTCTCATATTAGTTTGGCAAACTGGCAACGACGGTTTGACAGCGGTTTAATTAGCCTTGAGCGTGGCGAGCCGCTCAAACACGATTCGCCCTATTTGGCAGGGCAAACCATCTTGTACTATAGGCAGGTTGAGAATGAGCCTATCATTCCATTTGAGCCCAGCATTATTCATTTGGATGAACATTTACTGGTGGTCGATAAACCGCATTTTTTACCCGTCACACCGTCAGGTCACTATGTCAGCCAAACCCTACTAGCCAAATTAAGAAATCATCCAGATTTACAGCAGTTAGCGGTAAATGATATCTCACCCTTGCATCGGTTGGATAAGGACACGGCAGGCGTGATGTTATTATCGGTTAATCCAAGTAGTCGCGCTTGCTATCATGCGCTGTTTGCCGATAGACACATACACAAAACTTACCACGCCATAGCACCGACTCGCAGCGATTTATGTTATCCCTTTCACATCCATTCCAGACTTGAGAGTGGTGAGCCGTTTTTTTTGACCAAGACGGTCGAAGGTGAGCCCAATGCGCACACTATGATTGAATTAATTGAAAATAACGGGGCGTTTAGCTTATACCGATTAACCCCGGTGACGGGCAAAAAACACCAATTGCGGGTGCATATGGCAAATTTAGGTATGCCGCTGTTAAATGACAATTTTTATCCCACTGTTAATACTGTCAAGACCCAAGGCAGTAGCGATTTTACGAAGCCTTTGCAACTGTTGGCAAAATCCATCGACTTTATTGACCCCATCACCCAGCAAGCAAGGCGTTTTGATAGCCAGCTACGGCTGATAAAAAATTCTAACTGATTGATTTATTTAATTTTTATCATTTCTTTAAGCTGTTCACTGGCAAGTTTGACATCTTTTTGCCCCAAAATTGCAGAAACGACTGCCACGCCGTCAATCACATCACCAGTGGACGTGTCGGCAGCTTGCAGGGATTGTTGTAAGGCGGGCAGGGTGGTGTGATTGATACCACCAATGGCGACAATCGGAAGCGTTACCGCTTGTCGTATTTGCGTTAAGCTCGCTATGGTAACTGTTTGGGCATCTTGTTTGGTGGATGTGGCAAACATCGCGCCAACGCCCAAATAATCTGCGCCGTCTGCTTGCGCTTGGATGGCTTGCTGGGCGGTGCGCGCGGAAACCCCAATGATTTTATCCTTGCCTAAAATTTGCCGAACCACGCGACACGGCAAATCACTTTGACCGATATGCACCCCATCTGCCTCAACTGCTAAGGCGATATCGACACGATCGTTTATGAGTAATGGTACGTTATAGCGGTGGCAAATCGCTTTGATACGCAGCGCGCGCTCATAGAACGCTTTGCTAGCAATCGCTTTTTCTCGAAGCTGCACCAATGTCACGCCGCCCAATATCGCTTGTTCAACGGCTTGTTCAAGCGTTTGCTGTTGCAGGCAATTGCGATCTGTGACCAAATATAGCCGATAATCAGCACGGTTATGCATCATGTTTGACTTCCAATATCATATTGACATGCTCAATGCCGTCTTCAAGGTAACAGTCACCTTGCATACAAAAGCCGAGCGCTTGATAAAAGTGGATCAGATAAGTTTGAGCGGCGATAAAAATCGGCTGGCTAGGGTAGTATTGCTGGCAAATTTCAATGGCTTTTTGCATCAAATCATGCCCATAATGGTGACCGCGAAAATCGCCAACCGTTAACACGCGACCAATCGCCACATAACCCAAATAATGATAATCAGGTGGGATAATCCGCGCATAACACACCAGATTATTATTAATAAAACCCTGTAAATGCCAACACACCAAGTCGGTATCATCAATGTCTGGATAAGCGCAATGTTGCTCTACAACAAACACCTCACAGCGCGCCTTAAAAATATTATATAAGGCTTGTGCTGATAACTGTGGCAGTAGATTGAGTTGAAACGTTAGCATACGAATAAATCGAACATCTGCATTATTTTAAGCTGGCTTGGCTGTCGATAGTATGCCATTTGACCATTTTTTTACCCAATAACGGCAAGCAAAACGAAGGCAATTGGTACGCGCCAATCAGCGGTAAAAACATCGCACCCATAAACGGCGTGGTGATGGTATACGCCAATAACACATTGCGGCCACCGCAAGCCAGCGCAGAGATAATGGCGTTTTCATAGCCAAAGCGGCGGTATAAAAAATAGGCAGAAAAGTAAAATACTAACGACAAGACAGTGCCCAAACCAAACAAGCTTAACGCCTGCATGGGATTGGTGTCAAAGGTATGTCTAAAGCCCGACATCAATCCAAGCGGAAACATCATCAGTAGAATAATGTTAAACTTAGCAATTTTTGGATAATAAGTATTGAGCGTATCACGGGGAATGTATTGGCGTGCTGCGACCGCCAGAATCATGGGGGCGATAATGTAAATTAATAACCGCTTAATATACAGTACAAAGTCTAAATGGGCGTCCTTGCTGCCAAGCAACCACAATATCACCAGTAAGCTAACAGGCATCACCAACGTGGCTGTGATGGTTTTTGCCATGGCTAATAGTGCATCAAAACCCACTGCATTCACAATAGCGCCCGTACCAAATAGCGGTGCGGTGGCTGACAGACCCGCGATAGCCAACAACAAATCACCACGGACACCTAGCAAATAAGCAATCAAGGTCATGGCTAAGCTCATCAGCGCACTTTGGAAGATGGCAAATCCCCAAACATATTGGGTCGTCATGCGTCTAATCAGCTGGGTTTGGTCAATGCCCAACAAGGTAAAAAACATCAAGAAAAATAAAATCTGCGGCAGCAGCCCAAGGACAAAATGCGACAAGTCAGGAAATATAAATCCAATCACACCAAACAATGGCATAAAAATCGTACTGTGACGGGCAATAAATCCAATCATGATAAATCCTTGGCGATTTTAATGATAAACAAACAAATGATAAATAAATAATTGAGTGAGCATACTACTCATTATTGATTGATAAATGCAAATAGTTTTGCTGCTAATTGTCATTTCATCATTAAACTAATCACAGTAATATACATCCCATTTTTGACGCCGATAGCTTTTATTTCGCATAATGTATATTATGTTAAATAAAATAATTTAAACTAAACGCTAACTGCCACTCAGCTCACTGTATATGCTAACGGTCTTTCACAGCTTGCAATGCGTTATCAAGATTTTGGTTCACTGTCTTTTCTATCAGCGGCAAAAAACTTTTGAATAAAAACCCAAGCTTTGCTTGCATATCAAATACCTCATCATCCACTGTTAACATACCTGTCACACCGGCACGAGAAAAATTGACGCGTATTTGCTCATCACTGCGCACTACATCGCAATGCATTTTATAGTCTTTTTCTGCTGAGACAATCCAATCTTCGGTTATCTCAAAGGCTTGGGCTTTACTGATGCCATGCTCACGATGAATCACAAAATTACTCATAATTTTCTACTTTTTTCTACGCTGTCTTAGGTTTTTAGCTATCTATTTTTAGTGGTCTGCGTTCGCTTAATCTAGGTTAGCCCTTCAAAACACGTACGGGTCACGATAGCGATAATCTCATCATCGTTATACAGCTGCGATGAGCGTAAAAACCCCAGTACAGGGTCACAAGCTCTGGCATATAAGGTATATAAAATTGCCAGTCCTGGTATGTTGCTTTGCAAATTGCCCTCTGCTTGCGCTTGCTCAATCCATTCACCGATGCTATCTGACAACATGACCAAGTTGTTGGTGTAATCATCATTGGCAATTAGCAGCTCGCGCAGCTGGGAGTTTTCACTCGGCAGATTCGGCATTTTTTGCGCTAGTTTTAGTCGCATCGCCCACTGTGTCAGCGCTTTAAGCTTATCGATGGCGGTTTGGTCGGTCGCGTTTAGCTGATTGATGACCTCAAGCGCTTTGTGCATGATATCAACCAGCGCCGCCATGCCTAGCGCTTCTTTACTGGGAAAATGTCGATACAATGACGCCTTGGCAATGCCCACCGTATCAGCAATCTCATCGACGGTCATCGCGTCATAGCCTTTGGTGGCTAACAAATGGTTGACCGTTTCAATAATCAGCGACTCACGCTCTAGCATCATTCGCTGTTTAAACGTTAACTTTTTCATCACAAGTTTCTAAGGTTTTTCAGGTTTCTAATATTTATGAGGTTAAAAATTAGCTAATATTATACTACAAATTTTTTTATGATACTTATTATTTGATTATATACCAATAATTATATTTTTATACTAAATAGTATAAAACCTATTGCCAACCATCGGCTACTCTTTTATAGTATGCGTTAAGTCGTTTGCAAAATTTTGTATTGAGTTGTTATATTGAGTCGCTATGATGTCAACCCCCAATCCCTCAAAGCCTTTATCCATCGTCATCACAGGTGCAACCTCAGGCATCGGTTTACAGTTGGCGATGGATTATCTAAGCCAAGGGCATGATGTGTATACGGTGGGGCGAAACAGCGATGTTTTGCACACGTTGGCAGCGATGGGTGCAAAAACGATTCAGCTTGACTTAACCGAGTATGATGCCGTGATGCAAGCATTTAACGACATTAAAACGCTAGATTTATTCATCGCGGCGGCGGGTGTTTGCGAATATATCGACATGCCAAACTTTGATTCGCGGTCTATCATGAGGGTGATGAACGCAAATTATGGCTCGTTAGTGCATGCCATCGAAGCGCTACTACCCGCCCTCAAGGCAACTAAAGGTAAAATTGTCACCGTCGGCTCTGCTTCTGCTTTGGTGCCCTTTGTGCGTGCAGAGGGGTATGGTAGCTCAAAAGCGGCAATCCATTATCTGAGCAAAACCTTGCAAATGAGCCTGCAACCTTATGGGGTCAAAGTGGCTTTGGTAGTGCCGGGCTTTGTCAAAACGCCGATGACGCTGCAGAACGACTTTCCAATGCCTTTTTTGCAAACTGTACAGCAAGCCAGCCAAGCCATTCAACACGGGATTGCCAATGATGATAATATCATTGAATTTCCGCAGACATTGGTACAGCCCTTAAAGCTATTGGCAAAGTTACCTGATACAGTATGGCATTTTGTGGGTTCAAAACTTTCTCATACGACTTAATCATTTGACTTGTTAATCATTTGACTTGGCTTTAAAGGTATATCCGCACATGGCAGTGTTTACAAAAAAATCCCCGCGCTCTAATCACACAGTCCCCAAGACTGTGGTGGCTAATCCTATAGCAGCCAAGCCTACTAAGCCAAATATTACCACACCAAAGATTGCCATTATTGGCAGTGGTGTATCAGGGCTAACGTGTGCGTATTATCTCAAGGACAGTCATGCAGTGACGGTATTTGAAAGCAATGATTATATAGGCGGGCATGTCAATACGCTGGATGTCACTGTTACCGAGCGCTCACTTTTTGACAATCCTTTTTTTAACAACCCGTTTAGACCATCAACGGAAAAAGTCGCCATCGATACAGGGTTTATTGTATTTAATGAGCGTACTTACCCCAATTTTATTCGCCTGCTTGATGAACTCAATGTGCCATTTCAAAAAGCTGAGATGAGTTTTTCGGTTAAAAACACTTATATTAATTTTGAATACAATGGTCACACGTTAAACAGTCTGTTTTCTCAGCGCCGCCATGTGCTAAGCCCCAGATTTTGGCAATTTGTTCAGCAGATTTTACGCTTTAATCGCGAGACCAAATCACTATTAGCAAATTTTCGCCAAGCCGATAAAATACAGCAAGCGGCTTTAAGCCAGCAAACACTCGGGGATTATTTAGACAGTCATGACTATGGCGAGTTGTTTAAAACCAACTACTTGGTGTCGATGGTATCTGCGATATGGTCGATGGGAATGAATGACGCCAAGCGTTTTCCCCTACTCTTTTTTGCCCAGTTTTTTGATAATCATGGTCTGCTAGATGTGGTCAATCGCCCACAGTGGTTTACCTTAGTGGGCGGCTCAAAGCAATACGTCAATGCCTTAATCACTCGGCTTGTTGCAGCAGGTACAACCCTGTATATCAATACCCCAGTGCAATCGGTCACGCGTGGCAAGGATGGCGTTAGCATTGAATTTATTCATCAAGGTAAGCGTCAAACCCAAGTGTTTGATGACGTTGTATTTGCTTGCCATGCCGATGTAGCAAGACGTCTACTAGCTGATATCACTGAGACAGAATCGGCTATTTTAGGGGCTTTTGAGTATACAGATAACGAAGCGGTTTTGCATACTGACACCCAAGTTCTACCCAAAAAACCGCTGGCTTGGGCAAGTTGGAATTACGCGATAGATAAACCCACCGCGCGCGTGGCTGACCAAAAACCTATATTGACGTATCACATGAATATCCTTGAACGATTGACGGCAAAACATAACTATTTGGTGACGCTTAATACGCCGATTAATGAGGCGCATGTTATCAAACGTGTGGATTATCGCCACCCTGTGTATGACAACAAAATGACCGAGGCCCAAAAACGCTGGCATGAAATTTCAGCGAAGCGGCATACCCATTTTTGTGGTGCTTATTGGTTTAATGGGTTTCATGAAGATGGAGTAAAAAGTGGCTTGCGGGTATGCCAAAGTTTGGGGGTGGATATCGACATTTTAGTCACTACCAATATCACAGCTGCCTCAACCGCTGCTCAAATAAAACGGCTGTCTAAGCCCAGCAAACCGTCGGCAAAATTTACCGTATCAAAGTTACCAAGCCACGCTGACAAAAAACTCTTGGTGGTGCAACGACGGCAAGTAACCGCCACGACCAACCATGCGTTTTGCCAAAACCTAGCGCATGATGGTTTGTGCAACACCCCTCAAAGGTAAATCATCATGACATTTGCCCATCAAATCCTGCAAGGTATGACTTGGCATGCCAGACAACTCCCTACCCCTCATGAATTTCATTACCCCTATCGGTTTTGGGCGGTCAATTTAACCCAGCTAGCGGACAATCCATTACCTAAGGTTAATATGGTCGCTAGTGATGTGCCAACATGGTTGCCCCAATGGCTGAAAAAAAAATGGCTGAAAAAATCGCTGCAACAATCATTGACTCTCCCTCTGCTATCGCAGCACCATTGGGCGCTTTATCAATTCCATCAAGCAGATTATTTTGCTATCAATCGATTAGACCCCTCTTTGGACAACTGTCTAACCGCTTCAGTAGGACAACCTGCGCCATCGGCTAGTTTATTGGTCAAAGCCCAACAAACTTGGCAGCAATTGACTGGCAGTCAGCCGACTGGCGAGGTGGTGGCTTTGGTCGTGTTACGTAATATGGGTTGGTATTTTAGCCCAGTTAATTTTTATATTGGCTTTGATGAGAACCACCAGCCAAGCCATTTTTTGGCAGAAGTCTCTAACACCCCTTGGAACAAACGCCATTACTATGGTTTTTTACTCGCAGGTGAAAAGACCTTGTACCAACATGACAAAGGTTTTCATGTATCGCCTTTTAATCCCATCAATCAGCAATATCATTGGCGTGTTGAGATTCACCCTAAACGCTATGCATCGGCAAATGACAATCCCGAGCAAAATGGCTTTGATGTTGTGATTGATATTGGACTGACAGATAGCCGCGGCAAAGTGTTTAATGCAGGCGTGAGTCTAAAAGGCGTTCAATTGGACGAGGCTTCGGTGATAACGGCAATTAAGCGCCGACCCTGGATGAGTGCCACATCATTACTGCAAATTTACTGGCAGGCTTTTAAATTATACGTGCTAAAACGTGTACCTTATCAAGCTTATAACCAACGTTTACCCCAATAGTTAACTGAAATTTTTTATGGGAATTGACTATGACACCATCTTCTTTAGAGGATAAAAACACTGCAACCTCTCACCCGTCAAATCACCTATCAAAAGGTAAGGAGACTTTGGTGAAACGCCGTCAATCCGATTTAGCCAAGCGGCGCTCGTTTACGGATTATCTACCCTACCCAATTGTTGACCATCTGCTCACGCCTGTTCAACAAAGTGCGGCAAAAGCGGCGCGGCAAATAATATTTTTATTGCTATCAAAGCTCAAACAGGGTCATCTAACCGTAATTGAAACCTTTAGTCAGTCTGACAATGTAGCAACTAAGGTGGCGACTAAGGTAGCGACTCATAAAACCTTCGGTGTTAGCGTGATGAATACTGAGCATGTAACACAGTCGCCAGTGAGCGATACGCAACGAACGCTAGGGGAACAAATTGGCAATCATCCTTTGGCAGTGACAATCACCATCCATTCACCGCAGGTGTATCAACACCTATTAACAGGCGGTTCGATTGCGTTTGCTGATGATTATATTGATGGTTTGTGGAAAGCCGATGATTTAACAGCATTTTTACGCTTGATTGCCCGCAATTTGACCCTCATCAATACCATCGAAGCCAAATTTGCCAATTTGACCAAACGCTGGGAACACCGCCAACACCGCAATCGGCATAATGATAAAAACAATGCCAAATCCAATATTTTAGCCCATTATGATATTGGCAATGCGATGTATGCATTATTTTTGGATGAGCGCATGATGTATTCATCGGCAATTTATCCGACACCCTCATCAAGCTTGGCGGCAGCACAAACCCACAAGTTGGCAAAAATTTGTGAATTAGCTGAGTTAACAGCTGACGACCATGTCATTGAAATCGGCACGGGCTGGGGTGGGTTTGCTATTTATGCCGCCACCCAATATGGCTGCCGTGTCACCACCACAACTATCTCAGACGCGCAGTATGAAGAAGCCAAACGCCGCATTGCCGCTGCCAATCTAACCGACAAAATCACCCTGCTAAAACAAGATTATCGTGAGCTTACCGGCAAGTATGACAAGCTGGTCAGTATTGAAATGATTGAAGCGGTGGGTCATGAATATTTGCCAGATTTTTTTGCCCAGTGTAATCGACTGCTCAAAGATAATGGGCTGATGGTATTACAAGCGATTACCTTTAATGATCGGGGTTATCAAAAATATTTGCTCGCGGTGGATTTTATCCAAACCCATGTTTTCCCCGGCGGGTGTTTATTGTCTAACAGTGAAATTCTTAGCCAAGCGCGTGACCATACCGATATGCAAGTAACGTCATTGGTTGATTATGGCTATGACTATGCCCGTACCTTGATTGATTGGCGCTATAACTTTATGCAGGCGCTACCGCAGCTCAAGGCGCTCGGCTATGACGATGCGTTTATACGTTTGTGGCATTTTTATTTTGCGTACTGTGAAGCAGGATTTTTGGAAAAAACCATTGGCGTGGTGCAAGTACGCCTTGAAAAAGCCCAGTACCGTTAATCCAATTCGCGCGGTAACGGGTTCATGATAATTAATAACAGGACACAAGGATTTAGCAATGGCACCATTAAACTATCTGTGGGTATATCTGATCGCCGTCATGGTATTTTTGGGTATTGATGCCGTATGGCTTAAAACCATGACCCAACGCTTTTATGCCCCCCGCATTGGACATCTGCTCAGTGAATCACCCAATATGACCGCAGCAGGCGTGTTTTATCTATTTTATGTTTTTGCGCTTTGTGTGGTGGTCATTTACCCGCAGCTAAAATCTCACGCGTCATTGGCAGTATTGGCAGGATATGGGGTGGTCATTGGGCTAATGGCATATGGAACGTATGATTTTACAAGCTTAGCATTACTTAAAGGTTATGATAAAACTGCGGCACTGGTTGATTTTATTTGGGGCGGCTTGGTGACAGGATTAACTTGCGTGATTGTGGGCGTCATCTACAAAAACTGGTTGATGGATTAGCCTTAAGCTAGGTACGCAGCTACAACCCTAATACAAGGCTAAGGTACAATTTTAAGGCAGATTTAAGGCATGATTTCTTTGCCGTCCCAAGCCCAAATTTTGCCCGAGTCTTTAGGCGTAAGCTGATGCAAAACCTTAAGTAAACTTTGTGCTGAGAACGCTGCGGTAAATAACTTGCCTTCTGCCACATTTTTTTGAAAGGGTTTGGATAACTCACTGGCTACCGTGCCAGGGTGCAAAGCAACAATAATTGCGTTGGGGTTTTTTCGTTGCAGTTCGATGCTTAAGTTTTTAATGCCCATATGTAAACTTGCTTTTGCCATTCGATAACCATACCACCCGCCCAAGCGATTATCCGAAATACTCCCTACCCGTGCCGACAATACGGCAAATAGCGACTGGGAGGATTTGTTTAAGGCGGGCAAGGCGTATTTAGCAATCATCATCGGTAATACCGCATTGATATGGAAATATTGGTGCAGCTGATCGGCTGTGATATCACGCAGTGATTTTTCAGGCGCGATGTGTTGAGCGTCGATTTTAGACTCATGTAATAACCCAATCGTCACAATGACACTGTCCAACGCTTGAGTGCTGCTTATCTCTTTGATAAGCGCGGCGATAGCCAGCTCATCATCAAAATCAAGCTGATGAGGGACGATATGAGGGTGGCTAAATGCCGGGGGTTTTCTGGCAATGGCATGAATGGTGGCATTTGGATAGGCGATAGCTAAACAATTACAAAATGCCTTTCCAATCGCGCCAGAAGCACCAAATATGGCGATATGTTGCATACGCTACTCGCTTTTTAGTAATTCAATCATCGCTTTTGCCAGTTTTTGACCGCTTAAGTAGGCAGACTCGACATCACCCTTAAGTAGCCAGTCCCCACAAACACCGATATTTTGGTCGCTATCTAGTAGATAGCCTAACTGGTGGTCACCTGATTGGGAGTTAACCGCTTCGCCTGTGGCATAGCGCCAGTGGTGTATGTCTTTGTGTGCTGCAGTCGATAAATCGATACCCAATAGTTGACTCGCCGCTTGTGTCAAATGGCTGATACAGGCAGTTTTATCTTCCTCAATATGTCTATTCGTCCATGCTGGGGTACTATGAACCACAAGGCTATAACCGCCTTTGCGATGGGGTTTTGCA
The DNA here is from genome assembly GCF_032057165.1 of Moraxella sp. CTOTU48717. NCBI lineage: Bacteria > Pseudomonadati > Pseudomonadota > Gammaproteobacteria > Moraxellales > Moraxellaceae > Moraxella > Moraxella sp. CTOTU48717. Next base: position 60,602 of record NZ_DAMBBC010000007.1, on the reverse strand, counting down.
CTATTGACGATAATTTTATCGATATCCTCACTCTCGATTTTGGCATACTCATAGTCTAAAGCCAGTGGCGTATCAAATCCCAGCATCAGCACACTACAAGGCATAAGCGCATATTTATTCAACACTTTGGTATGTAGCGATGTTTGAGCAAAGCTTTTTGCTTGTTCTACAGGCATCGCCGAGATAATCCAATCAAACTGACCCAATGTTTCACCCTTGTCGCTTAACAACTCCCAACTATTAAAAATTGGATGATGGTCAATGATAGAGGCTACTCTGGTATTACGCTGCACAGTTAAACCACTGGCAAGATGTTTACCAATGGCATTCATGGCGGGTATGCCGACATAGTTGTCAGAGACTTTGGGCACGGAGTGTGGTTTGGTAGATACAGTAGATACAAAGGAATTATCGGGGGTAGCTTGGTCAACTGCCCACACTGCAACCACCTCTTCAGTGAGTAATTGATTGACAAAACCTTGAAAATCGTCGTCACTGGCAGTAAACGCGGCAACACCATGATCAAAATAAAATGGTTCAGCACGGCGCGTTGCTAGTCGCCCACCGATGCCACGGGATTTTTCAAAAATCACTACGTCGTGCCCTGCTTGTTGCAGCGCTTTACCACAAGTTAACCCTGCCAATCCTGCACCGATAATGGCAATCCGTTTCATAGTTTTACCCGCTCTATACGATTTTTGAAAGTTAAAAAAATAGCGATGACTCGTATCACCGCTATGTCATCAGACCAATAAATTGTTGGCTACTATAACTATCCATAAAAACGACAATTTATGGCTGATAACTTATCTTTTTGGCAATATGACACGGTCAATCACATGTACCACACCATTGCTCGCTTTGATATCTGTGGTGACAATGTTGGCAATACGTCCATTGGCATCTTGTAATTTACCATTTGAAGTCACCATGACGTTTTGACCTTGTAAGGTTTTAACCATACCTGGCTTAACATCTTTTGCTATCACTGTGGCTGGCAGCACATGATAAGTTAACACAGATTGCAATAACGGTTTGTTTGCAAACAATTGCGCTTTGGTCATACCGAGCTCAGCAAGTAAATTCGCAAAGGCAGCATTGGTCGGCGCAAATACGGTGATGTTTTTAGTGGTCGCGACAGTGTCGGCTAGACCTGCGGCTACCACCGCTTCAACTAATATTGAAAAATCTGGATTTGATTTTGCTACATCAACAATGTTAGCTGCGTGCATCGGTGCATGAGCGGTATGGGTTGGCGTCGTGGCACAACCGGCTAATAACGTAGTAGAAATCGCTGCTGCTAAGAAGGCTTGTTTTAACATACTTATTTTCCTTATTTAATTATGATTGTTGAATAAAATACAGGTCAGCTTTTTAAGCTAAATTAACTTTAACTGATAAAATTAGAATTTTCAATATGTTTTTATACTAAAAAGTATAAAAAATACTACTTATTTTAATATATACTATTAGGTAAAATTTATTAACAACAAAAGCGACAATTGCTGCATAAATGTCACAGTAACTAGATTATTTTCCGCTACAATTTATTTCTTCATTTTGGGCAACGCATAAGGGCAAAATTATGTACGTTAATTCAAGTACGCAATCACCAACCGTAGCAGTGATTGGCGGTGGTTCAGCAGGTTCTACGATAGCTATACGGCTGGCGATGGCGGGCATCCATGTGCATTTGATTGAAAAAAATGCTAGCCTTATCAACGCCCCACCCATGTGTCATCTGCATGCAGGTGGCAATTTGTACCGCGAAATCAGTGATGAAGATTGCCGCATGTTGATGCGCCAATGTATTGATATTGCCAAGTTGTATCCAGAGAGTATTGATGTACGCCCCACCCTTATCACGGTGCCAAAACGGGATAACAATACCGCCACTGACTTACTGCCACGTCTTGATATGTTAACGGCTTACTATCAATCATTGGTTGATGCTGACCCTAGCAACCACGTGTTGGGCAATGTCGAAGATTATTACCGAGTGTATGACAAACAGCAAATTCAACAGCTAATTCAATTAGAAGCTAAAGACATTCCGAGCACCACAGATGAGTGGGTTGTGGCGGCTCTTAAAGTAATGGATTTGGAAAAACTGCAATACCCCATCATTGCAGTGCAAGAATTTGGCTGGAATATTTTTAGACTCTCTGCCAGTGCTTTTTTACAATTGCAGCGCCTACAGCGCGCTCAAGTACATCTAAATGCCCAAGTTGATGATTTAAAACGTCATATGGATGGCTGGCAAGTGTCATTTACCGATGAAAATGGCGAGGTGCAGCGTATCTATGCCGATTTTGTGGTCAATGCTTGCGGTTTTAGAACCGGTATTATTGATGACAAAGCAGGCGTGCATATCAAACGCATGGTAGAATTTAAAGCTTCTTATATCAGTGAATGGCGTGATTATAAGGGGCGTTTGCCTGAGATTATTTTTCATGGTGAGCGTGGCACGCCCAATGGCATGGCGCAGTTTACCCCTTATCCTGACGGGTTTTTTCAGCTACATGGCATGACCGAAAACATCACTTTATTTAATGATGGTTTGACCAAAGCCACCCAAGAAAGCAGCCAACCGCCTATTAATCCACAATATCTAAATTATATTGAAAACGGCTGGGAGCCAAACGCCCTAAAACAACGCACCCAAAACGCCATAGATTATGTCAGTGAATTTGTGCCAAGTTTTCGAACTGCACAAGCGGGAGATAATGCGCTATATGGTGGGCAGCAAGTACCGAGTGATGATATTACCGTGCGCGTCGCAGATTTACAGGTGTTTGCCAAGCTGCGTTATGCGGTGGCAGAAAATGTGAAAGCCAATTCTACCCTAGATGTGGCGGATAAAGTCATGGATGCGCTAGTTGACGCTAATTTGATAGAGAAATCTGCTTGCAAACGTCCTAACTGGCACAAAATTGATGTCAATGAGGTCAATATAGTGGCAAACGATATTGCCAAAGCCCGACATTACCCGTTATCAATGGCAAAGGTCAATCAACGGTTAATGGTTTGATGGATTGCTTGATTATTTGATTGGTTGGGTAATAAAAAAGGTAGAAAAAATTCTACCTTTTTTACTTTCTTTTTTACTTTGTCATGATTAAGTAACAGTCTAAGCAAATAACCCTTGGGCATATTGATCGCGGATGACTTTTTTGTCAATTTTACCCACGCTGGTTTTTGGCAATTCCGTGATGAATTTCACATCCTGCGGAATACCGTATTTTGGCAAATGACCGCGCTCATACGCTTGTTGCGCAATCGCGATGATGTCTTCAGCTTTGGTGTCTTGATAATCGGGTTTGAGCACAATCAACGCCATCGGACGCTCACCCCAGCGCGCATCAGGAATCGCAATCACAGCAATGTCGGCAACGCTTGGGTGTAATGACATGATGGTTTCTACTTCAAGCGAAGATATCCATTCGCCCCCCGATTTGATGACATCTTTTAGTCGGTCGGTGATTTTGACATTGCCTTTTGCGTCCATCCAACCGATGTCTTGGGTGTGCAGATAACCGCCCTCCCACAGCTCGTTGCCTGCGTCCTGATTTTTGTAGTAACTTTGCGTCAACCAAGGTGAACGTACCACGATTTCGCCTGTGGATGTGCCATCGTTTGGCATACGTTTGCCATTGTGCCAGATTTGCAAATCGACCAATGGCACCGGCGAGCCAGACAAGCAGCGATGCTCAATTTGTTGTTCTTCGCTCATGTCTTGGAATGTTTCATCAAAGTTGACAATGCTGATAATAGGACAAGTCTCTGACATGCCATAGCCGGTACAAACTTCGATGCCGCTGGCTACAGCCATTTTGGCAAGCCCTTGATTGAGTTTAGAGCCGCCGATGACCATTTTTAAGCCGTTGAATTTTTCTTGGCGGCTGTTGATTTCACCCAGTAGCATTTGCAAAATCGTTGGTACGCCATGCGTGGTGGTGACATTGTGTTTTTTTACCAAGTCAACCATAGTAGAAGGCACATAGCGACCCGGATAGATTTGCTCCAGTCCTAGCATGGTTGCGACAAAAGGGAAACCCCAAGCATGGACATGGAACATAGGCGTCATTGGCATATAGACATCTGAGTAGCGCAGCCCTTGACCTTCGATATTAAGTGCATTGGCAACGGCAACGACGAGCGTATGCATGACGATTTGACGATGGCTAAAAAATACGCCTTTGGGGTTGCCTGTTGTGCCGCTGGTATAGAAGGTTGTGGCAATGGTGTTTTCATCAAAATCTTCAAACTCGTACTCATCGCTGGCTTGCGCTAGCATGGTTTCGTATTCGCCTTGGGCGTATGGGGCCATTGGCGTGTTGTTATCATCCAACCAAATCACATGCTCGACCGATGGCGCATCTTGGGTATGGCTTTTGATCATCGGTGAAAATTCTGAATTTAGCAGTAGTGCTTTTGGTTTGGCATGATTGATGGTATATAGCACTTTGTCTTCTGACAAACGCACATTGACGGTTTGCAAGATATAGCCACACATCGGAATGGCAAAATAACATTCCAAATAACGGTGTGTATCCCAATCCATGACTGCAACCACATCGCCTTTTTGTAGGTTTAAGCCTTTTAAGACATTGGCTAAGCGATTGACACGTTTGAAAAACTCATGATAGGTGTAGCTGGTTTTGTCGGCATAATGGATTTTTTTGTCGCCAGAGACCACTTTGGCGCGAGACAATAAATTTTTGATAAGCAAGGGAAAACCATAAGCTTGGTCTGCTTGTAGGTAGTTTTCGTGTTGATTTAAAATAGCTGTCATAGAACATTCCTTTGTTGTGGTATAACCAACGAGTCAATCAAATATTGCTCGTCTAACTTTCCTGTGAGTACTTCCTTGTGAGTATTGACTATATACGAGCGCTATAACCAATACAACAAAAAATATGAAACTTTCCAGTTCAATATGTTTCATATTTTTACGCTTTTTTTACACTTTGGTGAAAAAAATTTTATTATGGGGTTTTGATAGACTGCCTTTGCTATAATGCGCGTTACATATTCCCACTGAATGAAAAAATATGACCCAGCACTTTTGTTTGCCTAGTGATATCAGCCCCGAACAATTTTTGAGCGAGTATTGGCAAAAAAAACCACTCCTAATCAAGCAGGGCTTGCCGCAATTGGTTGGTATGTTTGAGCCAGACGATATCATCGGACTTGCCCAAGATGAAGACGCCACTGCCCGACTCATCAGCGAAAATAACCAGCAATGGTCACTTAAAACCAGCCCTCTTACCGCTAAAGACTTTCAAAAGCTGCCAAAACATTGGACGGTGCTAGTGCAAAATATGGAACAATGGTCGCCAGCGCTTGGCAACCTATGGCATGCGTTTGATTTTATTCCACAGTGGCAACGTGATGACATCATGGTGTCGTATGCGCCATCAGGTGGCAGCGTTGGCAAGCATTACGACAATTACGATGTCTTTTTGGCGCAAGGGTACGGCAAACGTCATTGGCAATTGGGCAAGTATTGCGACCAAACAACCCAATTTGAAGCAGGGCAACCGATTCGTTTGATGAATGAGATGGGCGAGCTGATATTTGATGAGGTGCTTGAGCCAGGCGATGTGCTGTATGTACCGACCAATCTCTCCCATTACGGGGTGGCCGTTGAGGATTGTTTGACTTTTTCGTTTGGATTTAGGCGCCCTACCCCATTACAACTGCTCGATAGTTTGGCGGATGTGGCTACCCATTTTGATGATTTAGCCATTCCCCTCAAAATCAACCAACCTTCTGCAGTTGCAGGCGAGCTGTCGATAGCCAGCGTTCACGATATCAAAGCGCAGCTGATTGCGCTGCTAAACTCTGAACTTGGCGATGAAATAATGACTCAAGCGATTAGCGAAACGGTAAGCAAACGTCAATATGAGCTGATGCTGCCTGACACGTATGCCGATATTGATGAAATACAAAGCGCCTTGGCAGCGGGTGCTGTCATCATGCAAGACATGTCTAGCCGTATTGTATTTACCCAAACTGAAGCCGACTCAAAAACTCAAGCAAAAATTTATGTCAATGGCTGTGCCATTGACGCGGACGATATACCCGCTAACGCGCAATCACTCCTCATTCGGCTCGCCAATGGCAAATCCGTCGATGAGCAAATTTTGCAAGCAGCCGATGTCGAAACTGATATAATTTGTGATTGGATAGAAAATGGCTGGGTAGTGATTGATTACCCTGAAGAAATCATTGGATAACGAAAAAATATTATGAGCTATTATTTTGGGTTTACCCCTTCCGCAGAATTGAGCGCTACCATTGATAAGGCATATGAGCTGATTGCTAGCAAAAGCAGCGAACGTTATGACGTTTATCGCGATAAAATCACCCAGTTGACCAGTAAAGAGCTGATGGATGCGCTACTGATTAAATTAATCGAATCGCTACCGGATGATTCAGAACGAAAAGCGCATTTGATTAAAACCGCAGAAACCATTGAAGCGACTAGCGACAAACTGATTAACACACTGCTAAGCCCTACAAAAAATGAAGATGTGTTACCTAGCTTTGATTTTTTTGACCAAAAAGTGTTAAAAAACACCCAACTGGGTGAACGTCGTATCTCAGTGCCACTCACTGACGAGCTAGCAAAGAGTTTACTGGCTACCATAGAAAATGTCCAAGCAGGTAAAGGGCTTGAAGAGCAGCAAAATTTGATTCGGTTATTTAGCGAACTAACCAGAGCCTGTTTGCAGCATTTTTTGGTCGATTTTACCAAAACGCTCAATTTAAATATGCTTAAACGTGCGGCAATTCCAGTGACTGACGGCATCATCGTCAAAGTAATTGACATTGCCCTACACCGTTTAATCCCACAAATGCCGCAAGAATCGCTGGAGCGTTTTACCAAACATTACCAAGCGTTAATATTTAACAATTAGGTATTGCTAACCGTTATTATTCAATTAGATAAAACTGCGTTACAATAGCCCACTTATTTTTTTAAATTAATAGGTCCACCATGAATCAACTTAGCAATCAGCAAATCGAAGAAGCGCTACGCAATTCTGAATGTCTTATCAGTAGTTTTGAAGTGAGTAGTGCTTACGAGCGTTTGGCAGCCAGTGTCAACCTGCACTATGCAGGTCAAAACCCCATTGTGATGGTGGTGATGAATGGCGGGTTGATTCCAGCAGGTCAATTGCTTACCCAGTTTACTTTTTATCATCGTATGTACTATATCCATGCGACTCGCTATCGCAACAACCAAGGCACCAATGAACTTGAATGGAAATTCAAACCTGAAATTGATTTGGCGGGTGAAGATATTTTATTGATTGATGATATCTTTGATGAAGGCATTACCCTAAAAGCGGTGGTGGACGAGCTGGCAAAAGAAAATCCAAAATCTATCCGCACTTGTGTGCTACTCAATAAACTCCATGACCGAAAAGTACAAGAGTTTAAAGTTGATTTTGTGGGTCTCGATGTGGCGGATCGCTATGTGTATGGCTGCGGTATGGACTATCACGGGTATCTACGCCATATGCCAGGGATTTATGCGTTAAAAAATGTGTAAAACTGCTTGTCATAAATAAAAAGGTATCGCATGATACCTTTTTTTATAGCGTATTTTTTTAGAAGATATCTTTTTATGATGTCGGTTTTTATGACCTATCTTTTATGGCGTGTTGTTAAGATGATCAAATTGTAGTTGCAACCCAGTTTGTCGCACCGCTTTTTGCGTCACCGCTAACTCAAAATTCTCTTTAGCGCTATATATGGATAAGGCGGATTTACTGCGCGTCACCGCTGTATAAATCAGCGCTTGGCTTAGTAGCCTTGTATGCGCTTTATCAATACAAATGGCGACCGTGTGAAATTCTGAGCCTTGTGACTTATGAATGGTCATCGCATACGCATAGTCGCAACTTTCACGGCTTAATCGCTGAATGGGTATCACTTTTTCTGCAAAACACGCGTATAACTGCCCTTGGTACAACAGACAAATCGCAATATCGCCATTGAATAACCCCAACTGATAATCATTGTTTTGGATGATAATCGGTAAACCGTGATAAAAGTAAGCTTTGGTTCGAGTGATTTTAGAAAACTCGGTAAAAGCCAGGCTCATCTGTTGGTTGATTGATTGGGTGCCCAATTGTCCTTGATGACCCGCACACAGAATACGATAACTATCAAATACTTCAAATAACCCTTTTCGATTATCCGCTTCAAAAATATTGACGGGCTTGCTGTACCATTGCTGCATAAGCGCAAAAAATGGATGGTAAGGTTTCGCTAATTGGCTGAAAACAGCAGGCAGACTCGAAGACGCATCAATTGGGTAAAAAGGAATATTGGCTGTTTGCTGTTTTTTACCAGCCAAGTCTGGTGGATTCTCACTTTGAGATGACTTAAGTGATTGTAAATCATTGGGTTGTAATAATCGCTGGATGAGCTTTATTTTTTTAGACGCAGGCAAATTTTGCTGAATGGCGAGAGCAAACTGACCGACAACTGAATTTGAATCAAAGCGTTTTGACTCCGTCAACTCAGTGATATAAGGCTGCAAGCGAGTCACCGCGCACAAATCTGATAGAACCGACCCCGCGTCTACCGCCGCCAGCTGGTTTGCATCACCCAACAAAATCAGCCGACCCGTGGGTTTGATAGCATCAACCAACTGACTGGCTAGCTCAAGCCCTAGCATAGACGCTTCATCTACGATAATCAAATCATCGGGTAATGGATTTTTGGCATGATAGCGTGGTATGCCATCACTACCAATACCTAGCAGCCGATGTAAGGTTTTTGCATTATCCAAAGTGATTTCTTCATCCTGCAAGCTTTTTTGCAAGCTTATACGTAATGACTCTTGCATACGCTTCGCTGCCTTCCCTGTCGGTGCAGTCAAGGTGATAGATAAAGGTGGTAAGTTAGGGTCCTGTTTTCTTTTGTGCTCGTGCCCCTTTTGCAGCGTGGTTACCAGCTTAGCCACGGTAAAAGTCTTACCCGTACCAGGCCCACCGATAATGATACTCAGCGCGTGTTGACTCGATTTGTCGATGGCGAGCTGCTGCATCGCATTGGGCGCTAAACCATTATCGATGTCCTGTGATGCAGATATACTACTAAACGCTGCCACTTTTCTATGGGCAATTTTCATCAACTGCTTGGCTAACGATTGTTCTGCATACCATTGCCGATGTAGCCAGACCAGGTACTTATGTTCTGTTGCAGAAACTTCATCATCTGATTGTGCGAGCTTTTGAAGAATGATAGGCGCATTGGTATCATGGTTGCGTAATTCATCACTCGCCCCTATTACGCTTGCCCAGTTATTGTCCGTCAACTCTGTTATCAGTGATTTTTCATTCTCATCGCTGATAGTCATCTCGTATACGGTATGACCTTCTGATAGTTGGTTATTGAGCTCATCAAAAATTTGCAAGATTTTCGATTTTTCTTTGGTTTTTTGGTCGTTATTTTTATTCTCTTTGCTTAGGCTATTTTTATTGGTTTTGTTGTTAGTTAGCTGTGATTTTTGCTGCTTGCGGTATTGAATAAAATTGGCTAATTGGGTTAATTTAGCAGTTTCTTCAATTGTAGCGGTTGGCTCAGTCGTGTTTGTTTTCATGATAAATTCTTTATGCGTAATGGTTAAATTTTAATTGCCATTGGGATAGCCGAACATATCATCGAGTGCCAAGATAAAGGCACTATCAAACTGTTTTACTAGCTTCCCACAGATAGCGTGTTTGGGTGACATACCGCGTAAAAAAGCATACTCGACCGCACCCAAATGGGTATTGATATCATAATTAGGTAGTCGTAACTTTAAATAGCGATGCAGCGCCACTTGGTAGATGCTTGCTTGCAACCAATAACTATGCGTGGTCATCGCATCATATAATGCTGCTTGGTTATAATTGTCAAAATCATTGCCAAGATAATTGCTTTTATAATCGACGATAAAAAACTGTGTGCCGTGCTGATACACCAAGTCAATCTCCCCTTTAAGATACTGCCAAACCATGGTATTGACTTCTTGGCTCTGCAATTGCAGTGGGATATCAAATTGATGAAACAACGTGTTTAAGTCGCTAAATGACAAATGCTGGTTTAAGCGTAAATTAAACCCTAATTCAGCAACTTTTTGGTTATATTTGATATTGACCAGCGGCACTGATGAAGCGGCTAACGGTGTATGGATGATGTCATCTAGCCAATCCACCAACGCAATATAATCAGGCTGCAAATCATCAATGTTGATATCGTGCCAGTTGCCATACTGCCCTGCACTACTCTCTTTTGTAGAAAAATAATTGCTCGGCATTTGGTAGCGTCTTAACGTGCGATCCACCATGACTGACCAGCGTTTTAACTTGTCTGCTCTGGAATCTTGCTGTGGCACCGCCAACTCAGGGGTTTCATTGTAATTATTGGCGATGTCTTCTAAAACACTATGTAAAAAAGTCCCCGGGTTTGTGCCTTTTTCAAAGCTAAATCTAATGGAATTAATCTCGTTACTCGACTCCCCCACTAGCCGACTATTGGGGATAAGCAATAAATGGGTTTGCGCCGCTGACAAAATATCATCATCTTGCCTATCTTCGGCATTAACCACTGTGTCAACGCTGGTATGCTCGATATAACGAGACAATGCGGTAAAACTGGTATTCGCCCATCCTTTAAAAGTGTCGATGGTGATAACTTTGATGATTTCATCGTAATCAATCTTAGCGACTGTCTTAGCGACTGTAGCATTTTGTTCATTTTGCCCATTTGTTTTGGGTTTGAAATTTAGCTTCAAATTATAATATTTGCTTAGGCTATTTGAATTTATGATATTTGTCGTTTCAGTCAACGTTTGTTTGACAGCAAATTTTGCCAAATCGTCCATAAAAGGCGCCAAAGCAGAATTTTTCACCGCAGATTTTTTGGCGACAGTCACAAGATACACTTGTTCTTTTGCGCGGGTAAGGGCAACGTACAATAATCGCAGTCGTTCTTCATAGGCAGATTGGTCTTCAATGGCGACATAATTGATTGGGTTGATTGGGTTGTTATTAGTTATTTGGCTGGGTAACGCGGTCAATCGGCGGCTTAACAGCGGGTTATCATTGTTTTGAGTGAATTGGGGCGCTGCTTGATGAGTGGTTTGTATACCATACAGATATAACGGCGCACCATGAAACTTGGCTTTACTCTCCCCGGTAAATCCAACCACAAACACTATCGGAAACTCCAAACCTTTAGACGCGTGAACCGTCATCAGTTGCACCCCTTCATCAGATGGCAAGCGCTGCTGCGTTGACCAATCTTCTTTTGGCTGCTGTTGCACTTGGGCGCAGAACCACTCAAACAGTTGATGCTCGCCTACCTGTCCATTGAACTGGTCGCTAATAATATCTAACAACTGGCGCAAATCAATGAGCAATCGCTCGCCATTTGGATTTTTGGCGAGGCGCTGCCAAAAATTGAGTGTGATTTGGCTGGGTAAAGTAAGGGGCTGATTGAGCAGCCACTGTATAGCCACCAAAAAACTGTGTTTTTGCCACAATTCGCTGGCGGTCAATACCAACTGCTGAATCTCAGCCAAGCTGGTGTTTGTTGACGCTTGATGAGCTTGATGAGGCTGAGCTTGCCCTTGCGCCGCTTGGGCGTTAGTTTGATTAAGCGCATCATACAACTGGTTGATTTGTTCAAGGGTCAGCTGAAAAAAACTAGACAACATCAAGGATTTTAATTTTGATTCGCTAAATGGCGTCAACAGCACGCTTTGCAAGGTCATCAAATCAACACTCATGCTATCGCCGAACACACTTTGACTACCGCCTCTGACCGTCGCAATCCCATGATGATGTAAGCGTTTCTCGATGGTATGAAGTTCACTGTTTTTGACTGCCAACACACAAATATCACTCAGCGTCAAGCCACGAGTCTGGTAGCTTAATGGTTTACTATCATCAAATAAATCAAAAATTTGCGCGGCAATGGCATCGGCATAATCCACCGTTTTTTCATCACTTGATGAGATGATGTCATTCGAGGATTCAGTATCATTTGATATGCCGTCATTCTCGGCTACTGCCACCACTTGCTGACTATAGGGCGCTTTATATTCGATAGCAATATGATTGAATGCAGGTAAGCTAGCAGCTTCATTGTCTACCGCATTACCGACAGCCAGCTCTGCGGTTTGGCGCGTGGCAGAGATTTTACGATAATAAATTTCACGCCCCATAAAATACGGCTGTTGGTTGATATTGGGCAGCTGGTCGGCTTGATTTGGGTCAATATCTTGCTTGCCAACGCCATACCAGTGATTGAGGCTATCAATCAGCGCGGCTGATGAGCGATGGTTTTGGTTCAGTGACTTGGGTTGTTCTGGAAATAATTTTTTTAGCGTGGTGTAGTTTTGTACGTCCCCACCGCGAAATCCATAAATTGCCTGTTTGGGATCCCCTACCAACAGCAAAAACTGCGATGGGGTGTGATATTTTTTAGCATTTGATTTTTCCACTTTATCTGCTGTCTCTGGCTCAAAGTCTTGTAAATAAACCCTTTGAATCAGTAACGCTTGTTCGGTGTTGATATCTTGCGATTCGTCAATTAAGGCGATGGGATACTGATGGCGAATATAACGCGCTAACGATTGACCTTTTTTGCCCGATAACGCATCGTTTAACCGCGCCAATTGTAAGGCAAAGGTAGTTAGCCGCTGTGATTCTAGTCGTTTTGGTAGGTGGGTACGCACATAACGGCTGATAAACTGGGTAAAGTAAAAATTTACTTGTTTAAAGTAGTCTTGCAAGGCTTGCGTTTGTTGGATAAGCTGCCACATGTTGTCCACGATATCAAAGGATTTGAATGTAGCGCTTTGCTGTTCTTTTTTGCTATTAAAGCCTTTATCGTTGGCGTATAAATCTTCAATGCCATCTAGTACCTTAGCTATATTGCCAACTTTGTACATAGCAAAAACATTGGTAATGTCACCCGTGCTGAGTAAATTTTGCAGATTTTTAATTTCGTTAAAGTATTTATGAAGTTTATTGCTAGCACTAAACCCTTGGGCTTTACGAAAGTCACTATCAAAATATGCCTCAAACCCACTATCATTATCATTTGCAATCGACTGCATCAGCGCCTTAATAGTAGTGGTATCAAACGCTGTCAATGGTACAGTATCGATGTCAGCGGTATAAAAATTCAGCGCGCGATTGACCGCCTCGTAGTAATCATCAACCGGTAAAAACACGTTATTATCAAACATCATTGGATACAATTCAGGCATATTGGCATTGACCTGCGCCATAAATGCCCTAAGTTGGTCGTGAATCATACCCTTGATGATGCCGCTGACATCATTACTGATTTGCACCTCGGCAGAAAACCCCGTTTCGCTACTGTATTCTCTTAGCCACTTTTGACACAAACTATCGAGGGTGCTGACGAATAAGCGATCAAGCTGGTTGAGCGCCAATGTGGTGCGCTGCAGTGCGATACGAAAATTGACAGTGTTTTTGGCAGGTTTGTGGGTGCTGTTTTCACTATCATCAGCGCTTGGCTTTAGGGTGTTTAAGCTTGCTCTCGGGCTTACTTTTGGGCTTGCTGCAGCGGTTACATCTACCGGCAAACCAAAGATTTGTTTGGCGACCCACTCGATTAAGTGTTGATTGATAGGATCTTGGTACTTACCCAGTAAATTTTTTTGTGTCGCAAGCGCTTGCACCTGCGCAATAAAATGTGCATATTTTTGCACAGCGATAGCTTTGCTGCTATCCAAATCGCTGTCGTTTAACGGTGTAAATGTAGAATGATTAATCATTTGCAGCAATTGATAAAAATCTTGCAAACGCTCACGAATCCGCTGGCGCATTTCGGCGGCGGCACTGCGCGTAAAGGTCGTGGCGATAATTTTTTCACACGGCTGCCCCGCTTGCACGATTAATCGCAACATCACGCCAGTCAGCGTCCATGTTTTGCCTGTGCCTGCTGAGGCTTCAATCAAATGGCGCCCTGTCAATGGCAACGTGACAGCAGGCGGTAGTAAAGGTTCAGCGTCTTCTTTAATGCGTGCTTTGTCGATGTTTATTTGAGTGTTTGTTTCGATGTTTGCCTCGATATTTGTTTCACTACTTACTTTTATGCTTGGGGTATGAATATCGTGTTTCATAAGATTTCTTCGATAAAAATGCGTGTCATGCTTCAATGAGTTGGTGCAATTCTTTGACCATAGATAACATAGGCTCATAAATCAGCGCGCCCAACGTCTGTGCAAACCCAATAATCACCGATGGTTTATAATCGCCGATTAAATGCTGCCAAATCGGGTAGTCAAACTGGTTCACATCCACAAAATTAAAATTACTGTCTTTTAACCAATCACCTAGATGCTGGCTGGCTGGTGCCTCTGGCTGCTTTTGTTGTTTTTGTAAAAATGACAGGCAAAAAGCAGGCGGTACAATGGTTACGACGCTATCGATGAGTTGATACACCATCACAATATCCTGCAAATAACCACAGGCTTGCTCACAAGGGATGGCAGGTAAATACACGGTTTTTTTATTGCTAAACTGCCACAGCGAAAAGCCATCATTCAGCTGTGCTTGTTGAGCCGTGGTGCGGCGCAGTACTTGCCAACATAAATGATGCAACCAAAATTGTAACAGGTATTTTTCTTTGCCAGAGGTTGGCAAATAATTTAACCAATAGCTGGGATTGGCAGCTGCGGCAACCTTATTTTCAATTGATTGATACGGTTTATATAATGGCAAGTTGGCAGTGATGACCCAGCTTTCTTTACTGTCCATCAGTCCTGCTTGTTTATCCAGCGCCAAGGCACTGATGGCGATTCGCTGCTCTTCACAGGGGGTTAACGCGGTTGCCACCCATTGGATGACCTCGTCCGTATTTTGTACATCTAATGCCCCAAATTTATCTGAATAAAAATTCCCTAACAACTTTGCCTCAGTAGCCTCGAGCTGTTGGCTGATGGTTTTTAAGTGATGAACAAATTCCTGCAAATCTTTTTTGAGTTGTTGCTGATTTTGCTGCAACGATTGGTAGCGGTTCACCCCGGCTGGTAATAACTCATTGATAGCGATGTTGATTGACTCTTGAACCATTGGCTTTTGTGCGTTTGCTGCCAGTTTCATCTCGTTTTGATGGCTATTATGGGTATTATCGCCCTTATCGGACAAGGCTTGTGCAAAAAAAGCGTCTAACAAAGATTTACGCAACAACCAGCCATCTAACGCATCCAAGGTTAACGATTCAAACTCGTTATCATTGTCATTTCTATCATTGCCAACGCTATCATTGTCACCTTGGGCAGGGATAGCAATATTTTGTGCCTTTACAAAGGCTTTGGCAGGATCGGCTAGGTTGCCAACGATTTTGCTTAAATTGACATAATGCTGCTGCGACTGTTCAGGCATATCAGACAGCTGCTGTTTTAGTTGTTGCCACTGCGATAGCCAGTCGGTTAGTTGCTTTGTATCCCAGACTTGCACGATTGGCTGAGTGGACGTAGCGTCTTTATCTTGCAGCGCTGTATAAAGATTATGCCAGATTTTGGCAGGTGGGTACAGGGCAGTTTTTGATAGCTTGATTTGC
Organism: Moraxella sp. CTOTU48717; assembly: GCF_032057165.1. Lineage (NCBI taxonomy): Bacteria > Pseudomonadati > Pseudomonadota > Gammaproteobacteria > Moraxellales > Moraxellaceae > Moraxella > Moraxella sp. CTOTU48717. The sequence goes on along the minus strand of NZ_DAMBBC010000007.1, from coordinate 44,993 downwards.
TGGTTTAGAGTAGCTGTGGTTTGTTGTAAATCAGCGGATACCCCCTCGTCATTAATTTGCTCGGGACTTTGAATACCTTTATCTTTATGCTCGCTCTTTTGCTCGTTTTTTTGCTCAGTTTGCGGCAATTCAAAATAACTTTTATCAAATGGCAAGGCGGCATGATGGGTGACCAAATAGGCTTTTACCCATTGTTCAAAGTTGGCTGATTGGGGATTTGGAGAATTATTGCTTAGGCTATTTTGGTCGTTATTGGGGTCAATGATTACGTCATCACTCGCCATTCGGTTTTGCAAAAAGTCGAGTAATTCCTGTACGGGACTGGCAGGTAAATGCTCGTGGGTATCTGTGGTACTTTTACCATTATAAAATATCCAGCACGCTTGCTTGGCGCACAATAGCGCATCCAAAAACGCGCCTAAATCGTCATCTTCTCGAAATCTGTCACCGCGAATGGGCAATCCTGCCTGCATCAGATTATAACGGTTTTGCTGCTCTTGCTTTGGAAACTCAGACAAATTTAAATTCAGCATCACCACCAATTTATACGGCAGGCTACGCACTGAACCGATACGGGCAAAGGTAATCACGCCTGACGGCTCGGCACTCACTTGCTGATTGATAATTGATTGGGCGATGTTTTCGAGTACAAAAGTGAGTTTAAGTGGCAAATGCTCAGTGTCAATTTGCTGCACTGGCTCGGTAGATATGTTGGGATTTTTTGCGGTTTTGCTTGTTACCGTCGCGAGGTATTTGCTATTGGCTTCAATATTTTCTTTTAGGTCATTTTGTGCGGCAAAAATCGCGCGCCACGCATTGGTTTGATTAAATAGGCTAAATTTTTGTTGAATGAGCTTTTCTATTTGGGTTAGCCATTCAGGCAGGGTTTTGACGTCATTACCTAGGTGACGATTGTCATCCAACGTTTGATAAATATCACACAGCACAGCGACGATGTCGGCATCCGCCATGGTCAAGTTTGTCAGTGGTACAAACTTCTCTACCACACCAAAGCTATTGGTATACTCGCCAAAACTGACCACCGTGGCTTTGGGCATCATCACGCCAGCGACCAAGCGCTCAAGCGCATAAGCAAAGGTGTATCGATAGTCATCATCGGCAGCACTTAAGGTTTGCTGCAAATCCAGCTCGTCAAACCCGCGAATAAATCCTGCCTGAGTCAGCAAATCACAAGCACGGGTCATCTGCTCCAAATTAAGCCCAAAGCTTTCATATAGCGGCGCTAGCATCAACCAATCAAATACTTCGCTACGCTGAAACCGAGCGCCTGCCCGATTGAGCAGCGTGTAGTACCCTGTAATCGCTTGCCAAAGCAGGTTGATATCTTTTGCCACCACACCTGTCACTTTGGCGGGCAACTGATAGCCATCGCCGCCCACATGTTTGGGGAACGTGGCTTCAATGATGTTTTGGTGGGTTTCGATATCGGGCAATAATACCAAAATATCTGACAATGCCCGTCTATCCCAAGGATCGGTGGGAATCTGCGCGGGTGTGGCTTGCATGTCGCTATAATTTAGCCACGCGATAATCATACTGCGTAGCACTTCAAGCTGGCGCACCATGCTATGACAGACATGAATGGCAATACTGGTATCAAGTGGTTTGGGTCGCCATTTTTCCACGTTTTCAAGTTGCTTATTGGATTCTTGCTTGAGTTTGTCTTTGATGGCTTTGTATAGACCAAGCGTGGATTCGATATCTTTAAGCCCATTACTTTGAATATTGGCAAGCTGCTGCTGTAAAAGCTGGGTTTGCTGCGCGAGGTTTTGCCGGCTATCTTCAGCTGCTTTTGCTGCCTTTGCTTCCTCGCCTTTCACCAGTTTAAGCATGTCATTGATTTTGGCAGTGGTCGCGACTTCTTCTAGCATTAAGATGTCATGTTGGATAAATTCAAGTAACGTATTAGGCGGTGTGTTATCAAAATCATCTTGCCATAGCACATGTTCATATTCATTACCCGACAAGCTTGCCAGCATGGCAAACACTTCACGCGATTGTTTGCCAAACCGTGACAACAAGGTATGACCATAATCCTTTAGATACCAAGCGTCATGCTTGCTGGCATCGTCTTCCATTTGCATCTGCATAAGCCAGTTTTTATCAACGATATCTGCCCAAAATTGCTCTGACGGGTTAAAGTGTAAAATCGTGACGTCGGTGAGCACCCCTAAGCGTTGTAAATCCAATAACTCTGTCGGCGGTAACTGCTGCAAAGTAAATAAAAAGATGTGTTTTGGTAACTTGCTACGGCTGATATTGCGGATACGGGTCTCTGAATGGTTTAATGCCTGCCAAAACTGCTGATGCAGCAGCTCGCGAAACCGGTAGTCATCATCAAACAGCTGCCGCCATAAAAATCGCTGCGCGGCTTCTAGCTGTTCGTAGTGCTCAACGAGCCAGTCAGGCGTCTCGATGGCGTTGGACGCATCCCGCCCGTTTAAGCGGTTATGCAGCGCATCTTTTTTGGCAATCATGTCACTCACCGCGACAGGCTTGTCTTGCCCCCAATGAGTGAGCCACTGCGGACGATAAGTCATATAGCGATTGAGCATATTTGCCATATCACTGGCTAGCTGCCAGATACGTTGATCTTGGGTTTGTAAGTCAGCAGATTGGCTAATCACGTCATTAGACAGTAGCGATTGGTTATTCGCCCAGCTCAAACTGTCAACGATGGCGGGTGTATCAGGTGCAAAACCAGTCGCATTTGGGCTATTTGCCTCTTTGTCTTCAACCAGCGGCGATAAAAATGGATAAAGCGGATGTCGCGGCTGCTCAACAATGGCTTGTCGGTACTGGGTTAAATAGCCAAAGATTTGCCACTGCATGACGTTTTTGGATAGCATTGCCACTTCCGGCACGTCTAATACATCGTCGTCTTCCGAGATGCGTGCATACGTTCTTAAAACCCGCTGCATCAGACCCAAAAAATAGCGACCCCAAAATTCGGTGGTTACTAAGGTGCTGATGCCTGCCTTATCTGCGACTTGTTTTTTTAACCACTCCCCCATGACTTTAGATGGCACAATCACCTGAAAAGGCTCAAAAATTGAGCCTTGATAACTGGGATTTTTGTAGGCGTTTAACAAATGGTCAAATAGCGTATCGATTTTATTACTTTGTACAATCGTTAGCATGCAGTAAATACTCAAGAATTTTTATAGATAGTAAGTGAGTCGCTCAAAAAATTATACAGCAAAAAAAACACCTCACCATCACCGCTCAATGAAAAAATCGCCCGAATTGCCACATTCACGACAGCTAGTGTCGCCTGCAATCTATTAACCTCTGTAAATCATTTAGCTGTCATGCGCTACAAAGTATGCAATACATCGCGAACAAAGTGATAAACTTATCCCTACGTCACTCATGAGTATGTTTTTGGTTACGTTTCATTTTTAAGTATTGTAAGCCATTTGGTTTACTTATAATATTAAGCTCACTAGGTCTAACGTATAAAAGAAAAAACCCTATAAGAGAAAACAATAAGGAGATGACCATGACAGACAACAATAACGCTAACCCTATCGACAAATCTCAATTAGACAACGCCCAATCTGATGTTGCCAATGAAGCGATGGAAGGCATCAATCGTACCGACATCAACCAAGATAATGCGAGCACTCCTACCTCTAAGGGCTCTGATGAATCGCTACTTGATATGTTACATGAGGCGAAAAAACTCGAAGATGAAGATGAAGATGAAGATGAAGAATAAGATAAAATCAAACGGTTAAGGTCGCTACTTAGCCGTTTTTTTACGGGTTAATAAATATACTTGATAAGCCAGCGCTGACGATAACACAATCACAATAGGTAGCATCAATGTCATGTATTTGTAGTGGATATAGCCCAAAGCACCTACTACCCCGCCCCCGCAAAAGCTATACCATATCATCGCTTGAAACACGAACATCTTCTTATTAATCGGTCTGCCCGCCAGCCAATTACCCAAGGCTGAGCCCATATCTGAGGTCAATCCTGTCAAATGGGTGGTACGAATCACCGCACCGCTATAGGTCGCGACCATCGAATTTTGTAAGCCGCAAGCCATCGCGGCAAAAACCTGCCCCCAAAACGACTGATAGCTAAATAAAATCAAACTGATGATTAATAAACTTGCTTCAATTAACAGAGCTTTGCCATAGCGTTTACCTTCTTTTAATGCCGTACTACCCACCACAAAGCCACTGATAACTGCCCCAGATAAAAACGATAACAGCACGATACAAACCATCGCCATCTGCTGGTAGTGCTGTTCCGCCAATGCTGTGGCAAATAGCGTCACATTGCCCGTTACATGCGAAGCAGATAAATGCGTGAAGCCGACTAATGCGGTGCTATTGATACACCCTGCATTAAACGCCAGTACGCAGCCACCCCATAAAATCCACTTAGGTAATTTATTAATCATTAGCTACCGCCATTTATCAGTCTTTAGCTGACTTGCCAAACATGTTAAGCCTGACAAAAAATGGTAATCTTAACCACACGGCTTTGCAATCCCTATCGAAACATCCATCAAAAAAAGTAAGCAAAAAACAGCAAGCAAAAAAAAGAGCAACCATGGTCGCTCTTTTATCAACTACTCGCCTAAAAATCAGTCCTCTACCTGCATCATCACTTGTTCAGAGAGCGCCACGGTATTAAACCCAGCATCGACAAATAAAATCTCGCCGGTGATACCAGACGCCCAAGGCGATAACAAGAACATCGCGGCATTACCCACTTCTTCGATATTGACATTGCGCTGTAGCGGTGACATTTTGGCATTGGTGTCGAGCATTTTACGCAATGATTTGATACCGCTTGCCGCCAAGGTACGAATTGGACCTGCAGAAATCCCATTGACACGGATACCATCGCTACCCATTGAGCTGGCAAGGTAGCGAATGCTCGCTTCCAGACTGGCCTTGGCTAGACCCATGACATTGTAGTTTGGCAACACATGGATACTGCCTTCATACGTCAAGGTTAACAGCGAGCCTTGGCGTTTTGCCAGTAACTCACGGCTGGCTTTAGCAAGCGCCACAAAGCTGTAGCTACTAATATCATGGGCAATGGCAAAGCCCTCACGGGTGGTCACTTGGGTAAAATCACCATCTAGCTGATCGGCAGGGGCAAAACCAATGGCATGCACGACCCCATCAATGCCCTCTGGCCAGTGTGCAGCAACTTGGGCAAAACACGCTTCGATTTCGCTATCTGACGCCACATCACACGCCAAGACCTTCTCTGCACCAAAAGTTTCGGCTGCCATATCCACGCGTTTTTTCATTTTTTCATTCGGATAGGTCAAAATCAAACTCGCGCCTTCACGATGTAACGCTTCTGCGATACCCCAAGCAATCGATAATTTACTGGCGATACCGGTAACAACGAAACGCTTCCCTGTTAATAGCATGGTTTTTCCTTATTTTTCAGTGAACGAATATGCACTATAATAGCTCAAAATTAGGGGTTAATTCTAGCAAAAAACCCAAACAAAGCAAATTTAGTGATTTTCATGGCGTTTGTGACAAAAATCGCTTTACAAATAGTGGTAAAGCGTTAAGCTATGCCTATTTTTTTAAACTTAAATGTTATCATGACTATGCCTGCAAATTTTGACGAGATTATCCAACAAAACAGTGATGCCTACCGCACCCTTATTGCATCAACAGGGGAAGACTTAACACGTGAGGGACTACTTAATACCCCAGAACGTGCCGCTAAAGCCTTTAGTTTTTTGACCCAAGGCTACCATCAAGATTTGGTCGAAATTACCAACAACGCGATTTTTCCCACTGACAATAATGAATTGGTCATGGTAAAAAATATCGAGTTTTATTCGATGTGTGAGCATCACATGTTGCCTTTTTATGGCGTGGCGCATGTGGCGTATCTGCCCGATGGCAAAGTGATTGGACTGTCAAAAATGGCACGTATCGTGGATATGTACGCCCGACGTTTGCAAATTCAAGAAAACTTAACCCGCCAAATTGCCCAAGCGGTGATGGATATGACAGGGGCAAAAGGCGCGGCGGTGGTGATGGATGCCGCGCACATGTGCATGATGATGCGCGGTGTGATGAAACAAAAATCTGATACCCGCAGTATGTCACTACTGGGCGAATTTAAACACAATACCGAGGCAAGACAAGCGCTGTTAATGGCGATTCCAAGCGCCTAGTGTCTAAACTTAATACCTAAACTTAGCGCCTAAACAGCCAACCAAAATTAACTAGTTAAAAAAGCCCCAGTGATGTTACTAGGGCTTTTTTGTATTCAGCCGATTTATAACGGGCATATAGTACTTTTCAATGTCATCTATTGGCGATACACTGAAATGGTTTTCGATTTTTGCCCTATGAGTCCATAACATTAAGATAAACACATTAAAACAATAACAAGGAACATAAAATGATTAATCATACCAAGGCTATTAACAGCTTTCTTGACTACGTTAAAGTTCAATTGCCCATCATCCAAGCGCCGATGGCAGGTGTCCAAGACAGCAAACTTGCTATCGCAGTGTGCCAAGCAGGCGGGCTTGGCTCACTCCCCGGCGCCCTGCTCAGCCTACAAAAAATCGAAAGTGAAATTGCGAGTATCCGTCAAGCGACTGATGGCCCCTTTAATGTCAATTTTTTTGCCCATCAACAACCTGACTATACCCAAGCAATGCAAGAAAAATGGTTTAATGCCCTACAACCTTATTATCACGAATTTGGTTTGACGCAAGATGAGATAGCCACGACTGGTGGACGTCAGCCATTTACCCATGAACAAGCAGCGCTAGTGGCGGATTTAAAAGTCCCTGTGGTGAGTTTTCATTTTGGCTTACCTGACAAAGCTTTGTTAAATGTCGTCAAAAAATCTGGGGCGATTGTGGTATCCTCCGCCACCACGCCTGCAGAAGCACGCTGGTTGCAAGCCAATGGGGCGGATATGATTATCGCACAGGGGTTGGAAGCAGGTGGGCATCGGGGTATGTTTTTAAGCCAAGATGTAACGCTGCAAGCGGGCACTTTTAGCCTATTACCCAATATCATCAACGCTGTCAGTTTACCGGTGATTGCGGCAGGCGGCATCAGCGACAACGCTACCGCACAAGCAGCATTTGCTATGGGTGCTAGCGCAGTACAGGTGGGTACGGCATTTTTGCTGGCAGAGGAGTGTGATACCAAAGACTTTCACCGCAAAGCACTGCAAAGTGAGCGAGCCGAACACACGGCTTTAACCAATGTATTTAGTGGTGGCTTAGCACGTGGGATTGTCAATCGCTTTATGCAAGAAGCGGGGTATATTAGCGAGTCTGCACCGCCATTTCCCCATGCATCGTTTGTGAGCAACCCCATTAAAGCCAAAGCCGAAAGCATGGGAAGTGATGAGTTTAGCTCACTGTGGGCAGGGCAAAATGCGAGATTGGCGAAAAGTGGTACAGCAGATAAAATTATTCAAGATTTACTGGGCTATTAATTGTAAAAAATAATCTTGATATATTTTGTTAGTAAAAAAAACGTGAGTCGCAGCACTCACGTTTTTTAATGAACAGTTTAGAAACCTAATGTTTTGCCATCAGGATTTCTTGGGTCAGAATAGCCATAAAACCCAGAATCATCCGCTTGAATAATTTGAATACGTCCCATTGGTGCTTTAGTAACAACTTTATGACCTTTGTCTTGCAACAATTTTATCGTATCAGGACTAATGCCTGCTTCAACTCTAAGCTCATCGGGTAACCATTGGTGATGAACGCGTGGCGTAATTATCGCTTCTGCTGGATTCATTTCATGGTCAATCGTATTAACCACACTTTGCAATACAGTGGTGATGATACGAGCACCGCCTGGACTACCTGTAACCAGCCAAGGTTTATTATTCTTCATGACAATCGTTGGTGTCATTGAAGACAGTGGACGTTTTTTTGCTTCAATCGCATTGGCAGTGCCACCCACTAGACCAAACGCATTTGGCACACCGGGTTTCACTGAGAAGTCATCCATTTCATTATTGAGTAAAATCCCTGTGCCTTCTACAACAATGCCACTACCAAAGTTAAGATTTAATGTATAGGTGACAGCAGCGGCATTGCCCGCTTTATCCATGACGGAAAAATGCGTAGTCTGGTCACTTTCATAAGGTTGTGGTTTACCAGGTTTAATGGTTGATGAAAGTCTTGCTTTATTATCATCAATCGTTTTGACCCGTTCATTCGCATAGGCTTTCGATGTTAAACCTGTGACAGGGATTTTGACAAAATCCGGGTCACCCAAATATTCTGAGCGGTCAGCATAGGCTAATTTCATACTCTCAGCCATGTGGTGAATATTTTTGGCACTATTTACCCCATCTTCTTTGATAGGGTAATGCTCAAGCATATTTAATATCTCAATCAAGTGTACACCACCCGAACTTGGGGGTGGCATGGTAACAACTTTATAGCCTCGATAATCACCAATAATTGGCTGGCGCTCAACAACTTTATAGGCTTTTAAATCTTCAAGTGCCATTGTGCCGCCATGTGATTGCATTTCTTTCGCAATTTTTGTGGCGATTTCACCTTGATAAAATGCTTTCGCCCCTTGTTTGGCAATCAAACGCAATGATTTCGCCAAGTCTTTTTGTACCAACAAATCACCAGATTTCAGCGGTTCACCGTTTTTGAAAAAAATCGCTTTGCTAGCTGCCCATTTACCCAGTGTTGATTTTTCTTCTTTTAACGTCTGTGCCAATACATCACTGACAATAAACCCTTTGTCTGCAAGCTTAATTGCAGGCTCAAGCACTTTAGATAATGGCATTGTACCCCATTTTTTTAGCGCGTATTCCATCCCAGCTACTGTACCAGGCACACCTGAAGCGTCATGCGTGAACAATGATTTTCCATCAATAACATTACCTTGACTATCAAGGTACATATCACGGCTGGCTTTGGCTGGCGCAATTTCGCGAAAATCAATCGCAACATCTTTGCCAGTTTTATCATCATGCAACACCATAAAACCACCACCACCAATGTTGCCAGCATTTGGCAAGACGACTGCTAAGGCAAATCCAACCGCGACCGCCGCATCGATAGCATTGCCGCCTTGTTTTAATATATCCAAACCAACTTGCGTCGCTAACCCTTGCTCGGAAGCCACCATACCATTTTTACCATAGACAGGATGAAAGATAGCATTACTGCTATCGTAGCGATTTGCCGCTAACTGGCTAGCATTGGTGGCTGGTTGTGGTAATAGTTTGCTTTGGGCAATGGGTGATATCACCAACATTAAAGCCAATGACAGATTGGTTAAAATCAGTTTCGGTTTTAGTCGCATGTCCCTATCCTTCTAAATTACTAGTTGATGTTGTAGCAGATACAAATAATATGTATTGCTACAATATACATAAATCCTTTCATAAAAACGTCATATTAAATTGTGACAAAAATATTTCTGTTATCGAACCAATTCGTTAATTTTTCTAACGGATATCTAAGTTATAAGTATTTACCCCAATCTGCAAGCTTTTTTAACTGCCATACCCCATGAGTTAAAAATTGCTATCGTTTATGAAGTCTGTGATGTAGCTTAACCACATTGCCCATAATTAAAATCGCTGGGGCGGGCAAGTTTGCCTCACGTTGTTTTGCCACGATGGTCTCAAGCGTGCCTGTCAATACTTGCTGATGCGGCAAGCTGGCATTGGACACAATCGCAATCGGCGTCGTGGGATTTTTTCCTGCGTTAATCAAGCCACTCGTCAATTTATCAAGCTGTTTTAATCCCATATAAAAAACCACGGTTTGGTTATCATCAAGCCAGCTGGCAAAGTCTTCATTGATGGTATCCGTCTTAAGAGAGGCGGTGACAAACTTGACAGAGTGCGCATACGCACGGTGAGTCAATGGAATACCGGCACAGCTTGCCGCCGCGGTGGCTGCGGTAATCCCCGGCACGACTTCAAACTCAATCCCAGCTGCAACCAATTGCTCGGCTTCTTCGCCGCCACGCCCAAATACATACGGGTCGCCGCCTTTGAGACGTAACACCCGTTTTCCTTGCTGCGCCTGTTCCACGAGTAGCTCATTGATTTTTTCTTGCCTTACCGCATGATCACTGGCTTTTTTGCCGACGTAGATTTTGCTGGCATCACGCCTGCATAGATCAAGAATCTGCGCTGAAACCAAATTATCATAAAACACCACATCCGCTTGTTGCATCAATCGTAGCGCTTTAAAAGTTAGCAAATCAGGATCGCCTGCCCCTGCACCCACAATATACACTTTGCCAAGCTGTGCTTTATCCGTGGGTTGGTTGTTGGCGTGCTGTTGTAGCAAAGTTTCAAGTTGGCTTTCAGCTTTGCTTAGGCTATTTGTATTGCCTTCAAATACCGATTCTGCGACTTGTCCTTCAAAGGCTTGCTCCCAAAACTTACGTCTAGCCGTCACATTGGGCAATGCAGCTTTTACTTTATCGCGAAATCTACCTGCCAACCCTGCCAATTCACCATATTGCGGTGGCACCACTGTTTCGATTTTGGCTCGCAGCAGTCTTGCCAGCACAGGGGCTTTGCCTGCACTGGATACCGCAATGGTAATCGGATTGCGGTCAACGATGGCAGGAAAGATAAAGGTACATAGCGGTGGATTATCGACGACATTGACTGGGATAAAACGGGCTTCACAATCATGAAAAATCTGTGCATTCACCGTTTCATCATCGGTACAAGCAATGACGATGGTTTGTTTATCCAAATATTTTTGCTGATAAACATCGTTAATCAATTGATGACGAGAATCGCTAAATTGCGCGATGAGTCTCGCCTCATAGCTGGGTGCGACAAAGGTGATAGTAGCACCCGCTTTGTCAAGCAAATCCGCTTTACGCAGTGCCACTTCCCCACCGCCAACTACGAGTACGGGGCGATTTTCTAATTTAAAAAATAGCGGTAAGGTATTCATAGACATTCTCAACATTAGATAGTGACAAGAACAATTAAGCCGAACCGAAGTTCAGCTTAACATTTTCATACATACTGCCGATCAAAAATTATAATTGTGTGTGTAGACCACATTCACGGTTTTCTTCGACTTTGGTAGGGTCAAAGTAGTCATGTTCATTTGGCAAATCATGCTCTTTTAAGTAAGCTTCTAGGTCATCTTCTGACCAATGGAACAATGGCGCTACTTTTAACACGCCGTCTTTACTTTCTGACAACACGTCAAGCGATTGGCGAAATTCCGTTTGGTCTTTACGAATCGCATTAATCCACACGTCAGGGGCAATTTCTTTTAACGCACGTCCAAATGGCTCAAGTTTCACTTGCTCAGTGAATTTTGCGTGCGCTGGGTTGTTGACACTAGGTATACCATTGAACTCAACATCACGCCAAGCTGCGGTTTGTTGTGGCAAGTAGGTAATCACGTTTAAGTTTAGACGTTTAATCAAATCTTGGGCATGGCGGTAAGTGGCTTCAGTGTTGTAGCCAGAATCCACGAACAATACTTTGATATCAGGACGTTGTTTGGTAACCATGTCTAATAATACCACTTCGTAAGGGCGAAAGTTAGTAGTGATGATAGGATTACTACCTTGTGCCAGTGCCCAAGCAATGATTTCCTCTGCGGTTTTGCCGTTCAATTCTGCGTTGGCTTTGTCTAGGTCGATATTTAGTTTATTGCTCATTGGATTTCCTAATGTTTTATGGTGAAAAATTGGGATACGCTATGCTAATCAATTATGCGATGTTTAAAAAATGATTTTTAATGATATTATTATGAAAATTTAGAATTAACAAATTGACTGGAAATGCAGAAACCAGAAGTTAGAAACGACACGGTGGCAACGGGCTAACATTAAAAAAGCGAACCCTTAGATTCGCTCAATCTTAGCATCATTCAACAATTAATTGGCAAAAATCGGTAATTGCGTCACGCTGCGACCTGTATAGCGGTGTTTGATATCGACAAAATAATCAAACCAACTGGGGTTAAAATCGCTGTCATCAATATCAAACTCACTAAACCCTACTTCGGTGAGCAGCTGCAACGTATCTGGCAAGATATCACCGCTGGCGCGCAACACAATAGCGGGGGTATAACTGGGGTGTTGCTGGATTTTTTGCGCTAAACTATAACCGCGTCCATCACGAAAACCATGAAAATCAATCACAATCACCGACAGTAGCGGCATCACTTTGACAAAGTCCTGGTGCAAAAACTGATAATCACTAGCACCCGATAAAATAATACCCAGTTTTTTATCGCCCAACCGATGGGAAAGCGCTACCAAATCATCCGCTTCTAACTGCGGTTTTGGCGGATTTTTCTCGCTAAATTCGACAGGGCGATAGTCTACCAAAATTTCAGTGATATCTGAGGCATACTGGGATGGGTCGATATGCTCGATTTTTTGCTCATGAATACTCACGCTGACTGACTTTACATTATCAATCACTTGGCTTTGGTTAATAAGTGCCATGGCTTATCCCTCCACCGGCTGTTCTGATTTGTCACGATATACATACTCTTTAAATGGCTCAATACCGATACGATCAACAACTTCGGCAAATGTTTCGCTACCAAAGTCGGTATCCGCCGCTTGGCGATATTTAAGGTAGACTTGCAGGATATCATCCACCGTCGCCGCAACCGCATCGACAGGCACGGATTTGCCCAAAATATCGCCTAATTTGGCGTTTTGACCCGATCTACCACCGAGCGAAATTTGGTACCAATGCTCGCCTTTTTTGTCCACACCCAAAATACCGATATCTGCGACATGGTGATGCGCACAGGCATTCATACAGCCTGACATGTTTAGGCGAATTTCACCAATATCATGGACAAAGTCTGCGTCTTGGAAATATTGGTTGACTTGGTTGACGATATTTAAGGTGCTGGCATTGGCCAATGAACAATAGTCAAAGCCTGGGCATGAGATAATATCCGTCAATAAGCCAATATTTGGGCGGGCAAGGTGGTATTGTTTGAGCACCTGATAGACGTCATATACATCTTCAAGTTTGACGTCCGTGAGCACCAAGTTTTGATGATGGGTGCCGCGCACTTCACCAAAGCTGTATTTATCCGCCAAATCAGCCACCACGCGCATTTGGGTAGCGGTGATATCGCCGGTATCTTGCATAAAATGTTTGAGTGAGATAATCACCACGTGATAGCCTTTGACTTTATGCTCGCGGGTATTTTGGTTAAACCAACGCACAAACTCGCTATCTTCAAACTGGGTAGCCAGTTTGTCTTGGCTAGCTTGTAATTGTTGTTGGCTGAATGTTTGGTACGCCGGCTGTGGAAAGAAGGTTTTGGCGTGTTCAATTTGTTCAGCTGTCAGTGTTAATGCACCGTCTTTATTGTGTTTTTCCCAATCTTCTTCCACGATTCGTGAAAACGCTTCGGCGCCCATACTTTCAACTAAAATCTTGATACGCGCTTTGTATTTATTGTCACGGCGACCGTATTGGTTGTAGACACGTAAGATGGCATCTAAATAAGAGAGTAAATGGCGTTCAGGTAAAAACGGACGAATCACTTTACCAATCACAGGGGTGCGACCTAGACCACCGCCCACAATCACTTCAAAGCCGATGTCACCTGCGTCATTTTTGACCACATGCAGTCCAATGTCATGCAGCTGGGTCGCGGCACGGTCTTCCCGAGTACCGATGACCGCAATTTTAAATTTACGCGGTAAATAGGTAAATTCTGGGTGAAATGTTGACCATTGGCGAATGATTTCACAATATGGGCGCGGATCGGCGATTTCATCAGCCGCCACACCGGCAAACTGGTCGGTGGTGGTATTGCGGATACAGTTGCCCGAGGTTTGAATCGCATGCATTTGTACCGATGCCAATTCTGCCAAAATATCGGGCACTTCTTCTAATTTTGGCCAGTTAAATTGCATATTGGTACGGGTAGTGATATGACCATAGCCACGGTCGTATTTTTCGCTGATGTCAGCAAGTTTACGCAGTTGATACGTCGCAAGCAGACCATAAGGAATCGCCACGCGAAGCATCGGCGCATGACGCTGAATATATAGACCATTCATCAGGCGTAATGGCAAGTACGCTTCTTCACTGAGCTCGCCAGCCAAATAACGTCGGGTTTGGTCGCGAAACTGCTCGACCCGATCGTCTACCAATTGTTGGTCAATTGCGTTGTATTTATACATGCGGATTCCTATGTCACTAATACAAATTGTAATTACAAATTCTAATTACCAATTAAATTTAAATTTTAGCTGTTGCAGCCATTTCAACTGGGTGAAATTTTAACCTGCCTATCATAAATGCCCAAGGGGTTTTTAGTAAATTCCATTTTTACATAAATATATCGAGTTACTGCATTTATTATTGCGAAGTGCAATATTCTATTATACGCTACCTTAATCTTTTTGAACCGTCTGTTTTTTGACACGTTAATTTTGACCCGCTAATATAGGAAATCCGATGAGCCAAAGCGCCACTTCAACTCTCCATTCTCTAAGCCAACTGGTCCCACCACACGGTAGTGACACATTAAAAGAAAAATTACTTAAAGGCGATGCGTTTACCGCTGCTCAGCAAAAAGCCAAAAATCTGCCAAAAATCCAAATCAGCTCCCGTGAAGCCGGTGATTTGATTATGCTCGGTATTGGCGGCTTTACCCCGCTAGATGGTTTTATGAACCAAGCAGACTGGCAAAGCGTATGTGACAATATGCATTTAACCACTGGCGACAATGCGGGCGTATTTTGGCCCATTCCTATTACCCTATCGACCGATGCTGCCACTGCCGATACGCTAAACCTAGGCGATGACATTGCGCTGGAATACCAAGGCGAAATCATGGGGATTTTGACCTTAAGCGAAAAATACCGCATTGATAAAGCGCACGAATGCCAAACCGTCTTTGGCACTACAGAGATTGAGCATCCTGGCGTTGCTATGGTAATGGCACAAGGTGATGTCAACCTAGCGGGCGATGTGGTGGTATTAAGCGAAGGCGAATTTCCGAGCAAATATGGTGATATCTACCTCACCCCGGCACAAACCCGTGACATCTTTACTAAAAATGGCTGGAAAACCGTCGCTGCCTTCCAAACCCGTAACCCGATGCACCGCTCACATGAATACCTTGCCAAAATCGCCATTGAAATCTGTGATGGCGTACTCATTCATTCATTGCTTGGTGCATTAAAACCTGGGGATATTCCTGCAGATGTACGCCAAGAAGCCATTGGTACCTTAATCGACCATTACTTCCGTAAAGACACCGTCATCCAAGCAGGCTATCCACTAGATATGCGCTACGCCGGTCCGCGTGAAGCGTTATTACATGCCTTATTCCGTCAAAACTACGGCTGTAGCCATTTGATTGTCGGGCGTGACCATGCGGGCGTGGGTGATTACTATGGCGCGTTTGATGCGCAGCATATTTTTGATACGCTCAAACCGAATGATTTAATCACCCAACCGTTAAAAATTGACTGGACATTCTGGTGTGACGCTTGTGACTCGATGGCATCGACCAAAACTTGCCCACACGATGCCAGCCATCATGTCAAAGTCTCAGGTACCAAATTGCGTAAAGCCTTATCTGAAGGCGAAGACGTGCCTGATAACTTTAGCCGTCCAGAAGTGTTAGCGGTACTTCGTAACTACTATGAAGGCTTAGAAGATCATCAAAAACATAAAGTTGAGCTAACCGGTCACTCTGCAAAATAATCATTGTGAGGTTTCATTTATCAATCGATAATCCATCGATAAAAAGGGTATGTGATAATACCCTTTTTTTATCCAGCCTTTAGCAAAAAAAAGAAGCACACGGCTTCTTTTTTTATTGCTTAACTAAGCTACATTTAAATAAGCTAAATCACATATTCGACGTGCGAATCTTGCAGAAAATTGGCAACAAAATGATTCGAGGGATGATTGACTAGCGTCTCATAATCCCCAACTTGCACGATTTGACCTTGGTTCATCACCACAATTTCATCGGATAATTCTGCCGCTTCTTCTTGGTCATGGGTCACTAAAATACTGGTGACACCGAGCTCATGATGAATCGAGCGCAGCCAAGCGCGTAATTCTTTACGCACCTTGGCATCGAGTGCGCCAAATGGCTCATCGAGTAACAACAGCTTTGGCTCTACCGCTAGCGCACGCGCCAATGCGATACGCTGACGCTGACCGCCTGAGAGTTGATGCGGGTATTTTTTTGCGGTTTGGGATAGTTGCACCAGCTCCAGCAGATGATTGACCTTTTTGCTGATTTCCGCGTTGCTTAGGCGTTTGTTTTTTGGCATGACGGTCAAGCCAAACGCCACGTTATCAAACACGGTCATATGGCGAAATAACGCGTAATGCTGGAACATAAAGCCGATATGACGCTGCTGGACAGGCACATCGGTCACATCTTCACCATCAAACAAAATACGCCCCGTATCGGCAAGCTCAAGCCCTGCAATGATGCGCAGTAAGGTTGTCTTACCGCAGCCTGAAGGTCCCAAGAGCGAGGTTAATTTGCCCGTCGGTACGGTTAAATTAATCGGTTGTAGTGCAGTAAAGCGACCAAACTGTTTGGTGATATCACGGATTTCGATACTCATGGTATTCTCTTAACTTTTTTTACTTTTTAAATTGCATCAATGTTATTCATCATTGGCAGACTGACGTTTAGTCAACGCCTGCTGCACGATTAAGGTAACGAGTGCCAACAACGCCAACAAACTCGACAACGCAAACGCCGCCGTCATGTTGTATTCATTGTAGGCAATCTCAACCAATAGCGGCATGGTATTGGTTTCACCGCGAATATGACCTGAGACCACACTCACCGCGCCAAACTCACCCATCGCCCGGGCATTGGTCAAAATAATACCGTATAGCAATGCCCATTTGATATTGGGCAGCGTCACCCGCCAAAACATTTGCCAGCCTGAGGCACCGAGTGTTAATGCCGCTTGCTCTTCACTGCTGCCCTGCGACTGCATCAGCGGAATCACTTCACGCGCCACGAATGGAAAAGTCACAAACATGGTGGCAAGCACGATACCGGGAATGGCAAAAATCACTTGAAAACCAAAGTATTCTAGCCAGCCGCCAAGCCAAGTATTGGCGCCCAGTAGCGCGACAAACATCAAACCTGCAACCACCGGAGATACCGAAAATGGCAAATCTAGCAGCGTGGTGAGAAATTGCTTACCTTTAAAATCAAATCGGGTCAATAGCCAGGCTAAGGCAATCCCAATCACCGTATTAATCGGTACCACAATCAGCGCCGTAATCAAGGTAAGCTTGATGGCCGATAATGCCTCATGATCGGTCAAGGCAGCCACATACAACTGCCAGCCAGATTTTAAGGCCTCATAAAACACCGATATCAGCGGAATCACTAGCATCAGCGTCATAAACGCCACCGCAATACCAATTAAGGTATAACGTAGCCATGTCGGCTCACGGGTTGCGGCTTGGGTTTGGTAAGGATATTGGCTGCTGTCTATCATACACTTGCCCCGCCCATACGTTTGGTCAATAGCCACTGCAAGGCATTAATGGCAAATAAAATCACAAACGAAATCATCAACATAAATAAAGCAACCGCGGCAGCCCCCTGTACATCAAAACTTTCAAGCTTACCAATAATGATTAACGGTAAAATCTCAGATTTCATCGGTAAATTACCCGCAATAAAAATCACCGAGCCATACTCCCCCGTCGCCCGCGCAAACATCATGCCCGAGCCCATCAGCAACGCAGGATACAACTCCGGCAAGATGACCCGTCTAAAAGTTGTCAATCTCCCAGCGCCTAGCACCGATGCCGCCTCTTCATATTCTGGCGACAGCTCCGCAAGCACAGGTTGTACCGCACGCACAATAAACGGCAAACTCACCACAATTAGCGCCAACCAAATACCAATGGGGGTAAAAGCAATTTTAATGCCGAATGGCGCAAAAAACTGCCCGATTAAACCATTGGGTGCATATAAGGTTGCTAACGAAATACCCATTACCGCCGTTGGCAAGGCAAAGGGCAAATCCACGAGCGCATTTAAAATCGACTTTCCCCAAAACTCATAGCGCACCAACACCCATGCAATCAGCGTACCAAACACCAAATTGGTCAATGTCGCTAGCAATGACATTTTTAGCGACAGTTCAATCGCTGCCTTGACGCGCGGCTCGGCAATGGTTTTGATAAAGCCTGCCACGCCAATATCGGCGGCTGTCATTACCATCGCCACAAATGGCAACAGCACGATAATCGACAATGCCAATACACTGATGCCCAAACTCAAATTAAAAAACGGCATGATATGGCGCTTTTTATTGCGTTTCAAGGGTGAATTGGGTGTTTTAGGCTGATTGTTTGATGTTAAATCGGCTTGATGGTTAGCATTGATGCTTGCCATGCAGGGCTTCCTTTACTAATAATCGGTAGGCAACGTGAGAATTTAAAATAATAAACATATAAAAATAAAGATACAAAAAGCTCTGTATCCAAAATTTTAAGCACGGCTATAGTACCATCTCACTTTGATTTTCCAAACTATATTTATGCGCTTTAAATATTCTTAGCTAGAATAAAAAACCAGAGCCGAACTCTGGTTTTATTAGGTAAAAACAGCGAACTATTTTGCCGCAGGTGCCGATGCTATGGTGCTCGTTGGGCTGGCTAGCTGATCAAAAACACCACCATCTTTGAAGTATTTGGTCATGATATCCGTCCAGCTACCAAATTCGGCATTGGGGCTAAAGGTAGTAAGCGCGGGTAATTTATCTTGATTTTTAGCCAGTACCGCCGCGTCGCTTGGGCGCAGGTATAAATCTGCCGCCAATTGCTGGGCAGGCTCGCTCCATAAATAATCAAGATACGCTTTCGCTGCGTCGTTCGTGCCTTTTTTATCGGTCACTGATTTGACAATCGCCACGGGGTTTTCTGCTGATATGGTATAGCTTGGATAAACAATTTGCACATCGCCTTTCCCAAACTGTTTAACAGCTAGGTTGGCTTCATTTTCAAAGGTGACTAACACATCGCCAATTTGACGTTGTAAGAACGTGGTAGTCGCCGCACGCCCACCATTTTCATACACCGGTACGTTTTTGAGCAACGCTTTGACAAAGTTTTTGGTTTTACTTTCATCTTTATTAAAACTATGTAAGCCGTAGCCATACGCGCCTAAAAAGGCATAACGCCCATTACCCGTGGTTTTTGGGTTGGCAAGTACGATTTGTACGCCTGGTTTTGCCAAATCAGACCAGTCTTTGATTTGTTTTGGGTTGTCTTTACGCACCAAAAACACGATGGCACTGGTATAGGGTACTGCTTTGTTTGGGAATTGGCTTTGCCAATCTTGCGCTACCAAGCCTTTTTTCACCAACAGCTCTACATCTGAGCCTTGGTTCATACTGACCACGTCTGCTTGCAGACCATTGGCAACTGCGAGCGCTTGTTTGCTAGAACCGCCATGCGATTGCTGGATATCAACGGTTTTGCCGCTATTTTTGGCTTCGTAGTCTTTGATAAACAGGGGATTGTAGCTTTTATAAAAGTCACGAGCGACGTCATAGGAAACATTGAGCAGTTTAATAGTGCCTTTATCGCTCGCGCCTGCATTTGATTGCGTCGCGGCTTGACCTGAAGCGGCTTGTTGGTCTTGCTGGGTGGGCGCACGTGAACAACCCGCTAGGCTCACGCCTAATAACGCTAGACTTGATAGCACAGCTACGGTTTTGTGTTGAACCTTAGTTTTTTTTTGAAAATTAACAGTCATCATGGTCACCCCTCATCTCAATGTATAAAAATCAATATATAATGTTAAATGTTAAATTTATTCATACTATTTTACAAAAAAAGCGTCGTCAAGCAAAAACAATATTATTCTGTATCCATATTCCACTTCTGAATATTACATCATAAAATATAATGTAATATTTAAAATTAACAGCTTAACAGGCTGTATCAAGCCTGAATCACACCTCAATCACAAATGTCACGTTGTCAGCTTTATCATTTTCGCCTACAATTTTATTTTTAATTATCAAGAATCCTCCATGGCAAAAGCTTCCAAAACTGTTATCAAATCAATTGAAGAGCAGCTCGCACGACTGGATTTGCAAACCACCTCATTAAATCAGGCTGATGACGTATTTTTGGCGCTGCTTGACGATGGTGAGGATGACAATAAAGCAACTGCAAAGCGTGGCAGTATTGATAACTTAAGCGTTGATAACTTAAACGATTATGACTTTAGCGAACAATTAGCCATTCAAGATCGCGATAGCCAACTGCAACAGGCGTTAAGCGACACTGTATTGTCACTGAGCGATTATCTATCCGCTGTTCAGTTGGTGATTAGTGAAACGTTTGCCCATACTGTTTGGGTGAAAGCTGAAATTCGTAGTCTGTCAGCCAAAGGCGGTCACTACTATTTTGAATTGGCGGATAAAGATATGGATGGCAAAGTCACCGCCAGCTGCCGCGGCACGCTATGGCGTGGTCAAGCAGCCAAAATACTGGCAAAGTTCGAAAAAAACACTGGCATGAGCCTTGAGCGAGGCTTGAATGTATTGCTCAAAGTCTCAGCCACGTTCCATGCCCAATATGGCTTTTCGCTAAACATCGTCGATATCGACCCCACTTACACACTGGGCGATTTGGCAAAGCAATACCAAATGATTTTAACCAGGCTGCATGAAGAAGGGCTGCTCGATCTCAATCAATCGCTCCCGATGCCGTTTGATATTGAGCATGTGCTCGTCATCGCCCCTGAAAAAGCTGCAGGGCTAGGCGATTTTCGCGCGGATGCCGATAGGCTCGCCAGCACAGGAGCGTGTATTTTTCATTATGAGCACGCCACCTTTCAAGGCAATCACGCCCCTGAAGATATCCGCCAAGCCCTCATTAAAGGCATGAAAAATCTGAGCAAGCAGCATATTACCACAGATTTGATAGTGATTATCCGGGGTGGTGGCGCGGTGGGCGATTTGGCCTATCTCAATGATTACGAACTTGCCGCGCTGGTGGCGGAGCAGCCGATACCGGTATGGGTCGGCATTGGTCATGAGCGCGACCGCGTCATGCTAGATGAAGTGGCACATCAAAGTTTTGATACCCCATCCAAGGTTATCGCAGGCATTCGCAATCATCTGCTCACTATTACCCAAGCTGCCAAACAACATTTTTTGACTATCGAGCAAATTGCTAAGTCCAGCATCATGCAGGCACGCCGTGATAGCGAACAACAACTTACCAAGATACAATCGGCAGCGCAGCGACAATTATCTGCCGCTAAACTTGCCATGGACAACCAATTTGTACAGATTCGCCAGCTTGCCTATCAACAAATCACCACCGCTCGTCAATCGACCAACCAACTGCGTGAGATGACATTGTTACAGCATCCGTCGACCGTATTAACCCGTGGCTATGCGATTATCCGAACCTCGCATCCTACATCAAATACGGTGATGACTTCGATTGCCCAAGTTGAACCCAATTCAACCATAACCATTGAACTACAAGATGGCTATCTACAAGCCACTGTCAATGCCAAACACCCAAAAAACTGACCTATCCATCAACAGGAATAACCATGACCGAGCCAACTGATTTCAAAAGCGCCTATGAGGTGTTAAAAACAAATGCACAGCGCTTGCAAAATAGCCAAGAACCCAACATCGACGCACTGATGACCATTGTAGCGGAGTCCATTGACGCCTATAAAGTATGCCAAGCGCGAATTGATGCCGTCGAAGCCTCGCTGAATCAAGCATTTGAAACAGACTAAGTCACAATCAAGCAGAAAAGCAGAAAAAAAAGCCACTATCGAAGGAATGGCTTTTTAGTTGGGCATTTAAATTTCTACTTTGGCACCCATTTCTACCACATTGTTGCTAGGAAGTTTTAGAAACTCAGCCGCGGTGCCGGCATTACGGTGCATATGGGCAAACAATTTTTCACGCCATAACGCCATACCTTTAATACTCTCAGATGCCACCACCGCCTCATGGGATAAGAAATAACTCACCTTGGCAGGATCGAAATCAAAGTTAAATTGCTGAATGTGTTTGAGTGAGTCTGGCACATCAGGGTCATTTTTAAAGCCAAAATTGAGCACTACCTTCCAGCAATTGTGTCCCAAATAGGTCACTTCACTACGCTTGCTGAGACCCACCCAAGGGGTTTCTAGGGTATTCACAGTGACAAAGATATTGTACTCATGCAAGCATTTATTGTGCTTTAAGTTTTGTTTCAACGCCACGGGTACGATATCGACTTCAGAGACCATAAATACGGCAATACCTTTGATTTTTTTGATATTTTCAAAGAGCACTTGGCAGCGCTGGTTGATTAAGATTTTCTCCTGCAGTACCGCTTGCTGATTTTGCAGCTCTTGGATATTCTCAAGTGGCGCGTTTTCAATATCTTGGGTCAGCTTTTCTAATTTGCCTTGCGTTGACTCCAGAGCTATTTGTAAGCGTTTATTGGTAAAACTGCCAAACAAGTCATCCAAGAAATTTTTTAAGTTAATTTGTCTTGTGGTATGGGCAATTCTCACCAAGTTACGCCCATCTCGCCAAGTCATCATGAGCACAAACATGACGCCCCCTAACAACAATGGGAACCAGCCGCCTTTGAGGAGCTTAAGCAGATTTGACGCCCAAAACAAGAAATCCACCACAAAGAACAATGAGGTCGCGGTGATACACAGTAGCAATGGGTATTTCCACGCATAGCGAATCACAAAGAAGGTCAATATCGTGGTAATCAGCATATCCGTACAAACCGCAATACCATAAGCGGCCGCTAACGCACCGGACGATTTAAACATCACCACAGCAAACGCAATGGCGATAAATAAGCCCCAGTTAATCGCTGGAATATACACCTGACCCACTTCTTTGACATTGGTATACACAATACGCATACGCGGTAAAAAGCCCAGTTGCACCGCTTGTTTGGTGATACTAAACGCCCCAGAAATCAGCGCTTGTGACGCAATCACTGTCGCTAAGGTTGCCATCACTACCATCGGGATACGCATGGCATCTGGAATCATCAAAAAGAAGGGATTGGATTTGCCCTCAGGATTGGCGAGTAAAAATGCGCCTTGACCAAAATAATTAAGCAGCAAGGCGGGCATGACAATGGAAAACCAAGCGATACGAATCGGTTTTTTGCCAAAATGCCCCATATCGGCATACAAGGCTTCACCGCCTGTCACACACAACACAACTGCCCCCAAAATGATAAAGGCGAGTGTCGGATTGGCCATCACAAACTGATAAGCATAGATGGGATTGATGGCTTGCAAGATTTTGACATTGTGCTGAATATGATAAACCCCAATGCCAGCAATCAACAAAAACCATAGCACCATCACAGGTCCAAACAGCTTGCCGATACCTTTGGTACCAAATTTTTGCACAAAAAACAGTATGAACAAAATGGTCAGCGTGGCAGGTATCACCACACTATGCAGCCGTGGCGATACCACCGTCAAACCTTCTACTGCCGATAGCACCGAGATGGATGGGGTAATCACCCCATCGCCATAAAACAAGCAGGTACCAAATATTCCCATGGTCATGATGATTGCGTGCAATTTTGGGCGATGTTTCACCGCGCTTGATGCCAAAGCGAGCATCGCAATCAGACCGCCTTCCCCTTTATTGTCGGCACGTAGCACCAACGAGATGTACTTGAGACTGACGATGATGGTAATCGTCCATACAAATAACGACAGCACCCCATAGATATTGGCAACGTTAAAGGCGACATGACCAGAATTAAAAACTTCTTTTACTGAATACAGTACACTGGTACCGATATCGCCATAAACGACCCCGATTGCCCCTAATGTCAGGGCAGGTACCGAGCTTTTAGCATGTGCTTTACTCATAAATTAACGACGCAATTTGATAAGATGGATTATTATAAGTCGAATTATAAAATTGCGGTTAAATTTTATTTTGTAACCAAAGTTATCTATGTACTTGACGATAGTAACATTTTATCAGCGTCAATTTGTGCACAGTAGCTTAAACCCTTATTTTTAATGGTGAAATGGCGGTTTGGCAAGCCAAATCATACCAATCAATAATAAGAACACCAAGCCAAACACATAAAAGACCTCATTCGAGCCAATAATCAGCGCCTGTTGGTTAATATTTTGGTTGATGAGTGCCAGCGTTTGCTCATAACTCATGCCAGACGCTTGCAGGCTTTTTGACCACGCATCAAAATTGGAATTTTGGGTGATACTTTCGGTCAAATAAGTATGGGCATGATTGCTGCGTCTTTCCCACACAGTCATCACCATTGAAGCGCCAATCCCGCCCGCCAAGGTTCTCACAAAGGTAAAAATCCCTGTCGCTGCCGCCATTTTATCATGCGAAATGTTGGAGAGCGCAATGGTAGTTAAGGGCATAAAAAACATGGCAGTACCCAGTCCTTGGATAAACTGCGGCCAAAACACATCCCAAAACGTCATCTGCGGATTAAAATCACTTCGCCATACGAAGGTGGCACAATAAATTAAAAAACTTAACGTCACCAAGATGCGCATATCGATGTTTCGCGCGTATTTACCGATTAAGGGCGTCAACAATACCGGGAAAATACCAATCGGTGCCGCTGCCAGACCTGCCCAAACTGCGGTATAGCCCATGGTTTGCTGTAGCATGACGGGCAGTAACACAATGGCGCCCATATATAGCAAAAATGCCAAGCTAATCACCAATGTGCCAATAGTAAAATTGCGGTCTTGAAAAATCGACAAATCAATAATCGGATGTTCCTCACCGCGCTCCCAAATTATCAAATAACTCAAACATAAAACGCTAATGACGGCTAAAGCAATGATTTCAGGGGAGGCAAACCAATCGAGCTCACGCCCACGATCCAAGAAAAACTGCAGTGCACCCACCCCGACAATCATCAAAACAAGGCCTACTTTATCAATATCGGTCTTGATGACAGGCGTTTCGCGGTCTTTAAGTTGTTGCCATGCCAAAATGATGGCGACAATACCAATCGGAATATTGATAAAAAATATCCAGCCCCAGTGATAATTATCGCAGATATAGCCGCCCAAAATCGGACCTAATATCGGCGCGGTGACCACGACCATAGCAAATAATCCAAGCGCCATCGCCCGTTTTTCAATCGCAAAAGACTGTAATAATAGACTTTGTGCCAGTGGAATCATCGGGCCTGCCACTGCCCCTTGCGCCACCCTGGCAATAATCAGCATCGTCAAACTATGGGACACCCCGCATAGCCATGAACAAAATACAAATAAACTTGCCGACACCAAAAACACTTTGACCGAGCCATACTGACGAGCCAACCACCCTGTGAGGGGAATAGATATCGCGTTGGACACGGCAAACATGGTAATCACCCATGTACCTTGCGAGGTCGCCGCACCCAAATCTCCTGCAATGGTCGGTAATGCCACATTGGCAATGGTCGAATCAAGCACCATCATAAACACCGCCATCGATAGCGCAAATGTTACAATCGCAAGCGGCATCCCTGATAAAGGCGCGGGCTGATTTAGCTGAATACGGGCTTGACTATCAGCCGCTAGCTGCTCGGTATCCATAGTGGGTGAAATTGCTTCCGCCATTTTTCACCTCATGATTGGTTTTGCTGGATGATTTGTTGGATAATTTTGGTCGCGCCTGACATATCGACTTGCGGCTGCAGCTGGGCAACCGGTTTGTTGCTAGCGGTCGCGGTAGCCACCTGCGGTTTGCCTTGTTGGTCTCGGCTATCCAGCTCGGCATGCATACTTAGCCCCACGCGTAGCGGATGCTGTTGCAACTCTTTGCTATCGAGTGCAATTCGTACAGGCAGACGCTGGGTGACTTTAATCCAGTTACCGGTGGCGTTTTGGGCAGGCAAAACCGAGAACGCACTGCCTGTTCCTGCTGATAAGCCAATCACTTTGCCATGATAAATAACTTCTTTACCATAGATATCTGATGTTAAATTCACCGCTTGACCCAGATGAATGTCTTTAATTTGGCTTTCTTTAAAATTGGCATCGACCCACAAATCATGTAACGGCACAATCACCATCAAAGGCGTGCCTGCGCTGATTTTTTGACCCAATTGCACACCGCGTTTGGCAATTTGCCCATCGATGGGTGCTACGATCTGGGTACGGTTGAGATTGAGCCAAGCGGTTTGGATATTCGCCACCGCGGTTTGCACCGCAGGTTGTGATAGCACATCATTTTTACCCAAATTGGCCACTGTCACATTGCGCTGTGCTTGGGCAGTCACAACGGCAGAGCGAGCGGTGGCTTGCTTGGCAACTGCCGCGTCGAGCTGGGCTTGGGCTTTTTTGACAGTGTCGGCAGCATGCTGGACTTCTTCTTGCGATACTGCTTGACTTGCCATCAAAGCGGCGCGACGTTGATAGTCAGCTTGTGCCGCAAGTAGCGCAATTTTCGCCGATTCAATTTGCGATTGTACTTCATTCATCGCAGTTTGCGCTTGCGAGATATTGACATCAGCTTGTTGAATGCTGGCAGTTTGGGTTTTGTACTGTCTGATTGCTGTTCGCAATTGTGCTTTGGCGGTTTCAAGGGCTAAGCCATTATCCGCTTGGTCTAACGCCACCAAGGTTTGCCCGGCTTTGACCATATCCGTGTCATTGACCCCAATTGCTGTCACCGTCCCCGATATTTGCGCGTTGATTTGTACTTGGTTGCCGCTCACATAGGCGTCTTCGGTACTGACTTGATAGCGCCATTGGGTGAAGTATAGCCATAACGTCACCGCCGCAATCGCTAAAACAATCAAGGTAAATAACAATAGGTTTTTTTTACGTTTGGATTTGGCAGGAAGTTGGGTTGTGCTATCTATAGGTGCGGGTGTCGGTGCTGGTTCAGGGCTATCATCAACCCCAGTCGGCATGGTTTCAGCCATTTTTTCGTCCTTATCGCTAAACTTGAGTGGAAAAATCTAAAAAATCCGACGGTTGGCAGACGGATTTATCCTAGACAATATGCTTGATTATGTAATTTGATATGCTTAATGGGTGGCAATATAAAACTATCCTAAACAGCCATCAAGCATCAAATAAAACATAAATGTTGCATAAGAATACAGTTAGGTAGATAATGTTGTTTATTGTAAAAATTTTGCGCAATTCGTGCGATTGCTAAAATTTAAAGGCTAAGACATAAAGCGTAAGATGAAGAGCGTAAGGATACAAAAAAGCGATGAACGAAAATGATTTACGGGTCATTAAGACTGAACAACATATCGAGCAAGCTTTTCTGGCATTACTGCAGCAGAAACGTTACCGCGCCATCACGGTCCAAGATATTTTAGATACTGCGGCGATTAATCGCTCAACCTTTTATCGTCATTACGCCAGTAAAGAGGCGCTGGCAGAGAAAATGGTAAGTAATTTTCGCCAAGTGTATGAGAAGTTTTTAACTGAACGCTTTAGTGTCGCCAGTCAAGAAAATTTACTGATGTGTTTGGAACAATTTTGGGCGTTTATTCACGCGCAAAAACAACGCATACTGGCTTTTTGGCAAATCAAAACCCCCAATATTCATTTATATGATGACATATATGCGTTAATCAAACAAAATTATATTGAGCATGCCAAGCGTCATGGACGCCCAGGCGACTTAGAGTTTCAAGGGCATACGTATGCAGGCATTATATTAAATAATTTAAGTTACTGCCTGCAGCAAGACCACCACATATCACTCGAGGATATTCGTAGCAATATACAACTGATGATGCAGACAGTGTCTATACAGTAATCTCTCATCATCATAATCCGCAGTAGCCTTGATATCCTCATTAAACATTAGTTAAAGCGTAATTAAGCTAGATTTAGGATTTTTTACCGACTAAATCAATCACCCAAAGCTCCGCTTGTGAGCCCAACCGAAACGGCACACCCCAAAAACCATAGCCCGAGCTTACAATCACATCGGTATTGTTGATACGCTCATAGCCGTAACCCAAACGGTTGATAAATTTGACAATGAAATTGGCAGGAAATATCTGCCCATTATGGGTATGTCCAGACACTTGTAAATCAATCGGTAATTGTACGTTTTGTTCAATCTCATTGGGCTCATGGTCAAGTAAAATAATCGGCTTATCGGTACTTGACGGCATTAAATCCTTGGTCGCTTTACGATAACTGGCATGATTATCCAGTCGTCCTACCAACCAAAGCTGGTTATCAACCAACACGTTATCATCTGCCAATAAGGTGATATTGGCTTTTTGGATTGCATCGCGAATCTCGCCTTCATGCCCATACATATCATGATTACCTAACGTGGCGTACGCGCCCATTGGCACTGCATTTGCTAGTTGCTGCAGTGCTGGCTGCATATTTTGCGAGGTATAATAGTCAACATTATCATCCATGATATCGCCAGGCATCAGCAGCAGTTGCACGTTGTGTACTTTTACCATATCGGTTAATCGGTTAATTTGCCGCTCACCGACCATTAGACCCAAATGCAAGTCTGAAACCATCCCAATCCGAATCGGTTTAGCAAGTGGCTGATTGGCAGTCAAGGTGATATGACGAATGGTGGGTGTATAAGCATTATAAATACCCATCAACACCATGCCAAAAAACACCAGCGGCAACAAAATGCGTTCTCCGTAAGTTTGATAACTCACGGAATTAAAAAATTGCGGGGCAACTTTCATCAACACCAAATTGATAATGCCCACCGCCACCATCGACATGATGACAAACCACAAAATAGTCAGCCAAGTCATAGACAGCTTAAGCCCAAAGCTTGTCAATCGTGCGATGCCAAATACCAATAACGCATTACTCATCACAAATAGACTAATCATCAAATAGCGAGAAGACCGATCGGATAACCAAGACCCTGCCCACCACTGCAGCCCCCGCCCTGCCCCATAAGTAAACAATTCAAACAACAATACAATGACGGTCAGAAATATCCAACGCATACCAGCCCCAAATTTTTTATCATAAGTAAAGGTTATATAAAGAATGTTTGTGAATTTACAATGTCGCTTTATCTATTAAAGCCAATCAGTGAATTTGAAAAAATCAATTAATATAATTTGCGCATTAAAAAACCCAACTTACGAGAATAAGTTGGGTTTTTTCGATATCGGCTCATCCGATAACGGTATTGTGGCAGGTTTATTGATTTTTAACAAGCAATAAATTTGCTATAATAACCCTTTTGGCACTTTTAAAAATTATGACATATTCAACTGCTGTTAATTTATCTGATATTGCCAACCCTGCCCAAACTCGCGTCATTGTGGGGATGTCAGGGGGTGTCGATTCTTCTGTCACCGCCGTTTTGCTCAAACAAGCGGGCTTTGACGTTGAAGGCTTGTTTATGAAAAACTGGGAAGAAGATGATGGTACCGAATATTGTACCGCCATGACTGACCTTGCCGACGCGCAAGCGGTCGCCGATAAAATCGG
This sequence comes from Moraxella sp. CTOTU48717, assembly GCF_032057165.1. Taxonomy (NCBI): domain Bacteria; kingdom Pseudomonadati; phylum Pseudomonadota; class Gammaproteobacteria; order Moraxellales; family Moraxellaceae; genus Moraxella; species Moraxella sp. CTOTU48717. The sequence goes on along the minus strand of NZ_DAMBBC010000007.1, from coordinate 15,511 downwards.
TATTAAGCTACATACCGCCAACTTTGCCATGGAATATTGGGATCGCGTATTTGAGCATTTTTTGGCGGAATATAGCGCCGGTCGCACACCAAATCCTGATATTTTATGCAACAAAGAAGTCAAGTTTAAAGCCTTTTTGGATTATGCGCTAACCTTGGGGGCGGATTATATTGCCACCGGTCACTATGCACGCCGCGGTTTTGGTGATGAAAATGGCAAAGCGCCGCTGCTGCGCGGACTTGATAACAATAAAGACCAAAGCTATTTTCTGCACGCAGTCGCAGGCGATAAAATCGCCAAAACATTGTTCCCTGTGGGTGAATTAGAAAAACCTGAAGTACGCCGTATTGCCGAGCAGTATGATTTAGCGACAGCGAAGAAAAAAGACTCTACCGGCATTTGCTTTATCGGCGAGCGACGCTTTAAAGACTTTTTACAGCAGTATTTGCCCGCTCAAAAAGGCGATATCTATACCGATGATGGCAAAAAAATCGGCACCCATGATGGCTTAATGTATTACACACTTGGTCAACGTGGCGGTATTGGTATTGGTGGGGTCAAAGATAGAGATGAGGCGCCTTGGTTTGTGTTGTACAAAGACTTGGATAATAATCGCCTGATTGTCGGTCAAGGGCATGACCATCCGATGTTACAATCCACTGAATTGACTGCTTATAAGCTTGACTGGGTGGTTGATGCACCTGCCCAACTGTTTACTGCCCAAGGTTATCGCTGTACCGCCAAAACGCGCTATCGTCAGCCCGATCAAGCCTGCACAGTTTTTGCCCTTGATGAAACGGGTGACACCATAAAAGTGGTATTTGACGAGCCACAGCGTGCGGTGACACCCGGTCAGTCTTGTGTGTTTTATGACGGTGATATTTGTTTAGGGGGTGGCGTGATTGAAACCATTGATGCCCCTACTAGCCTGGCTGAAGTTTAAAGTTTAATACACATCCAGATAAAAACAGCGCAAATTGATACCATTTGCGCTGTTTTTATCGCCTGTTGATTAAGAAAAGTTTGCAGCTAAGCGTTTGTTCCACCCTGCTTTTTTTCTTAGGTAGCCAATTCCCCAGCAGCTTAAATAAATCACAAATGAAATCGTGGTGATATAAGGTGAAATCGGCAGTCCAGGTCCTAACGATAGTAATATCCCGCCGACCCCAGCGATGATGGCAAACAGCATGGACAACAAATAGACATAGATAGGTCTAGCCGTCACTTGACTCGCCGCCGCCGCAGGCGTGATGAGTAACGATAATAGCAGCAATGCACCGACAAACTGCACACTCACCGCCACCACAAGACTCAGTGCAAACATAAACAGCAAGGATAAAAATGTTAAATTTAAATGCTGTGCTTGGGCAACTTGCGGGTCGACTGCGGCAAATAACATGCGCTGACCAAATATAGCAATGATTGACAGTACAATCACCGCGACCACTAACATTGACTGCAATTCAGCGGGCGTGATTGCAACAATCTGCCCGGTTAATAAGCCAAATTTATTGGAGGAGCGCCCTTGATACAAGGATAAAAACAACACCCCCAGCCCAAGCCCGAATGGCAACAAAATACCCACCACTGAGTTGCGGTTTTTGCCATCAATCCCCATGACTCCCAGCACCATGCCAGCCGTCACCGCCCCAATGACGGCACCTATCGTCACTGAAGACCCTAACCATAAGGCACACGCCGCCCCTGCAAACGACAGCTCTGCTGTCCCATGCACGGCAAATGCCATGTCCCGTGCCTGTACCATCGGTCCAATGAATCCCGCCATCACACCCAATAACACCGCGGCCACGATGGACGTCGACACCAAGGGCAACAGCTCAGCAAAGTTATCAAAATTGATGATGGTATGTAGCCAAGTCGTGAGCAGCATGTAAATTCCAAAAGTTAAAAAACCATCGAATGTGATGGCTTGTTTTTGATTGAAGCAAATAAATTAGCGAAATCGATTGATTAAGTCGACACCACCGAGGTTGGCAGTCGCATTTTCAAGGCGCAGCACTTTATCTACCAAGGGTATAATCGGCTCGAGTTCATGGCTAATCATCAAAATCGCGGTATGATGCGCCTGTTTGCGATGGGCTAAAATATCACTGACCACATACTGGCTTGCCACATCAAGACTCAGCAGCGGCTCATCCATCAACAAAACATCAGGCTCAGCGACCAAGGCTTGGGCGATACGCATGCGCTGCTGCTCACCACCCGAGAGCATAGTAAGCGGCGCATCACAAAATGACTCACCGCCGACTTCCGCAATGGCTTTATCCACCAAATATTTTTTTTGTTTTGCTGTTTGCCAAAAACCACCCAAAGTTTTTTTGGGGCTAAACAGACCAAACAGATAATTTTCCCCATCCAGCCCTAGCTGCACCAAGTCCCTACCCCGAATCGGTAGTTTTGGCGCAAAGTCTTTGAGCTGAGGCACATAGCCCACTCGAATATCTTTGCCAAGCGTGATTGAACCACTTGATAGGGGCACAAGTTTAAGTAAACTTCGCAGCAATGTCGTCTTGCCTGTACCGTTTGCGCCGAGCAATGCCACAAATTCACCCGATAAAATCGAAAAATTGACATCCTGCCACAGCAGACGTTGTCCAAAGTGCATACTGCCATCTTTGACTTGCAAAACGACTTGCTGTGATTGGGGCAATCTGATAAACGATTGGCAATGAATAGCCTGCGCAAACTGCCGCTCGCTATTGGCTATTTTGGTGGTTGACATGGGCATGGTAGCTACTTCTTCATCCTAACGGCAAGATTAACGACAAGATCCCAAAGGCAAGGATGGTTGATTGGCAATATCACATTGCAAAAAATCTGGGCTAAAAATTAAGCATTATAAAGGATAACCAGCCAATACTATACCAATTAACGCAAATTTTTCCCCAAATGCGTTAATGGGTAATCTAAAATTTTTAGGCTAGTTAAAATTAGCGCGTCGCGGCCGCAAAATCATCCAGGGTTTTTTCAATAAATTGCGTATAGCTTGTCACGCCATCGGGCAGAGTTTCATAGACCGCCACAACCGGGACTGTTGATGCCTTCGCCAATGTGATTAGTTGCTTTGAGGTGGCATCCTCGGTCTGGGCATTGACCACCAACAAACCGACTTGTTTATTGCTCAGCAGGCTTTTGCTGTCATTGAGTACTTTGACCGATACCCCTGCATCCGTCTCTGATTGCACAGCATAGGCTTTTGGCGTCACATCCTTGATGCCCATATCGGCTAGCAAATAACCAATGACAGGCTCCGTAGCAAAGGCAGTGATGGCTTTTTGCTGTCCGATTTGTTTGGCTTTGACTTTAAGGGCATCAATTTGCTGGATGAATTGCTGGGTATTTTTCGCATAAATTGCTTGATTGGCAGGCGATGTTGCAGCCAATTGCTTGTTGACCGCTTCAGCCACTTTTTTTGCTGTATCAAGGGAGAAAAACACGTGCTCATTGAAGTCACCGTGCGAGTGACTATGTACTTCGCTATGCCCTTCACTGGGCACGTGAGGATGATCTGATGGTTGCGGATGAGCGGTATTTATTTCTTGTTGGGTGTCGTGTTGGTGTTGTTCACCGGCAGGCTCATCTGCCGCTTTGTCCGTGTTAGGCGACAGTCCTGAAAGTGCTACGGCATTAATCACTACAGGTTTGTGACTCACCGACTCAGCTAAGCTCATACCCCAATCATCATACCCACCACCGTTGACCAGCATGACAGCGGACTTAGTGATGTTAAGCTTGTCGGTCGCTGTGGCTTGATAATCATGCGGATCTTGTGATAAATCATCGACCCCCACAATCACATTGACTTTATCCCCCCCGACCGCTTTAGCTACCAAACCCCACACATTGGTGGTCGCATACACGGTGGGTAATTGGCTATCAATAACGGTGTTTGATGAGACTGTTGTAGCTGAGCTATTTGATGGGGATTGATTTGAGGCTGATTGCGTTGAAGTGGATTGATTATCAGTTTGCTTTTGGCAGCCTGTTAATCCCCCCAATAGGCTCATCGTCAATGTCATCCCGGCAATCGCGGGGGTTTTTAGTAGCCTTAGTAGCAAAAAAGGTCGGCTAAAAAAAGCATATTTGTTAATCAATGCGTTTATCATGCTGGGTCGCCCAATCAAGTATTGAGAATATTAAAATGTTATATTATAACATTTTAATGGTGTTCTCAAGGTAGCTCAGTGATTTATGCTGGCTTGGATTTTATCTATCGCACCTTTAAATTCAACTATTTGCGCTCACCTTTTTATGCCATAATAAATTTATCACCTTGCTGTATGGTTCACAGGCAAATCGGTTGTTATTTTCTACGCTTTGCGCCTGTCAGCACTTTTTTGTATGACCCACTCTCACAGGATGTTTTTATGAAACAATTTTTCGCACCTTGTCTGGTACTTGCCAGTATGTTGGGCTCAACACTTGCCCACGCAGCTTCTATGCCAGTGGATACCAATGCCCACTTTAAACTGGGTTTAAACGCGTCTATCAATCATTATGCGTACGACAAGGACAATGATGTTACGATCATGCCACAGGCATTTTATGACAACAATCGATTCTACATTGAAGGCAGTGAAGCGGGTTATTATCCCTACAAAGATGCACAAAACGAATGGCGATTGACCGCAAGCTACGATAGCCGTTCATTTGATCCAGACGATGCGAGCACAGCGGCGTTAAAAGGACTCGATGAGCGTAAATGGTCTGCTATGGTGGGCACTAGCTATATGCGCATCACCCCGTATGGTGGCTTTAAAGCGCAACTGGAAACTGATGCATTGGGTCGCAGTGATGGTACTAGCGCAAAAGTGGCGCATTTGAGCAGATTTAAGGTAATGGATGATAAAGTTACCATCTATCCTGAGTTAGGACTGCAGTGGTACAATGACAAGTACAACAACTACTACTTTGGTGTTTCTGAGCAAGAATCGCTACGCACCGGGATAAAAGCTTATAACGCTGATAGTAGCATCACTCCCTATGTCAATGTCAGCGCCAGTTACGCAATTTCGCCACGCTGGAGTGCGTTTATCAGTCAGCATTTAGAGTATTTGAGCGATGAGCAAAAAGACAGCCCACTGGTTGATAACCGTGTCGATAGCAAAACTAAAATTGGCTTTAACTATCAGTTTTAATGCCTAGTTTGATGCCTAGTTTACCAATAAATAGTTGACCCATAAAAAGCGCAAATTGTTTGATTTGCGCTTTTTTTATTTATAAGAAAGGGTTATTTACTTCGTCCACGTGCGACGCTTGCTCCTGTTGCGTGGCAGATTTTTCCACTGTTTGCGCTTGATGGGCTTCTAAATACGCAATGATTTGGCTCAACACATCTTGCAATTGTTTTGCCGTGGCTAAACTTTGTTTATCCAACGTAAACGTCGCACTGCCATAGAGATTGACTTGTTCTCCTTGATTCTCAAGGGTAAACTCGCCCAATCCCACGCTTTGGCTATCATTTTGAAATGGTTTAAAAGCACTCATCTTTTCCCCCTGTTTAGTTGCTGATTTGCTAGTTTTTGACTTGCTAATTACTGCTTGTGGTTATGGTGCAATAGTCGCTACATTACTCGGCAAACTGGGAAACGCATTGACCCCGGTGCGTTTTTTAAGTGTGCTTAGGCTAATTTTTTCAACAGTTCCGCTATCATCATTTGGGCTAAAAAATGCCATCGCTTGATGCTGTGATGGCAAATATACCGCTTTAAAAAAATGCGATGGCACCAGCACACGATTTTTTAGCCGTTTGACTTCCGGTGTTAAGAACGCCACCCCTGTCACCACATAAGCTGAGCCGTATTGGTTGGTCAGGTTGCGAGTTTGTGTTTCAATTTTTACCCAAGTTTTCCGGTTGTTGTCAGGCGTTTGTGGGGCAATATTGGCTAAACTAAAACTATCAAATTGTGAGTCCGGGTTTGCCATATCAGCATTGGGCGCTAAATGCCCTCTGTCAAATCCGGTATTGGTATAATCGCTCAATAGACTACGCACCTCGGTTGGCAGGCGAGTTTCTTCATGAAAGTTACCCTCTCTCACCAAGGTTTTGGCAGCCGCTATTCGTTGTCGCGTCAAATGCTCAGCGACCCAAATAGGGGTTTTGGTGACCCCCGAATACATCACCGCAAAGCCATTAAAGCACAGTGGGTAGGTTTTTTGCGACAGCTTGGCAGTCATTGTCGGCTGGGTTTTATCCAAAAACTCGCTAGCGCATTTTTGTAGCGCCTTGTCTAGCGGGCGTGTGGTGAGTGCTTGGGTATCTGTGTTCGCTTGGGTGGCAGCAATAGTAGTAGGAATAGTAACAGTACTGCTATCGGGCGTGGCGGCCGAGGGCGCAACACTACAACCTGTCAAATACAGCAAGCCAACGCTTATGGCTGATAAGATGGCAGTATGGCTAACAAAATGGGTATGAACTATCATGAATAACCTTAAAAATGAAAAAAAATAAAGAAAATAAAAAATGCTGCAATGATTACAGTGGTAGGTACTGGGCTAAAGTGTCGGATAACGTAGTTTAAAGCTCGGTTTAAAACTTTTTGGTTATTTTATAAGGTATTTGGGTGAAATACGCAAATATTTACTGGTAGTGATAGCAGTTTTTTGGCTAATATTGCGTTGACTACTTTTAGCCCCATATTTTCCCATCAACAATTGCTTAAGTTCTGATAAAATACACCTTTTGTCGTTAGTAAATCCTCTATGAGTACATCAACCACATCACAAAACGCCGTCGTCTTACTCTCGGGCGGGCTAGATTCCGTGACTTGCCTTTACTGGGCAAAAGCCAATTATGCCAACGTCACAGCGGTAAGCTTTAACTACGGTCAGCGCCACAATAGCGAACTTAATGCCGCCAAAAAAATTGCCGCGACTGCTCAAGTCAACCATCGTATTATTGATATTGATTTGGCACAGTTAGGTGGCTCGGCGTTGACCGATGCTTCGCTGGTGGTACCCGATGCCAAACAAACAGATTTTAGCGATAATCAGCATAATGACAGCATTCCAATTACTTATGTACCTGCGCGTAATACCATCTTTTTGTCGTATGCGCTGGCATTGGCAGAGGTGACACAGTCCAATGCCATTGTGATTGGTGTCAATGCAGTCGATTATTCAGGCTATCCTGATTGTCGTCCTGAATATATTGAAGCCTTTGAAAAGATGGCAAATCTCGCTACCAAAGCCGGTGTGATGGGCAATCATCTCCACATTGCAACGCCATTGTTGCATTTAAGTAAAGCAGAAATCATTAAGCTTGGGGTATCGCTGGGGGTGGATTATGCTTTGACCGTGTCATGCTACCGCGCAGATAGCGAAGGACGCGCCTGCGGGCACTGCGATAGCTGCTATCTACGTCAGCAAGGTTTTTTACAAGCTGAAATAGATGACCCGACTATTTATCAGTAATCTATCATCATCAAATCCTGCCAGCTTTATTGCGTCAACGGTAAAGCTAGCCATTGTACGATTGAACACCTGCTGTTCTATACTGCTGTCTCTTATGAGGATAAACTATGAAACATTCAGCCATCGTGACCCTATTTGCTAGCATGGTTTTGCCGTTTGCCGCGCATGCCGCCAACCCACAATATGTCAATGCTTGCGCTACACAAATGACCGAAAAACACATCACTGATGCCGCTTCTGCAAAAAAAGTATGTACTTGTGTGGTAGATGAACAATCAAAAATCACCCAAGCGCAAAAAAATGAGCTCGATACCTGGGTAAAAAGTGGCAAAGATGTTCGCCAAAACAAAACTTTCCAAACCATCAGTGCTCGTATGAAAGCGTGCGGTAACGGCGTTAAATTTAATAAAGCCCGTCCCTAATTGGTTACACTCAATACCATAATCGATAGCGCCGCACCACCAGACCAGTTGTTTACTGGTCTTTTTTTATTTTGTCGCATGAAGAAGTTTGTACTCAATCTGGCTTTCTGATATTGTTAGTTCAATTTTTGCTTGGGAAATGTCCATGACTCAACTACCCAATTTTTTAGTCACCACGGTTGAAGCGGATACCAGCCGTCATGCTACAGCGCAGCCGCAATTTATCCAGCGTCAAATCAACCTGCAAGACTACGCAAAGCAGTCAGAGAAAGGCTTGATTCTGTACTTTTATCCAAAAGACAACACCTCAGGCTGTACTGTACAAGCGCAAGATTTTAGCCAGCATTTGACCCAATTGCAGCAGCTTGGCTACCAAGTCATTGGCGTATCAAGAGATAGTGTTAAAAGCCATGAAAAATTTATCGCCAACCAACAAATTAATTTTGCGCTGGTGAGTGATACCGATGAACAACTTTGCCAATATTTTGGCATCATTGCCGAGAAAAAACTATACGGCAAAGTCAGCCTTGGCGTGGTACGTTCAACGTTAATTTTCGACAACGCAGGCAAGCTGGTTCATGAGATGCGCAATGTCCGCGCCAAGGGGCATATTGATAAATTACTTGCGATATTGCCCACCCTTTAACCCAAACTAACCTAAATTAACCCAAACGCCTTATTTTATTTTGATTTTTTGACTCGAGATCACTCATTGTATGTCCGTGAACCAATTTTTTAAAAATATCTATCACGACTTGTATTATGACGTCTATAAAGCAGTCGGTGGTTCGCTCGAAGACGAAGCGGTTAATTGGCCGCTGTATCTCTCCAAACTTGCCAGCACAGGCATCAAAATTATGGTGCTGTTGGCAATTTTGGGCGTGGTCTATCGGTTAAGTTTATTGCTCATCAATTCCGCCCGTTTTATCGCCAAAGACAGTAAATACAGCCAATCGTTAAGGCTCATCGCACGATTAATGTGGTTGTTTTCAAGTTTGCTTGCGGTGATGAGTCAGCTTAATTTTGAACCTGAAACAGTCAAAGCCACTGCCAAAGCAGGTATTTGGTCAGTGATTTTTTATATGGCGTGGTACAACCTCGGTTATTTGATGCAAAAAATGCTCAAAAATTATGGACTAAACGCGTCGATTGAACAACTACTGCACAATTTGTTGTCCATGCTCATCATCGTATTGTGGATTGCCTCGGTGATGTCGCAGTTTGGTTTTGATATTGTGTCTGTGGTCGCAGGTCTTGGGATTGCGGGTATCGCAGTGGGTTTTGCCGCGCAAGCCACACTTGCCAACTTTATTGCCGGTATCACCATTTTGATTGAGCAGTCGTTTCAAGTCGGTGATTGGGTCAGCATCAATGAAAAAGAAGGTAAAGTGGTGCAAATCGCCCTGCGCACTACCCAAATTTTGACCCGTGATAATATCACTGTGATTTTCCCCAATTCAACGGTTGCTTCAGCAGAAGTCATTAATTTAACTGCCAAAAATCTGATTCGTTTTGATATTGAAGTGCGTATCGCGTTGGAAGCGGATATCGAAACTGCTCGCGCTATTATCCTTGATATTTTAGCCAACACCAAAGAGGTACTAGAGCGTCCTGCGCCCACAGCGACAGTGGATAAAATTGGCGATTTTGGGGTGTTTTTTATCGTGCGGTTTTGGGTCAATCCGCCACACGTGTCTCGAATGCCATTTATCAAAGAAAATCTACGCGAACAAATCAAAGTAGCACTCGATGATGCCGGCATTGCCACACCTTACCCTCATATGCAGCTTTTAATGCCAAGCGCAATGCCAAGCGAAGCAGCCCCATCGGTAAAAACTTCTCCATAATTTCAGACATTCTGTCATTTGTCCTTTGCTAATCATGCTAAAATACGCCATTAATCAACTTTGACTTTTTTTGGCAGTTTTTATGACAGACAGCAATACAACGCCCGTTGGGCAAACTTTTCACATTGTCATCACTTGTGCGGATGGGCTAGAGATTCCCTTGCAAACTGAGCTGGCAAGCTTTGGTATAGGTACACAAATTGAGCGCACGGGTCGGCTGATGGCGACATTGACGTTAGCGCAGATTTATCAAGTTTGTCTATGGTCTCGTGTGGCATCGCGGGTATTGTTACCACTGGGCAAAAAGAACATCAATCCCGAGTACGATATTGCAGATCAGCTCTATACCTTTGCCAAAACTGTCAAATGGACCCAGTTATTTGATTTGGAGCAGACCTTTGCGATTCGTTTGACCCTAGATAAGCGCGTACAAGCCAACCAACAATTCACCATGCTGCGCGTCAAAGATGCGATTGCCGACCAATTTAACGAGCAGTTCGGTCGTCGCCCCAATGTCGATAAAACCCCCGATTTTGGCATTGTCGCTACGGTGGGTGACAAACAAGCTGAATTGTATTTAGATTTATCAGGTACCAGTTTGCACCGCCGTGGTTATCGTGCTGCGATGACCGAAGCGCCACTCAAAGAAAACTTGGCGGCTGCCCTGCTCTATAGCGTGAATTTTCACACCACCCAATTTGACAGTATCGTTGACCCCATGTGTGGCTCAGGCACGCTGATTATTGAAGCCTTACTGATGAGCGCAGATTATGCCGTAGGACTGGATAAAGCCGATAGCCAATTTGGGTTTTATGCATGGCAACATCATGATACTGCCCTTTGGGAGGCCATGGTGCAAGACGCGCAAACCCGTTTTCATCATCGCCTAAATGCCATGGCAAATGGCGAGATGCCCGCGGTATTTGCTTTTGATATGGACTCAGGCGCGGTTCGAGCCACGCACAAAAATTTAATCGCCGCAGGTTTGACGCCTATCATCAACCGTATTACTTTGCAGCAGCGGTCACTGGCGACCCTTAATTTGGCACTAGAAAAACAAGTCAATGGTTGGGTCAATCCCCTGTTTATCACCAACCCACCGTATGGTGAGCGTCTGGGTGAAGAAGAATTGATTAAACCCTTGTATCAAGGTTTGGGTAAAAAATTACAAGCGCTGTTTGCAGATAGCCCTGCCAAAGTGACTTTGGGTGTCCTCGCTGCCAAAGTTGAACAAGCCGACGTACTACCCCTTGCCGAGCCAAAAACCCTGCGCTGTCATAATGGCGCTATCACCGTTTATTTTCGTTATGGTGAGCTGTTAAAGAGTAAAGACACACCGTTGATTACGCGCTTTGAAAAACGTGAAATCGCCGTAGATGAAGGTCAAGATTTTGTCAATCGACTACAAAAAAATCTTGCCAATCTGCGTAAGCTGGCTCACAAACAAGCCGTGACCAATCTGCGGGTGTATGATGCCGACTTACCTGATTTTAAAGTGGCGGTCGATGTGTATGGTGAGTTTGTGCATGTGCAAGAATATGCCGCTCCCAAATCAATCCCGTTAGAGACCGCCAAAAAACGCTTTAATCTAGCGCTGCATGGCGTGCGTGAAGCCTTGCAAGTGAACCGTGAGCAAGTGTTTATCAAAACCCGCGCCCGCCAATCCGGCAATGAGCAGTATGAGAAAAAAGCCAATTCGGGTAAATTCCATGTGGTCAGCGAGCCAACCGCCAACAACCAACGGGCGTATTTTTTGGTGAACTTTAGCGATTATTTGGATACAGGGTTATTCCTTGACCATCGCAGCCTCCGAAAAATTATTGCAGAAAACGCACGCGGTAAAACGGTGCTTAATCTGTTTGCTTATACTTGTACTGCCAGTGTACATGCGGCATTGGGCGGGGCAAAAGCGGTGACATCGGTGGATTTATCACAAAACTATCTGGATTGGGGACGCAAAAATTTTGCCCTAAACGGCTTGCCAGATTTGCCAAACTACCAGTTTATTGCCCAAGATATTTTTGAATGGATTAAAAGCAATACTGAGCAGTACGATGTGATTTTTATCGATCCGCCGACTTTTTCTAACTCCAAGAAGTTTCAAGGTACTTTTGATGTGCAGCGCGACCACGTACCACTCATCAACCGTGCCATGAATCGCTTATCCGCTGAAGGCGTGTTGTATTTTTCCAATAACTTTACCAAATTTGTGCTAGACGACGAAATTAACAACCGTTATCACGTTGAAGCCTTGACTGGGCAAACGATTGGTTTCGATTATGACCTGAAAAAACCCATTCATCAATCTTGGGCTATCCGGCATCGATGATTGGTCAATGATATAGTCAAACAGCGAGGGTACATAAGCGGTATCATCGCTGTTTGACGACCCAAATTAGTTGGCAATGAACTGTGTTTCAATCACGCTATCAAGCTTATAAAGGTTGCCGTAACCTTTGGTATCGGTCGGTGCGGTGCGATAGCGAGTCAAGCGCAAAACCCGCTGTGCGCTTTCGTCATGACGATAACCCATGATTGGCGCATCGAGAAAATGCCATTGACCCACCGCTGTTTTTAGTCCCTGCGTGTCATAATTGATGTCACGCACTTCTAGGCACTTTCTATCGGTCACGTTGTCGCAATACTGCCATTTGGGTTTGACCTCCAAAAATACGGTTTCCCCTTTGCCGTATTTTACTTCAGGCTTTAATTTACCTACCCACTGAAGCCAGCTACCATCAGCCGTGGTTTGCGACAATACTGCATCTACTTGAGTTTCCATTATTTGTAGTTCACTTGGGCTTTGCATCTGTTTAGCAAGCCATTGTTCCGGTGCTTGCAATTCACCACAACCCATTAAAGTACTAATACCTGTCCCAATGGGTTGCATGGTATTTTTGCTTAGGCTATATTGATTTGATAGTTGGTTACAGCCTACATTATAGGTTATGTGATTTTGGTTAAAGTTTAGCGTAATTTTGCCATTCTGTGTTTGCAAGTATGAACCATTCCACGTAATCGGATCTGTGCTATTGATATTGTTAAGCTGCCAATCATAACTCTGTAAAGAATTAGTGGTTGGGGTAGAGCCGATAAAGATGGGCAGCTGCACGTATGGCACTCTTTCAATAGGTGCTGATGGGTTAGTATGCACCGTTTGGCAACCAGTCAGGGCAAGCATGAGCAATGCGCTGGTTTTAAAGCCGCCTTTAACTTGATTGTTTATCATTCTTTATATCCATTATTAGACCATTAATCGAAGTTTAGCCAAATATTTATGGTTACTCAGCATCCGTTCTGTAAATTTAGTTTAGTACCTTTAATAATGGAAAAGTTGGCAAATGGAAGAGTTGGCATAAAAAAACCCAGTCAAGCGACTAGGTTTTTGATGTCAAACTTAACATAAACGGTTATTTATTCGGTTGTGGCGTGGTGCGCAGATAAGGCTTAATTTCTTTATGACCTTTTGGGAATTTCGCCGCGATTTCTTCGTTTTTGACGCTTGGCGGGATAATCACATCGTCCCCGTCTTGCCACTCAACTGGCGTTGCAATGCCATAATTATCTGACAATTGCAAGGCATCAATCACCCGTAAAATTTCATTGAAGTTACGACCTACGGCGGCTGGGTAAGTGAAAGTTAGCCGCAGTTTATGCTGTGGATCGATAATAAATACGCTGCGAACCGTGTGCGTGGTTGACGCATTTGGGTGAATCATGTCGTAAGCTTCCGATACTTTTTTATCGGCGTCTGCAATGATAGGGAAATTCACCGCGCAGCCTTGGGTTTCTGAGATATCGCCTGCCCAAGCTTTGTGATCTTCGACGCTATCGACTGATAATGCGATCGGTTTGACATGGCGTTTTTTGAATTCGTCACCCAATGATGCCGTGCGTCCTAACTCCGTGGTGCAAACTGGGGTAAAGTCTGCCGGATGTGAGAATAAAACCACCCAGTTATCACCTTGCCAATCGTAAAAATTGATGTTGCCTTCGGTGGTTTGTGCGTCAAAATTTGGTGCCGTGTCGCCAATTCGTAATTGTGCCATCGCTGACTCCTTATGATTTGATTTGATCTGATTTGATTAATAATATGTGGTTATTGTTTGATATCGGTCTTTTACACAGACTCAGCAAAATTTTAACAGATTCTAAATTCATTAATCATGACTTTTTGCAAATCTTTGTTTCTAAAAAGGCATAAGCACTCTACGATAGGCTGTTTTATAGTAAAGGTTTTAATCAAATTCCGCCGTCTTTAAAAACCGCGCGACCACGTTAAACTGCCCAGCGGTGGTATCTTCTTCATACATCGCTTGGCGAAACGCATTGGAATTGGCAATGCCTGAGGTATACCAAGCAATATGTTTACGAGCGATACGACACCCCGAGTATTCACCATAAAACGCATAAATCTCTTGCAAATGGCTTAATACAATCTCTTTTAGCGCCTCCATCGTTGGACTGGGCAAAATTTCACCAGTCTTTAGGTAATGCGCAATGTCGCGAAAAATCCAAGGCTGTCCTTGCCCTGCTCGCCCAATCATAATGCCATCAGCGCCTGTTTGTTCATATACTTGTTTGGCTTTTTGCGGGCTGTCGATATCGCCATTGACGATAACAGGAATGGTGAGAAGATTTTTGACTTCTTTAATTAACTCATAGCGAGCGCGGCCTAGATATTTATCTTCGCGGGTACGTCCATGTATCACAATCATGGCGATACCTGCCTCTTCTGCCATTTGTGCGACACGTAAAATATTTTCTTCACCATTGGCATAGCCTAGACGGGTTTTTAGCGTGACTGGCACATCCACGGCATTGACCGTGGCATCCAATAGTCGCTTGACCAAGTCTTCATCTTTGAGTAGCGCTGAACCGGCAAGCTTTTTGCAAACTTTTTTTGCTGGGCAACCCATATTGATATCGACAATTTGCGCCCCATTGGCAACTTGATAGCGAGCCGCTTCGGCGATTTTTTCTGGGTCTGAGCCCGCGATTTGCGCAGAAATAGGTGCGATTTCGCCATCAAAATTGGCACGATACAGCGTTTTGTGATGAGCAAATAACGTGGCATCAGACGTCATCATCTCTGACACCGCATGCCCTGCACCAAAGGACTTAGCCAGCATGCGAAAAGGCTTATCAGTAACGCCTGCCATCGGGGCAACGATGATGCGGTTGGCGATGCTCTGGTCGCCGATATTGAGGGGAGTGAGCAATGGATGGTTGGACATAAATAAAAAAGCATGATGCGCTCAAAAATGGGGGAACATTATAACTTTTATTGTCCATGCTTTGGCTAAAAATATTACGCATTTATCATATTCTCCATTTCCCCCTCTTTTAAACAATCGGGTGAGTTTTTATATCAATTTTTTACGATTTTTTATCTATTTGTCATATAGACTTAACCCAATAGAAGTTTAATAGTGTCATACTCATCAATTTATCAGACATAGATATGGGCATAAACATATGTTAAAACAGCTTAAACTTTGGTATCGAGGCGGTAAGCATGTCAATGGCGAAGTGGTTTATCAGCTGCCCCATTGGTCTGCTAGGTTAGTCCGTCGCACGGTTGATTTTGTTTCGCTTGAATGGAAGTGGTTATTGGCATTTTTATGCCTAATCATGATAATTCTTATTATCGCTATTTGATTCGTCGATACTTTACCCATTTAGCCATGCCAATTTGGGCAAAATTTTCAACTTGATAACGAGCAGCTTCGGTTAAAAGTGAGTGTGTCAAAATATAGTAAAAGAAATTAAAAACTACCACAAATCCACATAAAGTAGAAGAATAGC